>DASQYY010000090.1:0-7818 GCA_035638975.1 Gaiellales bacterium
ATGGCGGCGCCGGTCGGCCAGGGTGGATGTCAGCCGCCGCACCGGCTCCTCCGCAGATCCTCGAGCAGGTCGACGTCCAGCTCCCGCAGGGCTCCGCGCTCGCGGTCGTGCCCCTCGACGGCGCGAACCGACCGCATGCCATCCGGCGAGCGGACGAGCTGGACGATCACGTCCACAGCCGCGGTGACGTGGTCGCGCACCGCGGCATGCGGTAGGTCGAGGCCGGCCATGAGCACCATGGTCTCGATTCGGCGCAGCGCATCGGAGGTGGAGGAGGCATGCACCGTCGTCAGCGAGCCGTCGTGCCCGGTGGTCATCGCCTGCAGCATGTCGAGCGCTTCCGGGCCCCTGACCTCGCCGACCACGATCCTGTCGGGACGCATGCGAAGCGCGTTTCGCACCAGCGCACGCAGGTCGATGGCGCCACGCCCCTCGACATTCGGAGGGCGGGTTTCGAGCCGGACCACGTGAGGCTGCCCGAGCCGCAGCTCGGCCGCGTCCTCGACCGTCACGATGCGCTCCTCCGGGCGGATGAAGGCGGCCAGGGCGTTCAGCAGCGTGGTCTTGCCGGTGCCGGTTCCGCCGCTGATCACGACGTTGAGCCGCCCCTCCACGCAGCGGGCCAGCAGACGGGCCTGCGCGGCGTCGAGCGAGCCCATACCGACCAGCTGGTCGACGCCGAGCCCGCCGGCAGCGAATCGGCGGACGGTGAGGAGCGGCCCGTCGATGGCGACGGGCGGAATCACGGCATTGACCCTGCTGCCGTCCGGCAGCCGTGCGTCTACCATCGGGCTTGCCTCATCCACACGGCGACCAACGGCGCTGACGATCCGCTCGATCACATGGCGCAGGTGCGCCGCATCCTCGAACTCGATCGGCTCGCGGCGCAACGTGCCGCCTCGCTCGGCGTACACCTGGCGGGGCCCGTTGACGATCACCTCGGTGACGTTCGGGTCGCGCATCAGCGGCTCGAGCGGGCCGGCACCGAGCGCATCATCCAGCATCGCCTCGACGACCCGGTCGACATCGCCGGCCGGAAGCAGCTCGCCGCGCAGCAGCTCCCGCGCCCGCGCCGCCAGCGCAGCCCGCGGATCGCCGCTTCCGGCACCCTGTTCGACCACCTCCCGCCGCACGCGGTCGCGATACCTCGAGATGAGCGACGCGGGCTCCGTCATGCGCCCTGCAGGTCTGCGGCCATGGCGGCCAGCGAGCCGGGCGGCCGGGGCAGCGACCCGGCGAGCTCTCCCTCTCGCACGACCGCGAGCAAGGGCACGCCCGCACGCCGCTCGATGCCGCGGAGCGTCAGGTCCTCCCACTTCGACCACCTGTTCACCACCAGCCCCATGGACGGCGCCGGGACGCCGCCGGCCTCGAGCCACATCACGGCGCGGCAGGCGCAGTCGACCGACAGCTGATCGGGCGTCGTCACGATCAGCACCCGGTCGGCGGGCTGAGCGAGCGACGGGCCGAGGTCGCCACCGGCCACGCCCGAGTCCAGCACGACGAGCGGCGCCGCCGAACGACCCTCCCGCACCAGCGCCTGCGCGAGGGAAGGCGAGATGACCGTACCGGTTCCGGGCCCCTGCGGGCGGGCGACCAGCCGGAGGCCAGACTGATGGCGGACGGCAAGCGAGCGCAGGGCCTCCCCTCCAAGCGCATCGCCGAGCCCGGCGACGTCTGCGAGCGTGCGGCGGGGCGCGCAGCCGAACCGAAGCGCGGCATCGTCGAACCCGCCTGCGACATCGATCAGCATGCCACCCGCTGCGAGCGCGAGCGCCACGGCCACGGAGCTGGTGCCGCATCCGCCCTTGGCGCCCGATAGGACGACGGCGCAGCCCGATCCGGGCCCGTGAGGCTCGCGACGGACCGGCGAGGCGGCGGCATCGATCACCGCGGCCCGCAGCTCGGCGGAGTCGGGCGGCAGGCCGATCAGCCCACGGGCTCCGAGCGCGAGCGCGGCGCGGTAGGTGCCAAGATCGACCGACCGGGTGAGGAGGATCACCGGGCTTTCGATGCCGCCTCGGATCAGCGCCGCTCCCACCTCCAGGGCCGGCTGCCCGGACCCGTCGCACACCAGCACAGCGTCGGCCGCGGGGCGCACCCCCGAGAGCGCCGCCGCCGGCTCAAGCGCGCCGACGGTCGACAGCCCGGGAGCCGCATCGATGGCGGCCGCAACCGAGGCGGTCACCGCCGCGTCGGCCCCGATCAGCAGGCAGCGCCGCTCGACGCTCACCGCGCGCCCCTGCCCACCAGCCGCAGGCTGCCCCTGCCCTCCGCCTCGATCACGACGGGGACATCCGCCCGCGCGACGCGCAGCGTGGCGGTGGTCACCCCGTCAGACCGGCTCGAGCTGACGACGAACGCTCCCCGAAGCACGACCGACACGTCCGGCGGACGGCCGGCCTCGACCAGGTAGAGGTCGGCCGTCATGCCGTCCGGCGGATCCAGCGGGAGCCCGGCCGCGTCATCGAGGCGGAGGGGTCACCTCCCGTGTCGCGGCCGGGCCGGGGTCGGGGGACAACTCGGCGTCCATCAACGGGGAACCGGCGGGCAGCGGAACCGAGACCGGCCGACCGATCACCGCCGACGGATCGTTCAGCTGATGGGGATCAGCCCAGGTGGCCGGGATCTCGAGGGTGCTGAGATCCGCGGCCGTGATCCGCTGGCCGGGGGCCAGCGGCCGCCGCAGCTGGACGACCTGCCGCATGGGCGGTTCCGGCTGTGCGTGATGGCCCCCTCCGATGAGGAACGTCAGCGCGAGGAGGCCAACGGCGGCAGCGGCGAACATCAGGCTGCGCCGGCGGTGGCGGCTCATCGCAGCGCTCCGGCAGCGCATCGGCGGCAGCCTGCGCCGATCACCGGGAGGGCGCACCACTCGCAGCGGGGCGCGGCGGCGAACCGCTCGCGAAGAGCACCGAGGTGCTCCGCGGTGAGGCGCGGCACCGCCAGCGCCTCGATCACCCACGGGCTGTTCATGCCGGCGGGCATCCGCCCACCCACCTCGCGGACGGCAACACCCTCTCGGGCGAGCGTGGCGACGAGCCTGCGCGGGCTCCGTCGATGCGTCGACCCGAAGGACGATGCAAAGAGCGCATCCCCGCGGACGCGGGCACCTGCCGCCAGCTGCTCGGCCAGGTCATTCGCAGGTGCGCCGTACACCCAGACTCCCGAATGCCAGAGGGCAGCGCGCGGGCGGCGCCGACTCGAGCGAGCCAGCCCTGGCTGGAGTGGCAGCCGGCCGGCGACGGCGATCAGGTACGCGCAGCGCCGCTCCAGCTCGGACGCCAATGCGGCCATGGCGTCGAGCTCCCAGCCGGTCGCCGCCGCCTGTTCCAGCAGGCGATGGAGGTACCGGATCGCCAGCCCCGACACGGCGAGCTGAACTGCCAACCGGCGAGGCCCGAGCCGGGCCGGCGGAACGAGCGCGTCGCCGGGTCGCACAAGTACCAGTGAGTCACCGGTGGCGGCATCGTGGTCGTCTCCGAGGACGACGGTCACCGGCGGGACCTGAGCGACATGCGCGAGCCGAAGCCGCCGTTCCGCCTGAGCGCTGCTCATGTCCGCTCCTCCCAGGCGGGCAGGACGACGGTGAACCGCGTACCCTCGCCCACCTCGCTCGAGACCCGCAGCTCACCGCCGTGGGCTTCCACCAGCTCTCGGGCCACAGCGAGACCGAGGCCGGCGCCCGGCAGTGACCCGTCAGGTGCCTGGTAGAACTCGTCGAAGACGTGCGGAAGCGCGTCCGGGGCGATGCCTCGGCCGGCGTCGCACACCGAGACCTCGACGCCATCGCCGGCGGTCTCGGTCTCGACACGGACAACGGTGCCGGGCGGGGCGTACTTGATGCCGTTGGTCAGGAGGTTGGCGAACACCTGACGGACGCGGTTCTCGTCGCCCATCACCTGCGAACCGTTGCATGTCCAGGCAACGTCGATGGACACATTCCGCTCGGCAGCGATGCCGCGCAGGCGCTCCGCCACCTCCTCGACGCATTCCCTCAGCGGAAACGTGTCGGCCGAGATCCGCAGCTCGCCGGCCTGCGCGCGCGACAGCTCGAGCAGATCCTCCACCAGGTACGCGAGCCGCTCGCACTCGCCGTTGATGACCTCCAGCTTGGCCGCCTTGGACGGGTCGTCCTCCGCGCGCTGCAACGTGTACACATACCCCTTGATCACCGTCAGCGGCGTCCGCAGCTCATGGGACACCTTGCCGATGAAGCTGGCGCGAGCATGCCCCTCACGGGCGAGACGATCGGCCATCCCGTTCACGCTGTGCGCCAGGGCGTCGATCTCCGGAATGCCGGCCGGTGTGACCCTCGCGTCGTACTCGCCGGCCGCGAGCAGATCCGCGAACGCACCGACATCGTGGACGAGCGACACCACCCGACGGGCCTGGACGGCACTGGTCACCATCGTGGCCGCGAGTGCGACTCCGGCAACGACCACCAACTCTTCAGGGTCGTTGCGGAGCGAGGCAACCGCGACCACGACGGCGACGATGGCTGCGAACGGCGTCGCCAGCCGAAGCCAGTACGACGTGGAGGTCATTCAGGCGCGCAGACCCGGTAGCCGTGGCCCCAGGTGTTGACGATCCACGAGCGGTCGGAGCACTGCCCCAGCTTCTGGCGGAGCCGGCTCGCATGGGAGTCCAGCGTGCGGGTGCGGCCGGGCGACTTGAAGCCCCACACCTGCTCGAGCAGCTCCTGCTTGGAGAAGACGCGCTCCGGCTGCGCGGCAAGCGTCGACAGCAGCTGAAACTCCTTCACGGACAGGTGAACGGCCACCCCGCCGACGGTGACCTCCTTGGAGAGGGTGTTGACGACCAGCTCTCCGATCACCAGCTTGTGGCGCTCGTCGATGCGGTTGGCGCGCTTCAGCAATCCGGACATGCGGGCCAGCAGCTCCGGGTAGTGGAACGGCTTCGTGACGTAATCATCCGCACCCCGGGACAGCCCGCGCACACGATCGGTGTGCTCGGCCTTCGCACTCAGCATGATGATCGGCAGGTCGGGATCCCACGGATCGTTGACGATGTCCCCGGCCCGAACTTGCCGGCACACGTCGATGCCGCTGATCCCGGGCAGCACCACGTCGAGCAGCATCATGTCCGGGCGCGAGCGGGAGAGCACCTCGAGCGCCGCCTCCCCGTCGGAGGCAGTGAGCACTGAGTAGTCATCCGCCCGCAGGTTCTCCTCGAGAAACTGCACGATGCGGGGCTCGTCGTCGACGACGAGCACGGTCGATCCGGCCATGGTGATGGCTCCTTGGTCGGCCGGATCGCGGGGGTGGGCCTCAGCCCATCCGGCGGGGTTGTCCGATGCACCCGCCGCCGTGGGCACATTCCGCATGCTAGGTCACAAATCGTTGGATTGGAAGGTGTGTCACAGGATTCGTTGCACTTTTCGCCGATTTCTGTTCGGGAAGTGATGATCCATCCGAACCGCCCAACCGTCGATGGATCTGAGCCATGCGACTGCCGGGGCGGGTCAAAGATCCCGCCGCCGGGATGAGACGGCGGGGGTAGCCTGCGCCGTAACGTCCGGCCGTTCCCGACAGGAGGCGAGATGGCAACCAAGACCGACTTCAGCGAGACCGAGTGGGATCAGCTGCACACCGGCGTGACGGGTGCCGGGATGCTGGTGGCGATGAGTGACCGCGGCTTCTGGGACAGCTTCAAGGAGGCGCAGGCGCTCGCGAAGCACCTGGCCGATGCTCACCAGCGCAGCGACCGCCTGCTCGTCCGCGACCTGGCCGGCGAGAAGGGCACCGGCTTCAGCGTGCGGGACAATCCGACCGAGGTCGAGCAGGCGACGATCGCCGCGCTGCAGGGAGCCGTCGCCACCCTGCAGCAGAAGGCACCGGACGAGCTCGACGCCTACAAGAACTTCGTCGTCGACGTGGCCCAGTCGGTGTCCGCCGCAGCGAAGGGCGGCGACGAGGTGGAGGCTGCCGCGATCGCCAAGATCAAGCAGGCGCTCGGGGCGTAGCCGCGCGCGGCTGAGCTACCGCTCGATCACGAGGTAGTCCCCCACCTCGGCGCCGGTGCGCGGGATCGCGCCCACCGGCAGCTCCAGCGCGACCTTCGCGCCGCGGCAGAAGCTCATCCGCCACGGCTTCAGGTTCTCGATCACCTTCAGCACGCGGCCGTCCTCGGCCGCCCAGATCACGTCGATCGCGAACCGCATGAACCACATGTGGATGGAGCTGGTGGGCTGGATCCACAGCCCCTCGTCGTCGCCGATGCTCGCACGGCCGAGCAGGCCCTTCGTGCGCGCCCACGAGCTGGTCGCAAGCACGCCGTTCTCACACACCACCGGGCCGCGTTCCAGCCGGATACGAGGCACCTACAATTCCTTTCCGTGGACGCGGACTACCACTCCGGGGACGACTTCGTGGTCGAGTTCCTCGACTACCGCTACGCCTTCTCGCGCACCGACTTCACGCAACGCGTGGTGGCGGCCGCCGTCCGGCTCGAGCTCGTCCCACCGCGCGACCTCGGCGATGAAGAGGCGGACGATCTCGTCGAGCTGGCCGCCACCGGCCGCGTCTCCGAGCCGCGCAGCGCCCTCGGGGAGCACCTCCAGGACTGCGCCCGGGAGCTGGATGAGCTCCACCCCGAACCGCTCACCTACTGGCTCCGCAAGCTGGTGTTCCGGGGCGCCTGGCTCGATCATCGCGTCAAGGCCGGCCTGCTGGACGTCTCGTTCGACGAGGGCTCGGGCAGCTTCGCGTACCGGATGCCGAGCGACCAGGTGCCGCTCGTCGAGCTGGCGCCCGTCCCGTCATGGGCTGAGCTCCAGTACACCGACGAAGATGACTGATCGATGTCTCCGCGATGTCCTGGGCGGCGAGCACCGAGCCGCGCAAGGTGCAAGGCGGACGCCTTGCACCGGTCATGAGCGATCTGCGATCACGCAGATCGCGAATGGCAGGGAGCGCCAATATCGGGAATATTGGCGCGACCGAGGACGCCGCGAGGCGACGGTTCGCAGCCGCAGCACCCCGACGCTCGCTCTCAACTGACAATACACAGCGGCCAGGCTCGCGAGAGATATCGACCAGTCATCTCAGACAGCCGGGACGAACAGCAGCAGGTGCGGGCCGATCTGGATCCGGTCACCCTCCTCCAGCAGCCGCTGCTCGATCCGCTCGCCGTTGACGAAGGTGCCGTTCAGGCTGCCTTCGTCCTCGAGCACCACCCCCACCGGCTCGACACGGACGGTGGCATGGCGCGCCGACACCGTGGGACCGGCCAGGACGACGTCGTTCTCGTCGTGGCGGCCGAGGCGCGTGAGCCTGCCGGCGAGCGTGTAGGTCTGGTCGTCCCCCAGCCGCGGCCGCCAGACCAGGGCCGGCCGATCGCCGCGCGGCGGCGCCGCCAGATCCTCGCCCGCGGGCGCGGGATCGATGATCCGGGTGTAGCTGACGTCGTCGTCGTGTGCGTGCATCTCGACCTCCCGAAGACTCCACCGAGCGTACCAACGCCCCCGGACGTGGCGGAGTAGACTGGGCGGCGATGGAGACCGGTCGCACGCCGATGGAAGAGGCCGAGGCCCAGCTCTACCGCCGCATCCAGGAGCTGCGTGCCAGAGCCCGCGGGGAAGGCGCCGAGGGGCCGGCCGACCAGCCTGCCGACGCCCGTCCCACCATGCCCGACCTGCGGACGATCCTCGCCCGCGCCGAGACCCATGTCGACGAGCTTCGCTCGACCGCCGCCGCGCTCGAGGAGAGCCTGCCGGCGCGCGTCGAGCGCGCGGTCGAGCGGGCGCTGTCCGCCCATCCGGATTCGCGCCAGGCGGAGGAGCTGCGGGAGCTGCTG
>DASQYY010000091.1:0-2193 GCA_035638975.1 Gaiellales bacterium
GTACGCCGACATCTGGTAGTTCTTGAGCACACCGAAGCAGCTGTCGTTGACCAACAGGACAACCATGTTGAGGCCGTTCTGCTGTGCCGTCGCCAGCTCGTGGCCGCCCATCAGGAAGCCGCCGTCGCCCACCAGCACCACGACCGGTGAGCCGGGGTTCGCGGCGACCGCCCCGAGCGCGGTCGGGATGCCGGAGCCGAGCGCGCCGCTCATCGGGTACGCGAACCCGCCCGGCCGCCGAGCATCCAGATAGAGCACTCCCCAGTAGGACTGGATGGTCATGTCGGCGACGACGATCGCGTCGTCCGGGAGGGCGACATCGAGCTGATGCATCAGCTCGCGCTCGGCCTCGAACCCATGGGCGGCCACCTCGGACTGCCGTCCGGCCAGCGCGGCGCGCGCCTCTGCGGCCCCGTCACGGTCACCGGCGCGCAGATCGCCGGCCAGCAGCGCGTCGCAGAACAGGCCGACATCCGCGATCACGCCCTCGCGCACGGGGTAGTTGCGCCCGATCCGCGCGGCGTCGAGGTCGACCTGCGCGAGCGCCCGAGGGAACTCCACCGCCCAGTGGCAGGTGTACTCCTCTGCGAAGCGCGTGCCCAGGGCGACGCAGGCGTCGCTGGATGCGACCAGCCGGCGCACCGACGGCTCCTCGAGCGAGGAGCCCGCGTGCAGGGGATGGCCGGGCGGGATGACGCCCTTGCCGTTGAAGCTCGTGACCACCGGGGCGTCCAGCTCCTCGGCCAGAGCCAGGACGCGGTCGGCAGCGAGGCGGCTTCCGCCGCCGGCGAAGATGAGCGGCGCCCGGGAGCCGGCCAGCATCTCGCGAACGCGCTCCACGGCTGCCGGATCCGGGGCGGGAGGCGCGATCGGCGTGACACGTGGCTCCACGCGCTCCGCCGGTGCGGTCAGCACTGTGGTCAGGGCCTCGATCATCGCCGGGCCGGGACGTGAGGTGATCGCAGCCAGTGCCTCGTCGACCGCCGCGGCGAGCGCAGCCGGCGTCTGCGGGCGCACGTGATGGCGGGTGACCGCCGTGAACGCGCCCGTCTGGCCGGCCGTCTCGTGCATCCAGCCCCGCTCCCCCGCGTCGCTCGGCACCTGGGTGGTGATGTGCAGCACACGCAGGCTCGACGCGTCCGCCTCCCCCATCCCGGCGAACGCGTTGAACGCGCCTGGCCCCGTGCTGGTGATGCACACGCCGACCCGTCCGCTGGTGCGCGCGTAGCCGACGGCGGCGAAGGCCGCGGCCTGCTCGTGGCGCACGACCACGGCGCGGATCGACGACCCATGCAGGGCCTCCCAGAGGCTGAGGGCATGCTGGCCGGGAATCCCGAAGACGATCTCGACGCCGTGCGCCTCGAGCGCCGCCACCAGCGCGTCGGCGCCGGTGCGCACGCGTGTCTGCTCGGCGACCGTCATGCCGCTGACGCTACCAGACGCTCCGCAGGGCTCGCCGCGGCTACTGGCCGGACATGATCAGCGCGACAAGGTTGTTGATGTCGCTGCTCGACAGGGTGCTGCCGAAGTTGCTCGGCATCACGCCGGCGGTGTAGCCCTTGGCGATCACCTTGTCGGGGTTGACGATCGACTCCTTGATGAACGCCGCCAGCGGCGTGCTGCCCGCGTCGCCCTTGATGGCCGTGTTCAGGTTGGGGCCGACAGCCCCGGTCGCGCCCGCCTGGGACAGCGTATGGCAGCCCGCGCAGCCGGCCGAGGTGAAGACGGCCTTGCCGGCGTTCGCATCACCGCTCACTCCGCCGCCGGAGCTGCTGCTGCTGCCGCCGCTCGTCGGCGTGCTCGACGAGGTGGAGCTGGACGAGCTCGCGGAATAGGTCGACACCGGCAGGCTGCCGAGGCCGACGCTCGACGCGCCGCTGGTGTCTGTGCCGGAGAGGGCGATCACGACGACCATCACGATGATGCCGATGATGGTGCCGACGAGCGCTGCAGTGAGAACCTTGATCATCTGCGCGGCGCACTTTACCAGCTTGTTCCGGACGGGCAGCCGGTTCGGTGATTACCCCAAGCAGGGGATGTTCGGCGCCCCGTCGAACGACGACGTGGTGACCGTATGCTCGACCGACGCGACATCCAGACCCTCATGTACTGCATCCGGCTGACGGAGATCGCGGGCCAGTGGCAGGCCGGGTATCCGGTGCGCACTCCCCACGATCTGGAGTGCAAGCTGGC
>DASQYY010000092.1:0-5860 GCA_035638975.1 Gaiellales bacterium
GGCGAGCCGCCCAGCCTCTGCATCCACACGGAGACGTGTGGCCTGGCCCTGGCGATGGAGCACACCGGCGACGTCTACAGCTGCGACCACTTCGTCGAACCCAAGTACAAGCTCGGGAACATCCGCGAGACGCACCTGCAAGACCTCGTCGCAAGCAGCCAGCAGCACCAGTTCGGGCTCGACAAACGAGACACCCTCCCCCGCTTCTGCCAGACATGCGACGTCCGCTTCGCCTGCCACGGCGGCTGCCCCAAGGACCGCTTCATCGAAACGCCCGACGGCGATCCCGGCCTCAACTACCTGTGCGCCGGCTACAAGGCGTTCTTCCACCACATCGACCGCCCCATGCGCCTCATGACCCAACGCCTCCAACACGGCGCGGCACCCGCCGACATCGTGGCGCTCTACGCCGCCGAAGACGCCAAGCGCGGCCGCAACCAGCCATGCACCTGCGGCTCCGGCCGCAAATGGAAGCACTGCCACGGCCGCACCGCCGCGCAGCTCAGCTGAGCGCGTGGATCATCGGCGCGGTGGCGACCCCGGGGCTGCTTCGTTGTGGCCGCCGATGGCCGTGAACCGAAACGGAACGCGGCCTGCCCTCGCCTAGGGGCTGCCTCCACCGCCCGCATCGCGGCTGAAGGCTGCGCGCATCTCCGCTTCTTGATCCAGCGGCAGGTTGGAGTGCAGAAGGTGCAGGTAGCGCGACGGGCCGCCGAACGATTCCAGAATCCGATCGCGGTTCCCCGGCTGGGATACCAGGAACAGGAATGAGCTGCCCTGGCTCGCTTCGCCGCGCAGGCGTGTGATCGTCTCGTCCCCGATATCCGCCTGCTCGAGTGCCCGCGCGATCTGCGACGGGGCGCCTTGCACCGGCGATGGAGGCGCCGCAGGTGTGAACACCTGGTCGAACAGCCAACTCCAGAGAGCCGACGTTCGTGCAGATGAGCCCCGAAAGACGCTCAGCCGGGGTTTCCGCTGGGATTGCGCCCATTCCACCACGGCGCCGTCGACGATATTGCCCGCACCTTCCTTGGCCAAGGTATCGAGCCTCGCGGCGGCACCGGTGGCGCCACCCGGCGAATCAAATTTCCATACCGTCACGCTGTCCACGACAACCTCCTGGTGAACGGTTCCAATCGCCGAGCGATCAGGATCAGCCTGTGCCTGCCCGGCGGCCAAACTGGGTCCCGCGTCCTGCGGCCTGTCCCCCCTCCAGCGGGCCGCAAACCGGTCTCTCACGCCCGAAGCAGCGACCGCTTGCTCCGGCGGGCCAGGCGTCCGCACTTGTCACACACCAGCAGGACAAAGTCGCCGCGGCTCTCGGTCAGGCCCACCTTGTGATGCGAGGTATCGGCCTGGCACGCATTGCACCATGCTCGCTCCATCCCGCACCCCCTTGCTGTCGATCGGCGTTGACGGCACACGCGCTCGCATCGCTGACCAGGCGTTGGGGCCAGAACATCCGTCAGCCGGCGGGCTGGAGCTGACAGCAGTGAGGGTATCACCTCCAGTGCGCGGTCACGAAGGCGTCGACGCTGACGGCGAGGAGGGTCACAAAGGGCCGCCGGGCCCGGCGGGCTCGAGTCCGCCGCCAACCCAGCGGGCCACTCGGCCGACGACCCTCCGCCGCGCCTGCCTCCCGTGGCTGACCACGTCGAGCCAACGACATTGGGAAGGCAATCCGGGTAATCACTGATGCTGGTCACTCGCCGCGTTGAGAGAGTACGCAACGACCTGAGACGTGGGGGGAAACAATGCGTATTCCGCGAATGATGTTCGCGATCGTGGTTGGGCTTGTCGGCGCGGCAGGCCTGGTGTCCAACGCGCAGGCGGTACCGGCGTCGCCTGCGATGCCTGCGTCGGTCGTCGACCAGTCGTTGACGCCGAGCCCCACGAACTCCAACCTCAGTGCGGCCATCAATCAGTGTTGCGTCTACGTCGGCCAGACGTTCACAGCTGGATTATCTGGCGACCTGACGGGCGTCAACGTGTCAGTTGGGGCCAGCACCGCGCAGCCGCTCAGCGACCTCCGTGTGGCCATTCGCCCCGTGGTGGACGGCACGCCCGGTTCCACTGAACTGGGTGCGACAGTGCTCAACCGGTCGAGCAGTTCGATGGCGCAACGCATCACATTCGCAACGCCCATCCACGTCGATGCCGGGCAGGAATACGCCATCATCGTCAACTACGTGGGACCCGACAGCACCGGTGGTTGGGACGGCTCGGTTGACAACGAGTACACCCGCGGGCATCTGGTCGACCTGAACGCCGACGGCTGGCGCATCGAGCCGACATACGACCTGTTCTTCCGCACCTTCGTGCGCCCGCTGTGCGCGGGGCACCTGGCCACGATCACCGGGACGCGTGGATCTGACATCCTGACGGGGACGCCCGGCGATGATGTGATCGTCGCCCTAAGCGGCAACGACACGATCAACGCGGGCGGCGGAAACGACGTGGTCTGCTCCGGCCGCGGCGCCGATACCGTCGACGGCGGGGCCGGATCCGATCACCTGTTTGGAGAAGGTGGTAACGACCTGCTCCGGGGAGGACGCGGCGCCGACCTGCTGGATGGCGGCCCGGGCACGGACACCTGCAATGGTGGCGCCTGGATCGACACCGCGGCCAACTGCGAGACGCTCTTCCGGATCCCCTAGCAGCGAGGCACGCGACTCAGCCCGTCGCCGACAGCTCGTCCAGGAGTCCGACCAGCAGCCGCCAGAACCGCTCCACCGTCGGGACGCTGATCCGCTCGTCGGGCGAGTGCGGGAACTGGATCTCCGGGCCGAGCGACAGCATGTCGAGTCCCGGCACCTTGTCGCCGATCACCGCCGGCTCGAGTCCGGCATGCGTCGCCGTGACGATCGGCTCCGCTCCGAATGCGCGCTCGAACACCCGCGCCGCCGCGGCAAGCGCCGCCGAGTCCAGCTTCGGGCGCCACGCGCCGTGGTTCCGCTTCACCTCGAGCCGCCCGCCGGTCACCCGGGCAACCGCGTCCAGCGTCGCGATCACCGCCGGTACGGCGGAATCGTTGGACGACCGCGACAGGCTGTGGAGGGTCAACCGCTCTCCCTCGGTGATCGCCTCGCCGAGCGACGTGCTCGTTTCGACCAGGCCGTCGAAGTCCGGGCTGATCGCGAGCGGCCCCGTCGGCACCAGCGCGACCGCGTCGAGCAGCACCGCCGTATCCGCGGTCGACCAGGCGTCGCTCGCGGGGGGCGCCGCCTCGACGGAGATCGTCACGCCGGCGTCCGTCCGGGCGAACTCATCGCGAACCTCGGACGCGACAGCGTCCATCACACGCCTGAACTGCGCGACCTCGGACGGGGCCAGCGAGACAACCGCCACCGCGTCACGCGCGATCGCGTTGCGACTTCTCCCCCCGTCCAGCGAGCCCAGCCGAAACGGCGCGGCGGCCTGCGCCTGGCGCAATGCACGGCCGAGGAGCTTGATCGCGTTCGAGCGGCCAAGCGCGATGTTGCTTCCCGAATGCCCGCCGAGGCCGCCGCTGACCGTCACGGCGAGCGCCGTGGCGCCTCCGCCCACCGGGGATCGCGGCCGCTCGATGTGGATCCAGGTATCCGTGCTGCCCGCGCAGCCGACCGTCAGCCGCCCGTCCTCCTCGCTGTCGAGGTTGAGCAGCACCGACCCGGTCAGCATCGACCCGTCCAGGGCGTTCGCTCCCTCCAGGCCAACCTCCTCGGCCACGGTCATCAGCAGCTCGAGCGGCCCGTGCGGCAGGGCCGGGTCCTCCGCCAGCGCCATCATGGCGGCGATCGCGACTCCATCATCGGCGCCCAGCGTGGTGCCGTCGGCCTTCAGCCACTCGCCGTCGCGCACGAGCTCGATGCGCCCCTGCGCCGGATCGTTGGGGCTGTCGGGGCGACGTTCGCAGACCATGTCCAGGTGGCCCTGCAGGATCACGGTCGGCGCGCCCTCGCGGCCGGGAGTCGCGGGCACCCGGACGACGACGTTTCCGGCCGCGTCCTGCTCCACCGGGAAGCTGAGGCCGGCCGCCCAGGCGCGCACGTGCTCGACCATCGCCGCCTCGCCGCCCGAGGGCCGGGGGATGCGCGTGATCTCCTCGAAATGCGCCCAGAACGCTCTGGGCTCGACGCCGGCTACCGGCGACGACATCGCCACCATCGTCCTTCACTCCTCTCGCCGAACGCCGTTCGCACCGCCAGGATAGGCGAGCGGCCGGATCATCGGCCATTGCAGGGCATTAAAGAGCGCGCCGCCTCGCACCGATGACACGGTGAAGGCCATGGCCGCTCTGCCCCCACGCGAGGATCAGCCCGCCGCGCCTGCCCGCGGTCGCGCGGACGGGCTGCGACGGGTTGCGCAGCGGCTCGTGAGCCGATTCGCAGGCGGTCACCAACGCGAGGTGCAGCTGGCCCGCGTCCTCGACATGTTCGAGGAGCACATCTACGCCGGCGAGATCACAGCCGACGGGCGCTACGTCCATCACGCGTCGATGTCGTCGATGGATCACCTGGTCGGCGGGGTGTTCCCGCAGGACACCGAGACCGGGCGATTCTGGGAGTCGCGCATCGCGCCTGCGGACTGGGCGCAGTACGAGGCATTCAACCGCCGACTCCTGGAGGGCGAGGACGCCGAGGTCACCTACCGGTTCATCGGGCTGGACGGCGTCACGCGCATCCTCCGCGACCGCGCCCGTCCCCGCCGCACCCCGGATGGGAGCCTGCTGGTCGAGGGCATCATCTCCGACATCACCGCCCGCGAGGAGGCCGCCGCGCGGCTGGACGAGGCAAGCGGGCGGTTCACGAGCATGCTCGACGTGGTCGGCGCGCACGTCTACCTCGCGCTCGCGCATCAGGATGGGCATCTCGAGGAGCTGTTCCAGGGGCCCGGCGGCGACCGGCTGCTGGGCGGCGCCGAGCCCGACCCGGACATGGTGAACTGGGACGCGGCCGTCCACCCCGATGACCGTGCCGCCTACGACGCCTTCAACCAGGCGCTCACCCGCGGCGAAGACTCCGACGTCACCTATCGCCTGATCGGCGCCGACGGCGTCACCCGCTGGGTCAACGACCGGGCCGCATGCCGCACCCGGCCCGACGGCACGTTCGAGGTGAGCGGCATCGTGTCCGACGTGACCGAGCGTCGGCGGCTGGAGGACGAGCTGCAGCGGAGCATGAGCGACATGCGGAAGGCCCACCGTGAGCTGGAGCGCGCCCGGGCCGAGGCCGAGGTGCGAGCCGCGACCGATGAGCTGACCGGCGCGTTCAACAGGCGGCACTTCGCGCAGATCGCGAGCGAGACGCTGGCGGCGACCCCGGACGGCTGCGGCCTGCTGCTGCTGGACGCCGACCACTTCAAGCAGATCAACGATGCGTACGGCCATGCCATCGGGGACGCCGTCCTGATCGGCCTTGCCCGCCGCCTGACCGCGGCTCTCGAGCGGGGAGACTGCCTGGCGCGGTGGGGCGGTGAGGAGTTCGCGATCCTGCTGCCCGGCGTCGTGACGGAGGACGAGCTGCTCCGCCGCGCGGAGGGCTTCCGTGCGATCGTCGGCGACTCCCCGATCGCACACGAGGACAGCGAGCTCGACCTCACCATCTCGGTCGGCGGGGCGCTTGCCCCGACGCATGGCACGACGCTGGACTCGCTGCTCGAGCGGGCGGACAGCTGCCTGTACGACGCCAAGCACCGCGGCCGAAACCGGGTGTCGATCCTCCCCGGCGACGCCCGCGTCACCACCCCGGCGCATGCGGCTCCCGACGCCATGGAGCTGGCCCGCGCGCTGGCATACGCCTGCAGCTTGCGGGAGGGCATCCCGCAGGAGCACGCGGAGGAGGTCGCGCGGCTCGCGCGCCACACGGCGGAGCAGCTGGGA
>DASQYY010000093.1:0-8263 GCA_035638975.1 Gaiellales bacterium
GGACTGGTACCCGAACCCCGATCACGTCGGGATCTACACAGCCATCGACCGCGGCTTCTTCGCAGGCCACGGCCTGAACGTCACGCCTCACCAGCCGACCGACGTCTCCGATCCGATCAAGTACGTCGCGGCCGGGCGCACCGACCTCGGCATCTCCTACGAGCCCGAGCTGTTCTTCGCCCAGCAGCAGCACGCTCCGGTCGTGGCCGTGGCGACGATCGTGCCGCGGGCGCTCAACTCGGTGATCGCGCGCGGCGGGGAGGGGATCACGACCCCGGCCGACCTGCGCGGAAAGACGATCGGCGTGGACGGCAGCGACTCGACCAACGCCTACCTCGACACCGTCCTGCGGCATGCCGGCCTCGACCCGGCGCACGACGTGAACCGCGTGACCGTCGGGTTCAACCTCGTCCCCGCGCTGCTCGCCCACAAGGTCGACGCCGTCGTCGGCGTCTACCGCAACATCGAGGGAGCCCAGCTCGCCGCGCGCGGCGTCGATCCGGTCGTCTTCCCGGTCGACCGCTACGGCGTTCCCCAGTACGACGAGCTGGTCGTCGTTGCCAACAGCGAGCGGCTGCGGGATGACGCCGGCTACCGCGACACCGTGCGCCGGTTCGTGGCAGGGCTGGCCGCCGGCACCGCATACGCGAAGGCGCACCCGTCGGCCGCGCTCGCCGTCATGCGGCGGCACGCCTCACGGGACTACCTCGATGCGCTTTCGCTGTCCGTTCGCGAGACGCTGCCGCTGCTCGACGTGCGCGCGCCGGACGCCGCCGCGTGGACGCGGTTCGGCCGTTGGATGCAGGCTCAGGGGCTCCTCCACGACCCGCCGGACGGCGCCACCCTGGTCGCACAGCCGTAACATGCAAGCATGGAGCACGAGTCGCTCAAGGGCAATCTGCTCATCGCCGCGCCGACCCTGCTTGACCCCAACTTCCGGCGCACCGTCGTGCTGCTGCTCGAGCACACGCCGGACGGCGCCATCGGCGTGGTGCTGAACCGTCCCTCCGACACCGAGGCGCGCGAAGCGGTGCCCGACCTGCGCGCCGTGCTGCTCGACGACGAGCCGATCTTCCTGGGCGGGCCGGTGCAGCCGGAGACCGTGATCGCACTGGCCGACCACAACGAGGAGCCGGGCGACGGGGCGATCTGCGGCTCGATCGCGTCGCTCGAGTTCGCGGACGACCCGGATGAGCTGCACGAGGCCGTGAACAGGGCCAGCGTGTTCGCCGGCTACGCGGGCTGGGCCACCGGCCAGCTCGAGGACGAGATCGAGGAGGAGGCCTGGTTCACGGAGCCGGCCACGCCCTCCGACGTGTTCAGCGCGGCCCCCGAGCGGCTGTGGTCGGCGGTGCTCGAGCGGATGGGCGACCCGTTCCGGCTGATCGCCAGGATGCCCGAGGACCCCCGCGTGAACTGACGGCGGCGCTGTGGGAGACTCTCCCCCACCCACGAGGAGGGGACGAGATGAGCAGCACGCAGAGCGGGACCGGCTGGGGGATCTCCCATGTCGACGACGTGCCGCCGGTCAAGGACGACTGGCCGCCGACGTGGAAGTCGATCCGCCACCACTTCGGCATCACCGCGTTCGGCATCAACGCCGTCACCAAGGACGAGGGCAAGGTGCTGATCCCCGAGCACGACGAGCGCGAGTCAGGGCAGCAGGAGGTCTACTTCGTGCACCGCGGAACGGCCCACGTCACACTCGACGGCGAGGCGGTGACAGCTCCCGAGGGCAGCGTGGTCGCCGTGGAGCCGCAGACGTCGAGGAAGTTCGAGGCCGGCTCGTCGCCGACCACCCTGCTGGTGATCGGCGGCACGCCCGGGAAGCCCTACGAGGTGGGCGACTGGGAGAAGTGACCCAGAGGCTTCTCGTAACAGACGCTCTTCGGGTCGCTCAGGTAGGGCCCCCAGCAGTCACCGCGGCGGAAGCCCGCGCTCTCGTAGAGCCCGATCGCCTCGCGCTGCCTGAAGCCGGTCTCGAGCCGGATCGAGGAGTACCCCAGCTCCACTGCCGCTGACTCGAGCGCGGCGAGCAGCTGCCGGCCGATGCCGAGGCCGCGTGCCGCCGGGGCCACGTACATGCGCCTCAGCTCGGCGACGCCCTCGTCCAGCCGGCAGATGCCGCCACAGCCGATGATCTCACCGTCACGGCGGGCCGCCAGGAACACGCCCGCGGGTGGCAGGAACTCCTCGCCCCGAGGGGGCGCGCCCGACCCGCCCTCCCCGCCGTAGTAGGACGCCATCTCGTCCTGCTGCGCGGCGAGCAGGCCGGCGATGACGTCGTCGTCGAGCGCGATGGCCGTGATGGTCACCACGGCCCCGCCCCCGGCAGCGTGTGGGGGCGGCTGCGGCGGCGGATAGCCTCAGCCCGGCGACTCGGCGAGCGCATGCTCGACCAGCCGCTGAAAGTGCTGGATCAGGTGCTCGCTGCGCAGCAGCAGCTGGCCCTCCTCGAGCCCGCCGGATGCGGCCGCCCGCTGGATCGACTCGACCAGTGCCAGGTCCTCCATCCCGACCTGGTTGCCGAACTCCTGGATCTCCGTGATCTCCGCCTCGGTCATGTCGTCGCCGAAGAAGTAGTCCGTCACGGTGAGCGTGCGCCCCGGCTCGATCGGGAAGAAGGCGAATGCCGCGAGGTTGGGCTTGCCGGGGAACACGTTGATGGTGAACGTCGGCCACAGGTAGTGAAAGTGCGCCTCACCGACGTCGACGCCGGCCGGCCGGTACTCCGGCGCGCCGCCGCCGTCGAGCACGCGCTGCCGCACCTCGCCGACCTGGCTCGAGAACCAGCGGTCGCTGGTCAGGCGGTAGGCCTCCGGCGCCACGTCGATCAGCTTCGAGAACCCCGGGTGGGCGGTCGGGCAGTGGTAGCACTCGAGGTAGTTCTCGACGATCGCCTTCCAGTTGGCCTGCATCTCCCACTCCTGCCGCTCGCGGAACGCCATGCGGCCGAAGTCGATGCCCGCCCGCTCGACGATGCCCGGCAGGCCGCCCAGAAATTCGCCGAGCGGGGGCGCATCGAGATCTCGGTTCGCGAACACGAACGGCCCCCAGGTGTCCACCGCGACCGGCCGCAGCCCGAAGCGGCCGGGGTCGAAGCCGGGCTCGAGGTCGGATCGAGGGGCGTGGCGGAGGCACCCGTCCAGCCCGTACGTCCACGCGTGGTAGGGGCACTGCAGCGTCTCGCGGCGGCCGCGCCCCTGCGCCACCTCGGTGGCACGGTGCCGGCAGATGTTGACGAAGCCGTTCAGCTGCCCGTCATGGTCGCGCACGATGACGACCGGCACGAGGCCGACCCGGCCGGTGAAGAACTCGCCGGGCTGGGACACCCAGTCGGTCACGCCGACGTACTGCCAGCTGCGGGCGAAGATGCGGCTCTGCTCGAGCCGGAAGATGTCCGGATCGGCGAACCAGCTGAACGGCAGGGTGATGCCCTGGTCGAGCCGAGAGCCGTACGGGGAGATCGCCATGTCAAGGACGCTACCGCGCGCGCCTGCGCGGATCAATCCTCACGGCGCTCGCGGCGGCGGGCGTAGTAGGCCCGGTTCTTCCGCCGGTTTCCACAGACGCCCATGCTGCACCAGCGTGAGGAGTGGTTCCGGCTCGTGTCGTAGAAGGCCCAGTGGCACGAGTCCTCGAGACAGGCTTTCATCCGGATCCACTCACCGCGGGCCATCGCCTGGTGAACGGCGGCGACTAGCGCCCCCAGCGCTCGCCGAACGCCGGCCCCTTCCAGCCGGATGACGAAGTCGCCCGCGCCGCTGAGGCGCGACGCGAGCGCTGCATCGCCCGCGGCGCGGTTGAGCACATCCACGGCGACGCCCGAGGGGGGCCTCGCCGCTGCGTTGGCGACCATCAGCTCTCGCAGAGCCTCGCGCACGGCGACGGCGGACTTCAGATCGCTCTCCGCCACCGCTTCCCCGTCCTGCCAGACGCCGTGATCCTGGAGCCAGCTTCGCAACGCCCTCGAATCACCCAGCTGATCGGTCCCGGCCTCGATGTCGCGGGTGTTCACAAACTGCTGCACCAGTGCGAGGTCGCCGGGAGCAAGACGTCGTGCGGTCGCGGTCACAGGTGCAGGGTAGCAGGACCCTGACTACCTATCGATTTGACAGGTCTGAACCTGACGCGTAGCCTCCTATGACCATCAAACCACGACGAAGGTCTGAAACATGACGGTCACGCTGGCGCTCGCCGCCGCCGCGTGCTGGGCGGTGGACAACCTGGTGTCGTTGCGCTTCACGCGCGGCATCGGAGCTGAGGCGACGCTCGCCTGGTCCCTGGCCGGCGGGGTGATCGTTGGCGTGCCGATCTGGCTGGTCGTCGAAGGGGCGCCCCCCGCGGCCCCACCCGTCCACGTGCTCGCGGTCGCGATGGCGGCGGCGCCGCTGTATCTGCTCGGAAACGCGCTCTTCCTGAAGGCTCTCCGCGCAGGCTCACTGTCCGTCGTGTCGCCCATCGTGGGCCTCGACGGAGGCATCGCCGCCGTCTTCGGACTGCTGTTCCTGGGACAGTCGCTGGGTCGCATGGCAGCGGCCGGCCTGGTGCTCGCGGTTGCCGGCGGCGCCCTGGCCGGAACGGAGGGCCCGCAGCGTGCCGCGTCGGGCGTCGGCTGGGCAGCTGCGAGCGCCATCGCGTTCGGCGGGGTGTTCGTAAGCCTCGGCGAGGCCAGGGGGATATCGCCGCTTGGTGCCGTGCTGCTGAGCCGGGGCGCGGCGGCGGCGGCCGTCTGGTGCTGGCTCGGGGTGCGGGGCCGCAAGCCGCGCCTGCATGCGCGCGCGGTCGCACAGACAACGGCACTCGGCACCCTCGACGTCGTCGCATTCACCCTCTTCACGGCGGCGGCCGCGATCGGGCCGCTGGCCGTTGCATCGGTCTGCGCCGCGCAGTTCGCCACCGTCGCGGTGGCCCTCGGGGCGGTCGTGCTCGCGGAGCGCCTGCGGCCGCACCAATACGTCGGCGTCGGCATGACGCTAACCGCCGTCGCGCTGCTTTCGGCCGGATCTTGACCGCGCCGGCGCCTCCCTACGCCGAGGCCTTCGGTGCTCCCGCTTCCCGCAGCTCGGCGGCTGCGGCCCGTCGCTGCCGCCGGGCGAGCGGGATGGCCCCCGCCTCCCATGCGATCGCCCGCGGGGTCGGCAGCTGCCGGGTGATGTGATACCGGCAGCGGATCCCATACCGCGGGTAGACCCCTCCGAAGAAGTACCGCACTCGCAGCTGGTGCAGCGCGCCGCAGACGATGGTCACCTCGCGAATGCCGCGCTCGAGCAGCAGCGGCAGGCTCCGGCTCATGTTCTCGGCCGTGATCCGCGCCGAGCCCTCGGCCACCAGCTCCACGTCCCGGCGCCCCGGCCAGGCCCTCAGCATCTGCTCCGCCTCGCTGAGGCCGCCGGCCGGCGACCAGCCGCTGAACACCACCACGCGCGGACGGCGGTGGTCGGCGAGGCGCGCGGCCTCATCCATGCAGGCATGCGCCCTCGGCCCGATGGTGTATCCCTCCCGGCCATGGCTGCCGCTGCCGGGGATGACGATCCCCCAGTCATCGGCCATCAGCGCCCGCGGAGCGCCAGCCGGCGCGCCATCCAAACCGCGCCCGCGACGGTGACGACAACCCCGAGCGCCTTCCGGCCGACGAGCTTGGACTCGCCGCTTGCGCGCGGGCGCATCTGCACCGGCACCTCCTCCAGCCGCAGGCCCGCCTCGCTCACGCGAAGCAGCGCCTCGACCTCCGGCGCCTCGCTCGTATAGGGCTGCGCGAGCAGCGCCATCCCGTCGCGGTTGACCGCATACATGCCGCTCATCGGGTCGTGGAAGGGCTGCTGCATCAGCGCCCGCATCGCCTGGCGCATGACGGCCGTCCCCACCCGGCGGGCACCCTGCAGCCGGTAGCGATCGCCCTGGCCGGCCTCGCCCGGGACGAACCGCGACCCGACGGCGACGTCGCACCGCCCGGCCCGGACGTCGGCCAGCAGCCGGGCGAGCTCCCCGGCCGGATGCTGGCCGTCGCCGTCCAGCCGGCCGCAGTACGCGTAGCCGTGGCCGTTCGCGTAGGTGTAGCCGGCCGCGATCGCCGCCCGCAGGCCACGGTTCCGGCCGAAGCTGAGCACCTCCGCGCCATGGTTGCGCGCGACTGCGGCCGTGTCGTCCGTCGAGCCGTCGTCGACGACGAGCACATCCACTCCGGGCACGTGCTCGGCGATGTCCTGGAACACGGCCGGCAGGTTCTCCGCCTCGTTCCAGGCGGGGATGAAGATGATCGTGTCGCGGTGGCCCGGGGCCTCGGAGCCCGCCTCCGGCTCAGGGGATGTCATCAAGGATCTCGCCCTGCCCGGTCACCGGCGGCGCGCCCCAGATCAGCACCAGCGCGTCGGCATCCGACTCGTTCCGCACCTGCACCTCCGTGCCGGTCGCCAGGCGCACGAAGCCGACGGCGTCGACCCGCAGCAGCTCGGCGGGTTCGCCGAGCGCGAGCGTGATCGTTCCCTCGAGCACCGCGAACACCTCCTCCTGGGCACCCTCCCTGTGTCGGCGGCCGCGGGCTCCGGGTGGGTAGCGCCAGACCGTTGCCCTGGAGGACTCGAGCGCGAGCGCCTCGGTCAGGCTCGCGGCCAGCCGCGGTGGGTCCTGCTCCCGGTACGCGCGCTCGGCGAAGGGCAGGGCATCCAGCTGGGCGGCCGTGTGAGGCATCGTCGGGATCCTATCCGGGACCACCCGTGCTCGGGAATCGACGAGGGATCGGCCCGGTCAGGCCGATCCCTCAGCATCGGGGCGCCGAGATTTGAACTCGGGACCTCACCGACCCGAACGGTGCGCGCTACCAGGCTGCGCCACGCCCCGCGACCGCGGGATTATCGCACAGGTCCGTCGGGCGCCCCACCGGCATCGCGGCGTGCGCAGTACGCATCGAAGGCCATCAGCCGGCGCAGCCACGCGTGCTGGGCGTCGACCTCGATGTCGTAGAGCAGGCGGTCGAGCTCGAAGATCCGAACCGCCTCGTCGAGCGACGCGTCGATGCGGCGACGCAGCCCACCCCCGGGGCGCCGGAACGAGCTGCGTGTGACCCGGCGCGAGGACGGCGACGGCACATGGCCCTCGAGCCGCTGCTGCAACGAGACAGACCCCTGCATGGTGCAAGGGTGCCCGAACCGGCTCGTCGCCGCAACCGGGTGGGGGGCAGCGCACCCCACCCGGTATGCTCGGCTCGTGGCCGCACGCGACGAGATCGTCAGCTTCCTCGACGGGCTGCTCGACATCGAGGCGTACCCGGACGGCCTGCCCGTCGGCATGCAGGTGCCGGGCGCGGCGGAGGTCGCCCGCGTCGCCACGGGCGTCAGCGCGTCGCTCGAGCTGTTCACGCGGGCGGCCCAGGAGCAGGCGCAGCTGCTGATCGTCCACCACGGCCTGTTCTACGGCTCAGGACCCCGGCCGCCGCTGAGCGCCGCCGACAAGGCACGGCTGAAGACGCTCTTTGACGCCGACATCTCCCTGCTCGCCTACCACCTCGCCCTCGACGCCCACCCCGAGGTCGGGAACAACGCGATCATCTGCGACCTGCTCGGGCTGGATGACCGCGTCCCGTTCGGTCGCGAGGGCGCGCGCACGATCGGCTTCATCGGTTCGACGGCGGAGCCGGCGACGATCGGCGACGTGGTCGACCGGGTGCGCCGCCACATCAATCGCGACCCGCTGGTGCTGGCCCACGGCCCCGACCGGGTGGAGCGGATCGCGGTGATCAGCGGGGGCGCCTCGAAGTTCACGGCCGACGCCGCTGCGTCCGGCGCGCAGTGCTTCGTCACCGGCGAGCCGACCGAGCAGGTGCGCTGGGCGGCGGCCGAGTCGGGCATCCACCTGATCGCCGCCGGCCACTATGCGACGGAGGTGTTCGGGGTGCGCGCGCTGGGTGACCTGGTCGCCTCGCGGTTCGGGGTCGAGCACGTCTTCGTGGACGTGCCGAACCCGATCTAGCGATTGACGACGTCCTGGCCGCAGGCTACGATCCGCACATGGACACGCGATCGGAGAGGGCCTGAGTTGCCCGCGATTAGCGAGAACCCGGGGGCCGACGGAACCCACCAAGCGAGCAAGCGCTGGGTGGGTTTTTTTGTTGCCCGAACCACCTACGACAGGGGGTAGGACGCATGGCGAACCATCTGACGCCTGAGGAGCTCTCCAAGGAGTTCAACCTGAAGCGCGAAGAGGTGATCCGGCTGTGCCACGAGCAGTCGGTGCCGATCTACCACGGCAAGATCGACAAGAGCCT
>DASQYY010000094.1:0-3688 GCA_035638975.1 Gaiellales bacterium
TGGGCTCGATCAACCCGTAGTTTCCGTCGCGGCGCTTGTAGATGACGTTCACCTCGTCGGACTCGGCGTTGATGAAGACGAAGAAGTCGTGACCGATCAGCTCCAGCTGGAGCAGCGCCTCCTCCTCGGTCATCGGCTTCATGTTGAACTGCTTCGTCTTGACGATCATCGCTTCGTCCTCCTCGGGCAGCGTGGCGACCGGCACCGGCTCCGTCGCGCTGTGGTTGTGATGCTGCGCGATGTGCTCGGCCTGGCGCCGCGTCCGCTTCTCGCGGTACCGCTTGACCTGCCGCTCCAGCTTCTCGGCGACCAGATCGATCGAGGCATACATGTCGGTGGACGACTCCCGGGCACGCAGCACGGGTCCCTTCGTCCACACCGTCGCCTCGGCCACCTGGCTCTCGCTGATGCTTGGATTGTGCTCCACGGTCAGCTCGAGCTCGCATCGGCTCTCGTCGGAGAGATGGCGGGCAAGCTTCGAAAGCTTGCGCTCGGCATACTGAAACAGGGAGTCGGTGACGTCGATATGCCGGCCCTTCACCTGCAACCGCATGGCATGCCTCCCTGCTCGTGTGGTCTGGGCTGAAGCCTACCCGCCCGGACGCATCCGTGGAAGCCCCGATCTAGTGGTCGTCCGCGCGGGCGAGGCTGACCGCCGCGACGGTATCCGCGCCGGCCGCGCGGAGCGCACGGGCAGCCGCAGATAGGGTGGCGCCGGTGGTGTGGACGTCATCCACCAGCACGACCCGTCCAGGCACCGGGCCGAGGGCCGTGAACGCGTGACGCACGTTGCGGCGGCGGGCGTCGCGCGCGAGGCCGCGCTGGGGGCGGCGCCAGAGCGGCCCGCGCAGCAGCCGCCGAGCCGGCAGCTGCCAGCGAGACGAGAGCTGCTCCGCCAACAGCTGCGGTGGGTGGTATCCACGCATCGCCTGGCGCACGGGATCAGCAGGCACCCATGTCAGCACGTCAGCGTCGGGCCGTTCGAGAACGACCGCCATCAGGCCCGCCGCGGGAGCGGCCAGGTGGCGCAGGCCGCCGTCCTTGAGCCCGTGGACGAGGGCACGGGCAGAAGCATCGTCGTAGCGCAGCGCCGCCGCGGCGGACGCGAACCCGAGCCGGCGGCCGCGGCAGGCCGCGCAGTCGTGCACCGGACGCACGGTCGCAGCGCCGCAGCGCGCGCAGCAGGGCCCGTCCAGGAGCGGCAGCGACTCCATGCAGCGTCGGCAGAGCAGCGGCCCGGCGGCGCGGCAGATCGCGCAGGCCGGCGGGGCGAGCAGGTCGAGCAGCCCGGGCACCCGGCCACGCTACGACCCAGCCCGTCAGGCGGGCGTCACGATGCGTCGCGGTGCGGTGCCAGAAACGGCTCGAGGCGCGCAGCGATCTGCGACCGGCTCCGCTCGAGCTCATCCCAGCTCTTCGCCGGCAGGAAGCGCGACGCGGCGCCCTCCCGAGGCACGAGCACGAATCGGCTGTCCAGCCAGGACGTCAACTCGCCGACCAGGCGCTCGAACTGGACGGCCGGCCGGCCGTCGACCGTCTTCTCGACCCGAAACCAGGACCAGTCCGCATCCAGGGCGTCCAGCGCGGACGCGTCGGCGATGAAGGTGTTGGTATTGAAGTACGGCACGCGGTCGCGGTCGAAGCCGGCAGGCAGCCGGAAATCCTCGAGCACCACCGGCCTGCAGTTCAGGCGGGCGGGGATGCCGCCGACATCGCCCGCCTTGTCGACCACCTCCACCGTCAGCGATGCGCCGCTGCTGATGTGCCAGCCGAGCAGGACGGGGTCGACGGCCGCGCCCAGATTGTCCAGGTTCATGATCCAGATGTAGCGGCCGCCGCGCTGGACGAAGCGGTGCAGCAGGCCGCTGGCACGCAGCGCGTCCGGCAGGTCGCCGTGGCCGGTGGCGTGCACGCTCGGCGTGCCGTCGTCTTCGAGGAACAGCCCGCCCGCGGGAGTCAGCCGCAGGGACACGCCCTGCCGGAACGTGGCCAGCGCGTCCCCGTCCAGCCGGCCGCCGAGCGCCTCGCGGATCGGCCGGTCGGTGGCGTGGCTCGTCATCAGCCACATGGGCAGGTTCGCGCCCGAGACGGACTGCCAGTGCTCACGCTCGGCCAGGCGGGCGTCGAGGAAGGTGACGCCCGGCAGCGCGTCGACCAGTGCCTTGACGACGCCGCCCATGCGGGTGGCCATGCCGCCCGCCAGCACCACCATCGCCAGCTCGCCGCGGGCGAGGGCCGCAAGGCCGGCCCGTTCCAGCCTGCGATGCTCCTCGGAGCCTGGCTCGGGCAGCTCGCCGATGTCGCCGGGCTCGGGGGCGGTGACGGCGCCTGTGACGCGGTTCGCATCCGGGCCTGCGTGCAGCAGGTCCGCGGCCCAAGCCTCCAGGCGGGCCTCATCCACGCCGAAGTCCCGCAGCTGCGTGCGCAGCTGCGGATCAAGGCGGGCCAGGTCGTGATCCAGTGTGTCAGGCAAAGCGAAACGGCGGTCGGTGCACGCCCTGCTCGGTCACGATCGCGGTGATGTGGTCTGCAGGCGTGACGTCGAACGCGGGGTTGTACGCGCCGATACCTGCAGAACGATCTCCCAGCACCTCGGCCGGGTCGCGGTGCTCGATCGGGATGTCAGCGCCGGTCGCGGCCGTGGGATCGATCGTCGACGTCGGGGCCGCGACGATGAAGGGCACATGGTGGGCACGGGCGAGGACGGACAGCGTATAGGTGCCGATCTTGTTGGCGGCGTCGCCGTTTGCGGCGATCCGGTCGGCGCCGACCACGACGGCGTCCACCCGGCCCTCGGCCATCAGCCAGCCCGCCATCGAGTCGGTCAGCAGCGTCGCCGGGATGCCCTCTTCAGCCAGCTCCCAGGCCGTCAGCCGCGCACCCTGCAGCAGCGGGCGCGTCTCGTCGACCCAGACGCTGACGCCGGGGTCGCGCCGGTGCGCGCTTCGGATCACGCCGAGCGCGGTGCCGTAGCCGCCGGTCGCGAGGGCACCGGCGTTGCAGTGGGTGAGCACGCGGCCGGCGGGCGGGATCAGCCCGGCGCCGTGCTCGCCGATGGCGTGGCAGCGCTCAACCTCGAGCTCGTGCAGGCGGCGGGACGCGGCCTCGAGCTCCTCTGCCAGCCTGTCGTCGGGCACGCCGTCCGCCGCCTCGCGCATCCGCGCAATCGCCCAGGCCAGGTTGACGGCGGTCGGCCGGGCGGCGGCCAGGCCGTCGCAGGCCTGCTCGAACGCGGCTCGGCCGCCGCGTGCGGCGACGGCCACGCCGTACGCCGCGGCCACGCCGATCGCCGGTGCACCGCGAACGACCATCGCGCGGATCGCCTCGACCAGCTCCGGCCAGTCGGCGTACCGGCGCTCGATCCGGCGGCCGGGCAGCTCGGTCTGGTCGAGCAGCACCACCTGCCCGCCTTCCAGGCGAACGATCTGGTCGGCGGTCAGCCCGTCGCCGGCGCCGGCCGGCCGCATCGCCGGCTCAGGTGCCTTCGTCCCAGGAGGCGAGGTACTTCTCCTGCTCCGGGGTGAGGCTATCGATCTCCACGCCCATGCTCTCGAGCTTCAGGCGGGCCACCTCGTCGTCGATGTCTTTCGGCACCACGTACACCCGGCGCTCCAGGTCGGCGTGGTTCTTGGCGACGAACTCGGCCGAGAGCGCCTGGTTGGCAAAGCTCATGTCCATCACCGAGGCG
>DASQYY010000095.1:0-5984 GCA_035638975.1 Gaiellales bacterium
CAATCGGTGACACGCACGCTGATCGCGGCCCTCGTCCTCTTCTTCGCATCGGCGACGGTCGCCCATGCGCAGATCGTGACGGGCCGCGTCGATTCGACAGGGCATCACGCCAGAGTCCGGGTGACGACCGTGTTTCGGGTCACCGCGCGGCAGGACATCGTCGCCACCCTGCGGTGGCGCAGCCGCACCGCCTACCTGCGGCTCGGCCTCGCGATGCGACGGCCCGACGGCACGTGGCGGCGCGTCGCGCGGTCGATCTCTCCGGCGGCGCATCCCAAGCGCCTGCGCTTCGCCGGCGCTCCCCGCGGGGTCTACCGGCTGCGGGTGCGGGCGGTGACCGGGCGAACGCGCTTCCGGCTCAGGTTCACCGGTACTCCGGTCGTGCGTCCCACACCCGACGGCCCGTTCCTGACGCTGCTGTTCTCGCGGACCGAGACCGGCACGGCAACCCGGTGCGTGCCCGACGCCGGCGGGTACGCCGACCTCCTCACGGTGGTGGCTCCCGCGCTCGCCGCCCGAGGATTCGCCGCGACCGGTTCGGTCGAGACCGGGATCACGAAGGACGCGGCCCGCGCGTGCGTGCACTACCGCAGATCGCTCGCCGCCTCATGGTCCGACATCGCGGCGCTCCGCAGCCGGTTTCGGTGGGCGTTCGTCTCACACGGCCGCACGTGGGCGACGAACCTCGCCGACATGACGCGGCAGCAGCAGTGGGACGACGTCTGCGGCAGCCTGATGGATCTCGAGCGCCACGGGATCACGACGGGCGATGGACTGTTCGCCTTCCCGAACAACAGCTGGAGCGCGGGGGTGCAAGCCAACGTCGTGTCCACCTGCTTTGCCTTCGGGCGCAGGTACGGGATCGGCCCGACCGACCGCGGTTTGGCGACGTCATCGCCGTACTGGCAACGAACCGAGGGGGTCTCCGGCGGCCGGTGCAACGACACGTCCATGCCCTGCTCTCGGATGCACACGCTGACCAGATACCGGTCGCCGGCACAGGTGCGCAGCCAGCTGGTGTCCCTCCGCGCCAACCAGTGGCTCACCCTGCAGAGCTACGTGCTGGTGACAGGCGACCGGCCCGGCGCATGGCACTGCACGGGCGAGGACTGGCGGCAGCACTGGACGAGCGATCCGGAGCGGTACTGCTGGGTCGACTACCGGACGATCCTCGGCTCGATCCCCTCGTCCGTCACCGTGACCGATCCCAAGAGCGTGGCGCGCGCCTGGGGGCGCACGGCCTACAGCGTCCCGGCGCCGTGAGGCCGTTGTCGAGCCGGTACACAGCCGTTACACGATCGCCTCCGCACTGCCCGTCCGACGGCATATGGTGTGTGCATGCACCGCCGCCTGATATCCGTCGCACTCGCCGCTGCCGCGCTCGCCGTGCCCGGCCCGGTGGCGACCGGGGCGGCCGTCGCGTCCCCGCATGCTGGTGCGGCCCCGGCCGCAGCGCCGACCCGCGCCCAGCTGGTCGGCCAGCGACTGATGGTCTCGATGCAGGGCACGCAGCCGGACGCGGCGCTGCTCGCGCGGGTGCAGGCGGGACAGGTGGGCGGGATCATCCTGTTCGGGTCGAACATCGTGGACGCCGCACAGCTGACCACCCTCACACAACGGCTGCAGCGAGCGGCGGCGAAGGGTGGGCAGCCGCCGCTGCTGATCGCCACCGACCAGGAGGGAGGCCTGGTGCGCCGGCTGAGCTGGGCGCCGCCCAGGCGCTCCGCCGCGGAGATGGGGCAGCTCTCGACCGACACCGTCCACACGATCGGCGAGCACACGGGCGCGGCGCTGAAGGCGGTCGGCATCAACTTCGACCTCGCTCCGGTTGCGGACATCCCCCGGTCGGCATCCAACTTCATCGGGCAGCAGCAGCGCGCGTTCTCGACCAACCGGTTCGTCGTGTCGGACGACGTCAGTGCGTTCGCCCATGGCCTGGAGGCTGGTGGCGCGCTGCCGGCGATCAAGCACTTCCCGGGACTCGGCCGCGCCGGGTCGACGTCCACCGACGATGCGGTGGTGACGATCGACGCGACCACCACGCAGCTGGTCCGCGACGTGCTTCCCTACCGGCTGGCGATACGGCGGTTGGTGCGGCCTGTGATCATGCTGTCGACCGCCGTCTACCCGGCCTACTCGCCGAAGGCAGCCGCGTGGTCGACCGCGATCGGCACCACGCTGCTGCGCGGCACCCTGGGGTTCAAGGGGGTCACCATCACCGACTCTCTGGCCTCGGCGGCGGCGGTGCGTCATGCCGGCGAGGCGCTGATCGCTGAGCGCTGTGCCCGCCATGGCGACGACATCCTGCTGGTCACCGGCTCGGAGGCCGCGACCCAGCAGGTCTATGAGGCGCTGCTCGCCAAGGCGCGCTCCGGCGTCATCACGGCGTCCAACCTGCAGACGTCATACGACCGCATCTTGAAGCTGAAGGGCCGCCTCTGAGGTCACCCGGGCGGCCTCAGGAGGCCGCCTCGACCTCCGGCCCGCCTGCGCGAGCCGACCGCCGGCGCCGGTTCACCTTCCGCTTGTCCACCCACCGCCACCAGGCGGCGGCGCCCACGAGCGCGGCCGACGCGGCATAGACCCCCGTCGCCCAGCCCGCGCGGGCGTCCGTCCCGGTCGCAACCCCGTGCACCAGGATCGCGATCCACATCGCGTACCCCAGGTAGTGGATCAGCCGCCAGACCCGCACGGACATCCACCTGGCCTCACGCAGCTTGAACGTGGCGGGGAGGATCAGCGCCAACCACAGCGCGACGACGCCAAGCTGCACGCCGCGGCGCGAGTCGAGACCCGCAAGCGTTCCCGGGCCGACGTGCGCGTAGTGGTCGAACATGAGCGTGACCACGTGCGTCACCATGGCGACCAGCCCCAGCGTCGAGAGGAAGCGATGGAACACGAACTGCGCGGCCGCAGGCTTCCACGAGCGCGCGGAGAGCAGGATCCCCCAGCAGACGGCGAGCGTGTAACAGCCGAACGCCGTGAACGCGCAGGCTCGGCTCAGCTCCCAGAGCGTCATCTCCTGCATCGGGCCTCCCAGCCGCCGCCCGTTCGCTCGCCGGCCTCCGTGACCACCCGCGACGGGAGCGCCAGCTCGCCGATCATGCCCGGGCGCAGGCAGAGCACGGTTGCCAGCACATCAGCCGTTACCGGATCCGGCGCGCAGACCGTTGCCTGTGCCGGCGGACACGGCCGCCCGGTCTCCGGATCGATCAGATGGTGTGCCTCGACCCCGTCGGCGTTCCGCCAGCGGCGCTTCGCCGTGCTGGACGTCGCGACGCCCTCATCGGCGTGCAGCTCGATCCGCAGGTCCGGTTCCTCTGCCCACAACCCACCCGCAACGTCGACCAGATGGTCGCCGCGGACGGCGTAGAGATCGCCGCCACCATCCACGAGCAGCCGCGGCTCGTCGGTGAGCACTGCGGCCAGCCGTCCGGCGCGAAGCACCGTCCAGCTCTTCGCGATGCCGCCCAGGTCGAGGGCACGCCCGTCCGGGATGCGGGCGGTGCCGCGATCCGGATCGATCTCGATGCGGGCGTCGATCGGCCCGCCGGCCGGGCTGGCCGCTGCCCCGGCCTCGGCCTCGAGCATGCTTCGGCCGTACCCCCATGCCTGCACGGCGATGCCGACAAGCGGCTGGAAGAGCCCATCCGTCGCGCGCGTCCAGGCAGCACAGGCCCGGAGCACGTCGATCGTCTCGGGGCTGACCGGCACGTGGCTGCCCGCCCCGGAGTTGAGGGCGCACAGCTCGCTGTGCGGGAGGAACCTTGACCAGCGCTGCTCGTCCGCATGCACGAGCGCGGTGACAGCTTCGGCGGCCTCGGCCGACACGCCGCCGCCGTGGTACAGCCGCCACGTCGTGCCCATGGCCGGCCAGGTCCACGCCTCCAGCGGCCGGGTCAGCGTGGCCATCAGCTGGCCTTCGTGGTCGGCGGCGGGGGCGCGGGTGTCGGTGCGGGCACCGGAGCGCTCGCGCTGCCGCCGGCGGAGACGTACGAGGACCGGTACACGGTCGCGGCCGCTGCGGCAGATGACGCGGACGCGAGCTGCTGGCGTTCGGCCGCCTTGAGCGCGTGAAGGAGACGCGCCTGTGAGCGCCGCGTGCCGGCGACGAGCCGGTTGTAGCGGACGGCGAGGCGGCGCATCCTCCGGTCCGTCAGCCGGTCGTGGTGAGCCGTTCGGGCGGCCATGCTCTCCCAGTAGGCGGCCTGCTCGCTCCAGCGCTGGCTGCGATCGTGCGCGCTCAGCGCGAAGGTGATGGCCGCGGTGCAGACGAGGGCAACGATGGCGGTGTAGACCCTGATCGCCGCCGAGGTCATGGCCGGCTCCCGGGGTCAGTCGTCCGGTCCACCACTGCCCCCGCCATCATGGCTGTCGTCGGACGAGCCGTCGTTGCCGTTGGACGTCCCACCGGTGGCGCCGGCGCCCTCACCAGCACCTCCGCTGCTCGAGCCGGCGGCTCCGGAGGCCGGGACGCTGACCGTGACGGTCACGACCTTCGGCGGCGCGGCGGGCTGGACGGCCGGACGTGCCTTCGGGACCGCAGGCGCCTTCCAGGAGGCGAGGTGCGGCGGGTGGGAGCTTGCGAGCGCACGGGCGGCGGCCCTGGTCACCCCGGCTGGGTTCAGCGCCGGAACGGCGGCATGACCTCCTCGGGTTGCAGCCCGAACGCCGCCGGCCACGACCAGCGCAGCGGCGAGCCCTGCGAGTGCGACGAGCGCCAGACGGCGTCTGGGCACGGCGGGAGCAGCTGCAGCAGCGTGAGACACAGAGACTCCTTCGGAATAGACCCCGGCCGCATACGCGGCCACTCCCCGGAGATATCGGCATCCGGCCGCCGGAATCGTCCCCCGGAAGGGGAGCGGTGCCGACGCGGGAGAGCCCTGTCGCGGCAGTCATCCGCGGGCGCGAGGAGCCTCTACACGCCGCGACGGTCGATGTCGAACGACCATGACCGAGTGAAGATGCATGCGTCGCCGTCGTAGGCGCGCAGCGACGTCCACACGTGGAACGCCAGGTCGTCCGCGGCCATCTCACCGTCGATCTCGAGACGCACGTTCCATCCAGACGCCGGACGGCACAGGGACCGGAGCCGCTCGCACCTAACCCGCGCCGAGAGCGGCTCACCCACCCGGATGGTGAAGATGTCCGGTTCGCGGCTCTCCACCTCGACGCCGTTTGGAAGCACGGCCCGCTGATGCGGGTACCGGTGCACCAGCACCTGCTCACCGCTCGCGATGCTGCGTGCGAGCGTGTGGTCGCCGCCCTCCAATCGCACCACCTCGACCTGCGGCCTCGGCGCCAGCTCGGGCCGATCAAACGCGTCCAGCTCGGGTTCATCGATGGCCCTGCGCTCGGGAAGAACGAGGGCGCTGCCCGCTGTGTCGAGCTCCAGCACCACCGGCTCCGGCGAGGGCCATGCCCACGGCCAGTACCCGGTCGAGACGCAGAGCCGCAGGCGATGGCCCGCGGGGATGCGCTGCCCGATCGCCTTCATCGGCACCTCGACCGTGATCCGCTCACCGGGCACGGCGGGCACGGCGCGGTCGTGGCCGAACCGGTGGGTGAGGTTGAACAGCCCGCGCGTGACAAGCGTCGACCTGCCCACGGGGTCGACATCGCAGAGCCGGACGGCCAGCATCGCCACCGGCCGGTCGACCGCGACGGCAAGCCGTGCGACCGGCACGCCCAGCAGGTCGAGCGGCTGGTCGAGCGGGTCGCTCGAGAACGTCAGGCAGAGACCGTCCTCCCCACGCTGATCGGGCGGCATGTCCGCCGGTTCGCCGAACGGATCCCAGTCGCCCGCCTCGGACCCGTGGAGCTCCGAGGCGACGTGACGGAGCACGGAGCCCCCCTCGCTCAGCGTCGCCGAGAGGCGGTGCTCGGAGAGATGGAGCTCGGTGGGCACGACGTTGGGCGACGGCCATCCCGGCTCCGACACCCAGCGTCCCGGGCGCACCGGGTAGGTCGGTTGCGGCGGAACC
>DASQYY010000096.1:0-6320 GCA_035638975.1 Gaiellales bacterium
CCGCTCGAGAGCGTCTGTGCCAGGAAGAGGCCGCTGGACGGTGTGTTGAGCGAAGAGAAACCGCCGCTGGAATAACCGTGTTGAATCGCGAAGGGCACGCCGAGCTGCTGCGCACCGGCCGACAGGGTGATTCCTCGCGGCACGGTCGATCCGAATAGGCACCCGCTGTAGGTTCCATACTTGAGCTGGCGAAGGCTGAGCGTCGAGGTCTCAGACTCGGACAACCCGATCCGTGCGAGCGCCGTCGCTGCGATCACCGATGAGACGGCGGTCAGGAATCTACGCCGATTCATCGTTTGCCAGATTGCCGGCCGACCAACCCATCACGACATCCCCTTGTCTGGAGCGTGAGAGCACCATCACCATAGCGCTGCGTGAGTTGGGCTCTTCGAAGAGGACTCGTCGAGGGCGGCCTCTTGGCGCTCGTTCAGCAGGTGGGAGACCCGACGGCTGCAGCCGCGCCGCCGGCCCGGTGAAACCCTGAGACTCGTACACGCTGCGAGAAGGATGCGACGCGGCTTCGGCGAGCCGGCCCGATGGCACGAGGCGGCCCTCCCCTGCCGACGGCTGCAATATCCCGGACCCAGCCCCGGGCCCAGGGCGGCCAAAGTGCTGACTTGCAGGTAGAAAGCGAGTCGGGGCGAGAGGATTTGAACCTCCGACCGCCCGGCCCCCAGCCGGGTGCGCTACCAGACTGCGCCACGCCCCGAAGGGCCGGAGTATACCGGCGGAACCAGGGATCACCGGCGGGCGTCAGATCGACGTGAGCACCGCCGCCGCCTTTCCCCTCCCCGCCGCCGCGTACGATGACCGGATGCGGCTGCGGGACGCATCCGACGAGTGGCTCGCCGCCCGGGCTGCCCGCGGCGACGCCGACGCGTTCGAGCAGCTCGTGCTCCGGTATCAGGATCGCCTCTACACGCTGGCGCTTCGCGTCACCCTCTCCGAGCCCGACGCCCGCGACTGCGTCCAGGAGGGCCTGATCTCGGCCTGGCGTGCCATCGACCGGTTCCGCGGCGACGCTCGGTTCTCGACCTGGATCTACCGCATCGTCATCCGCAAGGCGTATGACGCGCTCGACCGGCGGAAACGCTCGGCCGCCCCCGCGGAGGCGATCGACGTGCCTGACGCCGGGCGCTCCCCGGAGGATCGACTCGACCTGATGGCGGCGCTGGCTGGGCTCGATCCGGAGTTTCGCGCCGCCGTTGTCGCGTGCGACATCGTCGGCATGAGCATGGATGAGGCCGCCGCCGCGCTCGACCTGCCCGCCGGTACGGTGAAATCCCGGCTGAGCCGAGCGCGCGAGCGGCTCGCTCAGCAGCTGGAGGCCAACAGGACGCCATGACTGACGACGACCAGCGATACGAGGAGCTTCGGCGACGGCTGGCTACGGAGGGCCAGGCGTCCGCGCCGCCTGACCTGGCACCGGAGGTCATGCGGCGCGTCCGCGCCGAGCCGCGCAGCCGGGAGCGCCGCTACCTGCGGCCGGCTGCGACGCTGGTCGCTGCGGCCGCCGTGGTCGGGGCCGCGCTGCTCGGCATCTCCCATCTCGGCAACGGCAGCACCGGCTCCGGCGCGCCCAACGGCGCCGGCGCCGGCGGCTTCTCGCAGGCGCCACGGGCGTCATCGACGCAGAAGGACATGTCCAGCAATGGAGCCGCCGCTCAGGGGTCGCTCATCGTCCGGCACGTCAAGGCCGAGCGCCTCGGCTCGATCTTCGCCCCGGCGCGCGTGCCGGCCTGCCCGCCCGGCGCGCGCCTGTCGGCGACCGTCCCGTCGGCGCAGCTCGACGAGGTCGATAGCCGGCTGCGCAGTGCCGCGGCCGGCGCTGCCGCCGGACCGGGTACCCGTGATGTGGAGCTACACCGCGCCCCGAAGGGTCAGGCGCGGATCAGGATCACTTGCCCTTGACGATGTCGACGTAGACCTTGTCGACCAGCTCCGGCTTCTTGGCGAGCGCCTCGGACACCTTCCGGATCCGGAACTCACGGAAGCTGTCGGCCTTGACGCCGACGGCCTTCGCGATGCTCTGCATCACCGGATTGGCCGGCACAGGGCGGTTGCCGTGCACGAGATGGTTGAGGTACCCCGCCGAGAGGCCGGTCTTCTCCGCCAGCGCCCGGTAGGAGATGCCCTTGTCTCGCATGCGCGTCTCGAGCGCCACGCCGAACGGCTGGCTGGCGCCGTTGCTCGAGGCACCGCGCTTGGCCGGCGTGGCCTTCTTCGATGGTGCTGCCTTCTTCGTGGCCATCCTCAGGCTCCTTCCTCGAGGATGCTGCGCGCCCGTTGTCCAGCATCCTGCACGTCCATCGACGACTGCTCGCGCCCCCTGCGAGCCTGAATATCCACCGTCCCTTCGGAGACGGTCCGCTTGCCCACCGTGATCCGCACCGGAGCACCGATCAGCTCCGCGTCTGCAAACTTGACACCGGGGCTGGCATCCCGGTCGTCGAACAGCACCGACACACCGCTCTGCGACAGCTCGTCATCCAGCCGCCGGGCGATCGCGAACTGCTCGGACTCCTCGTCGCCGATCACGACAACATGCACCTGGAAGGGAGCGATCGATGCAGGCCAGATCATGCCCTTGTCGTCGTGCCCCTGCTCGATCGCCGCAGCCATGATCCTCGCCAGTCCGATTCCGTAGCTGCCCATTACGATGGGCTGCTCTCGCCCCGACTCATCCAGGTATGTCGCGTTCAACGGCACGGAGTACTTGGTGCCGAGCTTGAATATATTCCCAATTTCGATAACGCGCTCGATGTGGAGCGTGCCGTCGCAGTTCGGGCACCCATCGCGCTCCTGCACCTCCCGGATGTCGGCGAACTCGGGCCGGTAGTCGCGGCCCGCCTCGACTCCCAGCAGGTGATACCCGGTGCGGTTCGCTCCGCCGACGAACTGCCCGTCGCGCAGCGCCTCATCGGCGATGATCCGCGTCGTTGCGCCGACGGCCCCGATCGAGCCAGGCTCCGCGCCGAACGCCTTCACGATCTCCTCCGCGGTGGCCGGGCGGAACTCACCGCCGAGCGCCTTGGCCATCTTCAGCTCGTGCAGGCGGTGGTCGCCGCGCACGAGGCCCAGCACCACCTCGTCATCCTTGACAACGACCATGGCCTTCGCCGTGGCAGCCGGATCGATCCCGAGAAACGCGGCCAGCCCCTCGATGGTTGTCACGCCAGGCGTCTCCACCTCGCGGGGGGCGTCCAGCCGCTCCGGGAACTCCGGCGGCCGCGGCCGCGAGCGGGCCAGCTCGACGTTCGCCGCGTAGTCGCACGAGGAGCACAGCGCGACCTCGTCCTCCCCCGCGCTGCTCGGCGCCATGAACTCGTGCGCACCGAGGCCTCCCATCATGCCGACGTCGGACTCCACCATCCAGTACCGGAGCCCGCATCTGTCGTAGATCCGCCGGTAGACCTCGATGTGGCGGCGGTAGCTCAGATCGAGCCCCTCCTCGTCCCGGTCGAGGCTGTAGGAGTCCTTCATCAGGAACTCGCGGGTGCGAAGGATGCCGCTCTTCGGCCGCGGCTCGTCCCGCTCCTTCGTTTGGATGTGGTACCAGATCTGGGGCAGCTCCTTGTATGACCGGATCTCGTGCGCGGCGTGGAACGTGACACACTCCTCGTGCGTCATCGCCAGCGCGTAGGGCCGCCCCGAGGAGTCCTCGAGCTTGTAGAGCTGGGGGATGTCCCAGCGGCCGGTGCGCTCCCACAGCTCGGCGGGGTTCAGGACCGGCATCAGCATGTCCTGGCCGATGGTGTCCATCTCCTCGCGGATGATCCGGTCGATCCGGCGCATCACCCGCCAGCCCAGCGGCAGGTAGCTGTAGAGGCCGCTCGCGACCTGCCGGACGAACCCGCCGCGTACGAGCAGCTTGTGGCTGATCGCCTCCGCGTCGGCCGGGTCGTCCTTGAGCGTCGGGATCAGCAGCCGCGAGGCGCGCGCGCCGCTCACCGGGCGGCGACGGCCCGGGCGCGCGGCTTCGCCGGCGGCAGGTGGATCGGGCGGCCGAGCGCCACCAGCGCCGCCTCCTTCACCGACTCGGCCAGCGTCGGGTGAGCGGCGATCGAGTCGGCGAGCGTCTCGATCGTCGCCTCGGCCGTGATGCCGACGACGCCGGCGTTGACCAGCTCGGTGGCCTGAGGGCCGACCAGCACGAGGCCCAGCAGCTCTCCGTAGTGCGTCTCGTGGATCGTCTTCACCCAGCCGGTCTTGTCGGCGTACATCTGCGCGCGCGCGTTCGCCGAGAACGGGGCGCGCCCGACGGCCACCTCGTCGCCGTAGCGGTCGCGCGCCTGGGCCTCGGTCAGCCCCACGCCGGCCACCTCGGGGTCGGTGTAGATGCAGCGCGGCACCGCCGCGTAGTCGACCTCGGCAGCATGCCCGAGGGCGTTCTCGGCGGCGACCTCGCCCTCGCGGAACGAGGTGTGAGCGAGCTGCCACTTCCCGGCGACGTCGCCGACGGCGAAGATGTGCGGGACGTTCGTGCGCATCGACTCGTCGGCCTCGATGCCCTTGCGCGGGTCGAAGGCGACGCCGGCCTGCTCGAGCCCGATGTCGGCGGTGTTCGGGCCGCGGCCGGTCGCCACCAGCACGAGGTCGGCCTCGACCTGGCCGGCCGTCCCGTCGGACGATTCGAAGTGGAGCGTTGCAGCGGAGCCGTGCTCGATCCGGCTGGCACGCGCCCCCAGGTGCATCGTGATGCCGCGCTTCTTGAAGGCACGGTGCAGCTCGCGCGAGGCGTCAGCGTCCTCGGTTGGGATCAAGCTGTCCAGCATCTCGACGATCGTCACCTCGCTGCCGAAGTGCGACAGGATCGAGGCGAACTCGACGCCGATCACGCCGCCGCCGAGGATGACGATGCGGCCCGGCACCTCGGGCACCTCCAACAGGCCGGTGGAATCGACGCAGAGCGGGCCGTCGATCCCGTCGACGGGCGGTCGCAGGGGATGCGACCCGGTGGCGATGATCGCGTGCTTGAAGCTGACGTCCTCGCCGCCGTCCACGGCGATCGTGTTCGCGTCCTTGAACCGGCCGCGGGCGGAGACGACCTCGATGCCGTTGGCCTTGACCACGCCGGTGATGCCGTTGACGAGGCCGTTGACGATCGTCTCCTTGTTCTTCTGCGTCGTCGAGAAGTCGTGGGTCACCCCGTCGACGTTGACGCCGAGCTGGGCGAAGGTGTGCTGCGCGTCCTTCAGCGCGTGCGCGGTCTGCACCCAGGTCTTGGTGGGGATGCAGCCGATCGTGATGCAGGTGCCGCCGACCCGCGCCTGTTCGATCAGTGCGACCTTGGCGCCGAGCTGGGCGGCACGGATCGCAGCGGGATAGCCACCCGGGCCCCCGCCCAGGACGGCAACGTCACACTCCATCGGGTTTCACCTCTCGTCGATCGGTCGCGGTGCGGTCAGGATCGTATCTCAGTGCGGGCCGGCGCCCGGCGGCCCCGGTCGGGCGGCCGGTTCAGGCCGGCGGCAGACCGAAGAACCGCCGCAGCACCGCCACCGTCTCGTCGAACGCGTCCCAGTAGACGACGTGGCCGGCTTCCAGGCCGTGCACGGTCAGCCGTGCGTCGAGGTCGTTCCGCAGCCAGTCCATCACATGCCCGCCCACCATGCCGTCGTGCAGCGCCGGCACGAGCAGCAGCTCCCCCTGGAACCCGCCGAGCGGCACCGGCTCCCGCGCCATCTCGCTCCACGCCGCCACCACGGTCGAGCGGCAGAACCGCAGCCGCCAGCGCCCGTCCTCGCCCTGCTCGACCCCCTCGTCGTAGTCCGCCTCGACGAAGGGCACCGCCGCCGCCGTCCGCCCCTCGAGCCGCTCGCGCAGCCCCTCCTCACGCGTTGGCCAGCCCTCATCCAACCGCGTCTCCTCGGCCGCCTCGAGCATGTCGTGACCGTCCTGCGCGATCGCGGGGTCAAGCAGCGCCACCCGGCCGACCCGCGACGGAGCCGCCGCTGCAAGGTGTGTCGCCAGCAGCCCGCCGAAGCTGTGGCCGACCACATCGCAGCGCTCGATGCCCTCGGCATCCAGCGTCTCCAGAAGATCGGCGACGTGCCTCTCGGTCGTCCATGGCGCGTCCCAGGTCGACCGGCCATGGCCGCGCAGGTCGACCGCGAGCCATCGCCGCTCCGGGAGCCCGCGCTCCGCGAGCTGACGCCATCTGCCGCCGCTGCCGGTGACGCCGTGCAGCGCCAGCAGCGGCTCGCCGCCGTCCGCGCCGAACCGGCCCACCTCCAGCACGGCTATGGCAGGGCCTCCCCCGCCTCGCCGATCCACGCCAGCGTCGCCCCCACGCCGTACTCTCCGCCGTCCTCGCCCTC
>DASQYY010000097.1:0-4382 GCA_035638975.1 Gaiellales bacterium
CACCTTCTGGTTCCACCAGTCGACCGCGTCGGCGCCGAGCAGCGCCCAGCGCCCCACGATCCCCTGCGACACCTCGTTCGACGGGGCCATCACCCAGCCGGCCTTGGCATCTCGCACAAGCCGCTCGATCTCCCCGGCACGCGTATACCCGCGGCCGCCGCAGAGGTGGAGCATCTCGTCGGACACGCGTGAGGCGAGCCCGGCGGCCAGCACCTTTGCCTCGAGCCCCCACGACGTGAAGGCCGCCCGTGGCGCGGCATCGGGGTCGGTCTCATAGAGCGTCCAGTCGCCGCCGTTCGTCGCCGCGTCGAGCGCCTGCGCCATTCCGTAGGCGAACACGCGCGAGGCCTGCGTCTCGCACAGAGCCCGCCCGTAGGCGTCCTGCGACGTCGCGTAATCGGCGATCCGCCGGCCATACTGGGCGTGGGACGTGCGCAGCGCGTGGCGGCGGGCGACGTCGAGGCAGGCCAGGGCGACCCCGTTGTAGGCACCGGCGTACATCAGGAAGGCGAGCGGATCGATGGCCTCGTCGTTCGAGCGGGCGCCATCACCCGGCCAGCCGACGATCCGGTTCTCGGGGATGACGGCGTCGATGGTGACGGGGCCGGACTGGTTGGCGTGCATGCCCATGGCGTCCCAGCGGCCGGGGCTTCCCTGCACCTCGTCCCCGTAGAGCAGGAACACGCTGAGATCGGCGTAGTCGCCGTCGAAGTCGGGGCTGGTGGTCTGGGTGATGTACCAGTCGGCGAACCCGCTCGACGTCGTGAAGGCGCCGCTCTTGCGGACGTGCCAACCCCGCTCGACGCGCTCGGCCCCCGAGGTCTTTGGGTACCAGAAGTGGCCGCCGGTCTCGGGGTCGGTGTAGGAGGCGGTGCCGATCAGCGCCTCGGCATCCATGCGGCGCAGCAGGGACTCGATCTCGGCGTTGCCCGTCGCCCGGAAGACGAGGCCGGCGACGGCGACGAGGTGCATCATGAAGATGACCGCGGTGGACGGGCAGCCATAGCGGGCGATCGCCTCGGTGGCCATCAGCACCTGGGTATGGCTGGACGCCCGGCAGCCGTACCGCTCGGGGGCGATCATGGCGAGCAGCCGTAGGCGGCCGAGCTCGTCGACCGCGGCCCGGGGATAGGCGCCGGTGCGGTCGCACTCGATCGCGAGCGGGCGGATGACGCGCTGGCACGCGTCGATGATCTCGCGCTCGAGCATGCGGTCCTCTTCGGTCAGGAACCACACCGGATCGAACTCGTGGCCGAGGCCGAAGTACTCCTCGTCGCCCCACATCTTCGCCGGGAAGGCATCCATGCGCGGGATGCTGGCCCGGTGCGGCCGGCGGCGCTGCCACGTCTGTGCGGCCGGTGGCACGGCCGTGCGGTCGGGTGCTCAGCCCGCCATGCGGCGACGGTACTCGCCGGGGGTGACGCCCGTGGTCGCCCGGAACACCCGGCCCAGGTGGCTCTGCGAGTGAAACCCCGTCAGCACCGCAACCTCTGCGATCGAGTGAGCCGACCCCTGCAGGAGCTCCCGAGCCCGAGCCAGCCGGCGGTCACGCACGTACCCGTACGGCGTGTGGCCGGTCGCCGCATGGAAGCAGCGCGTGAAGTGCGCTCGGCTGAGGCCCGCCGCCTCCGCCATCTCCTCGACGGTGAGCTGCGATCCCAGCCGCTCGTCGACCAGCGCCCGCACCCGCCGCAGCCGGGCGGGGGCAAGCGCCACCGTCGGCGGCCGGCGGTCGACGGAGCAGTGGTCTCGGAGCAGTCGCAGCGCCACGGTGTCTGCAACGGATGACGTGAAGAGCGGCCCTCCCAGGCCGCCGCTGCGCCGCTCGTCGAGCAGGGCGGCTGTCAGGGCGTGCAGCATGCGGTCCTCGAAGCCGAATCGGGGAAGCACCAGCGGCACCTCCAGCCCGGCGGCGTCCGCCGTCTCGGCCAGCCAGGATCGCGACACGTAGAGGTGGAGCTCGTCCGTGCCGCGGTTCCAGCGCCACGCGTTCTCCTCACCGGCGGGGATGATCAGCGACATCCCCGGGCGAAACGCGCACCGCTCGAGCGGGCCGCGCAACTCACGTTCGATGATCAGGCGCCCGGCCAGCGTGAACGAGACGTAGTGGCTTTCCATGGCGGGGAGCACCACTCGCTGGGGCATCCAGGGGAACCGGAACATCGCCACCTGTACGGGGGCGCCCCGCTCGATCGGGATGGGCGCGAGGTCGACTCCGTGCAGGAGCTCCACCCACTGATGGGGCGTGATGGTGCTGCCGGCCCCGGTCCCGTCGGCCCCCATCGCCGTCATCCGAAGAGCGTACAGGCACATGCGCGCGCGGGGGAGGACAACGACCCACACGGCGCGATACGCTGCCCGGCCATGATCCGGGCGCATACCGACGTGGTCGGCAGCCTGCTGCGGCCGGCGGAGCTGATCGAGGCGCGCGAGCGGCTCGACCGCGGAGAGCTGGGCCCGCCGGCGTTCAAGCGCATCGAGGATGCGGCCGTCGACGCCGCCGTGCGGCTGCAGGAGGAGGCCGGCATCGAGGTCGTCACCGATGGAGAGATGCGGCGGCTCTCGTTCCAGAGCGGGCTGCCCGACGCCGTGGACGGCTTCGGCGAGGTGCCGCTCGACGCCTATCTGTGGGGTGACTGGCACGGGGACGATCAGGTCGGCGACCGGGCGACCGAGCGCCCTCCCCGGCTGGGCGTGAAGGAGCCGCTGCACCGCCGCCGGCACATCGCAGCCGAGGAGCTGACGTACCTGCGCGGGCGAACCAGCCGCATTCCCAAGATCACGCTGACAAGCCCGAGCCTGTACGCAAACCTCTGGTCGCCGGATGTGTCTCGCGACGCCTACCCGACGCTCGACGGGTTCCTGGAGGACATCGTCGAGATCATGCGCGACGAGGTGCGCGAGCTGGCCCGGCTGGGCGCCGTGTACCTCCAGCTCGACGCGCCGCACTACCCGCTGCTGATCGACCCGGCGACGCGCGCGTTCTACGAGTCGCAGGGGTGGTCGCTCGAGCGCTGGCTCGACCGCGGCATCGAGCTCGACAACGCGGTGATCGAGGCGGCCCCCGGGGTGACCTTCGGGTTCCACCTGTGCCGCGGGAACCAGGGCAGCCGCTGGCTCGTGTCCGGCGGGTACGACCCGATCGCAGCGCGGGTGTTCCGTGGCGTCCGGGCGGACAGGCTGCTGCTGGAGTACGACGACGAGCGCTCGGGCGGGTTCGAGCCGCTGCGGGAGGTGCCGGACGACCGGATGGTGGTGCTGGGGCTGGTGACGACGAAGTCGGGGCGGCGGGAGACGGTGGAGGAGCTCGAGCGGCGCACGCGCGAGGCCGCGGAGCACATCGATCTGGAGCGGCTCGCGATCTCGCCGCAGTGCGGGTTCGCGACGTCGGTGATCGGGAACGCGATCACGGTCGATGACGAGCGAGCCAAGCTGCGGACGATCGCGGAGGCCGCGGCCCGCATCTGGGGCTGAGGCGCCCCCGGGGCGGTGTCAACGCATGCCGCCGGCCGGGTTGACCGGTTCGTTACCAGTCCGAGTGAAATTCACTCGCGAGCCGTGAGATCCGCCGCTACGATCCGCGAACCCGTCATACCTCGGACGGTGAAACGCTCGCAGCAATGGAGGGACTGACGAGCATGAAGCGGCTGCTGGTGGTTGCGCCCACCAGGCGAGACCTGCTGAATCTCGCCGACGGGAGGCTGCTCTCCCGCTACGACCTCGTCTTCGAGGAAGGGCCGGGAGTCGACGGCGTGTTCGGCTCGAGCGACTCCACCGCCGCCCTCGCCGTCGTCGTCGCCGACCGCCTCGGGCTGCCCGGCCCGGGCTACGAGGCCTTCATGCGCTGCCACGACAAGCTCGTCTGCCGCCGTGTCCAGGCCGAGGCCGTGCCGGAGGCCACACCCGCGTTCGCGCCGCTCGACGCGCAGCGGCCGCCGCAGCGCCCGCCGCTGCCCTATCCCTTCTTCGTCAAGCCGGTGCAGGGCCACCTCTCACAGCACGCCTACCGCGTCGACTCCGACGAGGTGCTGGCACGTGCGCTGGCCAGCGCCCGCGCGGCCGGCTTCCGCCACATGATCGCCGAGCAGCTGCTCTCCGGCCGGCTGGTCACCTTCGAAGGCTTCATGAGCCACGGCCGCGTGACGCCGATCGGGGTCACCGACGCGGTGCTCCACGAGAACGGCATCAGCTTCCTGCGCTTCGAGTACCCCACCACGCTGCCCGACGAGCACCAGCGCCGGATGGCCGAGATCGCTGCCCGCCTGATGCCCGCGCTCGGCTTCGACCAGTCCGTCTTCAACATCGAGTTCTTCGTCGGAGCCGACGGGCAGCCGTGGATCGTCGAGGTCAACGGCCGCATGGCGTCGCAGTTCGCGCCGCTC
>DASQYY010000098.1:0-5781 GCA_035638975.1 Gaiellales bacterium
CGCCATCCGGACATCGGCGCGCGCATCCTCGAGCCGGTGCCGTTCTTCGCCGAGCTCGTGCCGCTCGTGCGCTCGAGCCACGAGCGCTGGGACGGCCGCGGCTATCCCGAGGGCCGCTCCGCCGACGACATCCCGCTCGGCTCGCGGGTGATCGCGGTCTGCGACGCATTCCACGCGATGACGGAGGACCGGGTGTATCGCAGGGCCCTGCCCCTCCCCTCCGCCATGGCCGAGATCGAGCGGTGCGCGGGCACGCAGTTCGACCCGGTGTGCGCGAGGGCGCTGCTCGAGGTGGTCCGCGCCGACGCGTCGCATGGCAACGGGCGCGATAGCCTGGTGCGGATCGCCCGGCGCCCGGGCTGACGGCCGGGTAGGATCGCGCCGTGACGAACCGCGCACTCCCCAACCCATTCCCCTGGGCCGCCGACTACCAGTATTCGCAATCGCTGCTGACGGAGGGCGAGTTGGTGTTCACGGCCGGCCAGGGCGGCTTCGGCGACGACGGCGCGGTGATCAGCGACGACCCCGAGCAGCAGATCCGCCAGGCGTTCGCGAACGTCGACCTCGCGCTGCAGGCGGGCGGAGCTTCGCTCGACACGATCGTGAAGATGACGGTGTTCCTCGCCGACGCGAGCCTCTACGACGCGTTCAAGAAGGTGCGCGGCGAGCTGTTCTCGCCGCCGTACCCCGCCAGCACTGCGCTGGTCGCAGGCGGCTTCCTGTTCGACGGCATGCTGGTCGAGATCGAGGCCGTCGGGCGGGTCGGCGAGCCTCGCAGCAGCAGCTGATTCTTGCGCGCTCACATACAATTCGGTCATGACCGAGACGGCCACAGGCACGCATGACGAGCAGTTGCTGATCGGCGGCGCCTGGCGCGAGGCAGCGTCCGGCCGGCGCTTCGATGTGACGGATCCAGCCTCAGGCGAGGTCGTGGGATCCGTCGCGGACGCCGACCGCGACGACGTCGCCGCCGCCATCGACGCCGCCTCGGCCGCCTTTCCGGCCTGGGCCGCGACGCCCGCGGTCGAGCGCGGCCGCCTGCTCCGGCGCGCTGCCGACCTGATGCGCGACCGCTCAGGGGCGATCGCAGCCGTGATGACCGCGGAGCAGGGCAAGCCGCTGGCCGAGGCCGCCGGCGAGGTCGAGTACGCGGCAGGCTTCCTGGAGTGGTTCGGCGGCGAGGCTGAGCGGATCTATGGCCAGGTCGTCCCGCCGGCGAACCCGGGCAAGCGCGTCCTCGTCCTGCGACAGCCGGTCGGCGTGACGGCGGCCGTCACGCCCTGGAACTTCCCGGCGGCGATGCTGACCCGCAAGCTCGGCCCGGCGCTTGCCGCGGGCTGCACGAGCGTTGTGAAGCCGGCCGAGGCGACTCCGCTGACGGCGGTCGAGGTGTGCAGGGCACTGATCGACGCCGGCGCGCCGGCGGGCGTTGTCAATCTCGTCACCAGCAGCCGGCCCGCCGAGGTCGGCGACGTGCTCCTGTCCGACTCCCGCGTGCGCAAGCTGTCATTCACCGGCTCGACCGAGGTCGGCAAGGAGCTGATCCGCAAGTCGGCCGACCAGGTGATGCGCCTCAGCCTCGAGCTGGGCGGCCATGCGCCGGCGATTGTGTTCGACGACGCCGACGTCGAGGACGCCGTCACGCAGGTGATGGCCTCGAAGTTCCGCAACGCCGGCCAGACCTGCGTCTGTGCCAACAGGATCTACGTCCAGCGCGGCATCCACGACGCGTTCCGCGCGGCGATGGCCGAGCGCGTGGCAGCGCTGCGCGTCGGCGCGGGCACCGAACCGGGCGTGCAGATCGGCCCGCTGATCGACGACGCCGCGGTCGCCAAGGTGCGGCGGCACGTCGACGACGCGATCGAGCGGGGCGCGGAGCTGGTCGTCGGCGGGGAGCCTGCGAATGGCGACCGGCCGTCGGGCGGACATTTCGTCACCCCCACGCTGCTTGACCGCGTCACCGCCGACATGCTGTTGTCTCAGGAGGAGACGTTCGGGCCGGTTGCCGGGCTGACGGTGTTCGAGACGGAGGACGAGGCGATCGCGATGGCGAACGACACGCCGTTCGGGCTGGCCGCCTACCTCATGACCCGCGATTACGCGCGCATGCTGCGAGTGGCCGAGCGGCTCGAGTTCGGGATCGTGGGCGCGAATGACGGCGCCCCGTCGGTGCCGAGCGCGCCGTTCGGCGGTGTCAAGCAGTCCGGGTTCGGGCGCGAGGGCGGCGACTTCGGCATCGACGAGTACCTGAACGTGAAGTATCTCTCGATCGGCGGCGTCGAGGGCTGACGCGTGAAGGCGCCGGACGGCCGCCGCATGATCGAGCCGGTCGGCCGTGAGGCGCTCCGGGCGTGGCTGGCGCAGAACCACTCGGCGTCGGGTGGTGTCTGGCTCGCCAACCAGAAGAAGGGCACCGGCAAGCCGCGCCTGGAGTACGCCGAGATCGTCGAGGAGCTGCTCTGCTTCGGGTGGATCGACTCGAAGCCGAACCCGCTCGATGACGAGCGGTCGCTGCTCTGGATCAGCCCGCGCAAGCCGAAGAGCGGGTGGTCGAGGATCAACAAGGAGCGCGTCGAGCAGCTGGAGCGCGACGGCCTCATGACCGATGCCGGCCGTGCGGCCGTCGCCGAGGCGAAGCGAAACGGCGCGTGGACGGCGCTCGACGCGGTCGAGCGGTTAGAGGTTCCCGACGATCTGGCGGCGGCGCTTGCGGCCAACGCCGACGCGGCCCGCCACTTCGAGGCGTTTCCGCCGTCGTCGAAGAAGATCATCCTGACCTGGATCGCGTCCGCGAAGCGGGACGAAACCCGCGAGCGGCGCATCGCCGAGACGGTCGAGCTGGCGGCGCAGAACATCCGGGCGAACCACTACCGGCAGTAACCCGGAAAAGGGTGGGCGTGCCATGGCGGCCTAGAAACCGGCTGGCACGGGAAATCGGGTTTACGCCGCCTCGCTTCAACAGGGAGGCGGGGCGGCACCGGCCGGAGGTTCAGCCGGGTCGAGCAGCCGGACGACTCTCTCCCGCTCCGTCGTCGCCGCGAGCTGTGCGCCGTTGGTGGGCGTTATTCCGGTTCGCTGTGGGTCGATGGGAGGGCGGGCTGGCCGCTTCGGCGTTCGACCAGTTCGCGGGCGACCTCGCGGAGCTTCGTGTTGGTGCGCTGGCTCAGCCGGGTGAGGAGGATGAAGGCGTCGTCCGCGTTGACCTGTTGTTCGGCCATCAGCATGCCCTTTGCCTGCTCGATCACGGCGCGGCTGCGCATCGCCTCGGCCAGGCCCTCGGCCAGGCGTATCGCTGCCCGGTAGGCCTCGGCGACCCTGAGCCGCCTCTGCGACGGGCTCGCCGACCGATGCGGCGGCGGCGATCTGGTCATCGTCCAGGTCGAGCGTCCGGGTGGCGTAGAGGTTCATCGACGCTGCCAGCCTGCCCTCTTGGACAGGCAGATGAAGCGAGAGGGTCGAATGCACGCCGAGGTGCTGCGCGGTCTGTGCGAAGTGGGGCCACCGCTCCGTCGCCTTATCTGCGTCCTTGAGGTAGATCGGGTCGAGGCGTGTGAGGGCTTCCAGGCATGGCCCCTCGCCTGTTTCGTACTGGGCGTCATCAAGCGCGATGTAGCGCTGGTCGCTGGTCAGGACGGTGGCCACGTTGCCGTCGTGCCGTGCGGTGACGGTGGCTGCGTCGAAGCCCAGCCGTGCGACCGATCCCTCAACGATGGTGCCAAGCAGGCGATTGAGGCGGTGTTCAACCGCGCCTGGCGGCTCGGGTGCTTCCATGTCGGCCCTCCCTGGGGCGTGCCACCAGTCGTCCAAGCACTCGGGTTGAACCGGGGCGGATGGAAGCAAATCGGACGATACCACCGCGGTCAGTCGCGACCAGAGCCAACACAGACTTCAGCCCGGCCAGCGTCAGTGGAAAAACGAAAGGCCCCGCATTTGCAGGGCCTTCGAGAAGTAGCGGGGGCAGGATTCGAACCTGCGACCTTCGGGTTATGAGCCCGACGAGCTACCGGACTGCTCCACCCCGCGACGGTCAACGCAGTTTACCACAGCGCCCTGGTTGGTAGCATGGCCCCGGGTGGTGCGCGCGCTCCTCATCGTGTGGTTGATCGCGGTCGTCGGCACGTCGGTCTGGGCCGGCGTTCGCGGCCGGCGGCTGTACGTGATCGCGCGCACGACGCAGGAGGGCATCGACCGGCAGCTGGCGAGCAGCAGGCTCGAGGAGTTGCCGGAGCGGCTGACCGAGCTGGAACGCAGCCAGGCTCGCCTGGCGGAGGCAATCGTGGCGCTGCAGGCGGCCGTGGCGGAGTTCATGGTCATCTGCCGCGCCTTCGGCACGGTGACGGGGCCACTGCGCACGCTTCGGACGTTCCTCACGACCAAGTGACGCGCCGCCTCGCCGCACTGGACATCGGCAGTAACTCGACGCGGCTGCTGGTCGCGGACGCGGAGGGCGAACGGCTGCAGGAGGTGGAGCGCCTGCTGACGATCACCCGGCTCGGTGACGGCGTGGATGCGAACGGCCGGCTCGCGGAGGACGCGATGGAGCGGGTCTCGCGCTGCGTGGGCCGGTACGCGGAGCGGGCGTCGGAGCTCGGCTCCGAACAGCCGCTCGCGGTCGCCACCAGCGCAGTCAGGGACGCGGCCAACGGCCAGGAGTTCCTGGCGCGGCTGGAGCGGGAGCACGGGGTTCGGACGCGGCTACTAAAGGGGGAGGACGAGGCGCGGCTGACTCTTCGGGGAGTCGCATCGGGCCGGTCGCTCGACGGGGCCGTTGTCGTATGCGACATCGGAGGTGGATCGACGGAGCTGATCGGGGGAACCGGCGATGATGTGCGGTTCGCCGTCAGCCTGGACATGGGCTGCGTCCGGCTGTCGGAACGACACCTGCACGACGATCCGCCGACGAAGGAGCAGGTCAGAGCCGTCCGCGAGGAGGTGACGCAGCTGGTGCCGGGCGACGTGCCAGACGGCGACCTGATCGGCGTGGCCGGCACGATCACGACGCTGGCAACGATCGATCTCGGCCTGGAGGACGAGGTGCCGGAGCTGGTCGACGGTCACGTGCTCGAACGCCGGACGGTCGAGGCGGAGCTCGAGCGGCTGGCGGGCCTGCCGCTCGATCGGCGACGCGAGGTGCGCGGGCTGATGCCGGAGCGGGCGCCGACGATCGTCGCCGGTGCGGCGATCCTTGCGCAGCTGATGGAGCAGCTGGACGCCCAGCGGCTGAGCGTCTCAGAGCGCGACATCCTGCACGGCGCGGCGCTCCTGGCCGGCGACGCCGATTCCTGACGCCGCAGCCCGGCGGTATGGTGGGCGCAGGCCCGGGTGGCGGAGCTGGTAGACGCGGGGGACTTAAAATCCCCTTCCCCTTGGGAGCGTGGGTTCGAGTCCCACCCCGGGCATCGGCTCAACCAGGCCCCGTCAGGGGCGAAGCACGACCGCTCCGCCGGCGCCGCCCCCGATTGCGGCTGCCAATGCCTCGGCGGCCTCGTCGAGCGGGAACGTCGCGGCGGTCGAGACCTCGAGCGTCCCGGTCGCGACCAGCTCGGCGAGCTCGCCGAGCGCGCGGCCATCGGGCTGCACGATCACCGACGAGATCTCGATGCCCCGGTGCTCGTCCGGTAGGTCCTGGGTGATCGTCGCGAGGCGACCGCCGTCGCGCACGGTGCCGATCGCGACGGCGGAGCCGTTGGGCACCGCGTTTGCGACGGCGGTCACGCCCAACCCGCCGCCAATGGCGCGCGCCTGCACCGGCCAGTCGGGGTCGTGATAGTCGAGCACGTG
>DASQYY010000099.1:0-7871 GCA_035638975.1 Gaiellales bacterium
AACATGCTGGCCGCGAGCGGCAACGCGCGGGTCAAGTTCATGCATTGCCTGCCGGCGTTCCACAACCGCGAGACGACGGTCGGTGAGGAGCTCTTCCGTGACCACGGTCTCGACGGCCTCGAGGTCACCGAAGAGGTCTTCGAGTCACCGGCATCGATCGTGTTCGACCAGGCGGAGAACCGGATGCACACCATCAAGGCCGTCATGGTCGCGACCATCGGAAGCTGATGAGCGTCGGCGCCGTCGAGCCCCCGCGCCAGCTGACGATGCGAGGCGCGACGGTGCTGGGCGTGGGGTCGATGATCGGCGCCGGCATCTTCTCCCTGCTGGGGGAGGCCGGGGCGATCGCGGGCGCCGCCCTGTTCCGTCACCCCCGTCTCAGATCGGCTACCTCGACGTGCCGCCCGACGAGGCCGTTCAGGCTGCAACGCAAGGAGGCTAGGAGATGGCAACGACCGTCAGTCCGCCCGTAGAGGCGGAGCCCTGGCACAGCCAGGCACCGTCCGCGGTGGCGGGCGCGCTCGACGTCGACGTCGAGACCGGCCTCGATTCCGCGGAGGCGGAGCGGAGGCTGCAGAAGCACGGCCCGAACTCGCTACCGACCGAACCGCCGCCGAGCGTCTGGGTTGTGGCCCGTGGCCAGGTGTCAAACCCGATGAACGTCATGCTCCTGATCGTGGGTGTGGCCAGCCTGGTGATCGGCCAGTACGCAACGGCCATCGTCGTGTTCGGCCTGGTCACGTTCAACGTGGTGGTGGGCTCCAGGCAGGAGCTGAACGCGCTGGCCAGCGTCGAGGCGCTGGCCCAGCTGCAGGTGCCGCATGCGCGGGTGCGCCGCGGGGGCCGCATCGAGGAGATCGATTCCACCGGGCTCGTGCCCGGCGACGTGATCCTGCTCGAGGCGGGAGACATCGTCCCGGCGGACGCGCGGCTGGCCGTGTCCGCGACGCTGGAGCTGCAGGAGGCGGCGCTGACCGGCGAGAGCGCGCCGGTCGCAAAGGACGCCGGGAGCGTGCTCGACGCCGACACCGCGCTTGGCGACCGGATCAACCTGGTGTTCCAGAACACCCAGGTGACGCGCGGGACTGCGACGGCGATCGTGGTGGAGACGGGGACGTCGACGCAGATGGGCCGCATCGCCGACATGGTGACGAGCACCAAGCGCACCCGCTCGCCGCTGCAGCTGGAGCTGGACAGCATGACCAAGGTGTTCGGCGTGGTCGCGTGGCTGGCCGTCGCGATCATCGCCGTGTTCGGCATCGCACGGGGGCAGTCGCTGGACACGCTCCTGCTGCTCTGCGTGTCCACCGGCATCGCGTCGATCCCGACCGGGCTGCCGACGTTCGTGCAGGCGATGCTGTCGTCGGGTGCGCAGCGGCTGGCCGAGCACAAGGCGGTCGTGAAGAGCCTGACCGACGTCGAGACGCTCGGCGGCACGACGGCCATCAACAGCGACAAGACCGGCACGCTGACCCTGAACGCGATGACGGTGACCACGATGTTCGCCGGCGGCTCGTGGTACCACGTAGAGGGCGGCGGCTACAGCAAGATCGGGGCGATCCTCGGGCCGGCCGGCGCGGAGCTGCCGGACTTCCGCCCGTTGGCGCTTGGGCTGTCACTCTGCAGCGACGCCACGGTCAGCGACGACGGCGCCGTGATCGGCGACCCGACCGAGGCCGCGCTGGTCGTGTTGGCGGCCAAGATGGGCGCCGATGCCGAGGAGACGAGGGCCGAGCTGCCACGCCGCGCCGAGGTTCCGTTCGACTCCGCCTACAAGTACATGGCGACGTTCCACGATCGTCCGGAGTGGTTGATGGGGCCCATCGTCCACCAGGGTCATTTCATGACGACCAAGGGCGCGCCCGACATCGTCATCGACCTCTGCGGCTCTGCGCTCCGGCATGGGCAGGTGGTTCCGATCGAGCAGATGAAGGACGAGCTGCTGGCCGCGAACACCAAGCTCTCCGAGCAGGGCCTGCGCGTCCTGGCGTTCGCGGCGCGGGCGCTCGACGACGCCGAGATGCAGTCCGCGCTGGCGGACCCGATGGCCGCCGTGTCCGACCAGGTGCTGGTCGGCCTCGTGGGGATCATCGATCCGCTTCGCGCGGAGGCGAAGGAGGCCGTGCGGGTCGCGCTCGCCGCCGGCGTCGACGTACGCATGATCACCGGCGACCACACGATCACGGCGCGCGCGATCGCCGACGAGCTCGGCCTCGGCGTCGGCGTGATGACGGGCGCCGAGATCGCGCGGCTCAGCGACGAGGAGCTGAAGGCGCGGCTGCCGGAGCTACACGTGTTCGGCCGCGTAACGCCCGAGGACAAGCTGCGGCTGGCCAAGCTGATGCAGGAGTCGGGCGACGTGGTCGCCATGACCGGGGACGCCGTCAACGACGCCGCGGCGCTGAAGCAGGCCGACATCGGCGTGGCGATGGGTAGCGGCTCGGAGGTGACCAAGCAGGCGGCGAAGATCGTGCTCACCGACGACAACTTCGCGACGCTGGTGCGGGCGGTCGACCTTGGCCGGGACATCTACCGGCGCATCTCGTCGTACGTGAAGCTGCAGCTGACGATCCTCTCCTCGGTGCTGCAGCTGATGCTGCTCGCCACGATCCTCAACATCAACGGCGGGGTGGCGCTGTTCCCCATGCAGCTGCTGTTCTGCAAGTTCTTCGTCGTCGTCACCGTCGTGATCGGGTTCGTGGTCGACGTGCCGGATCCGAGCGTGATGCAGCGGCCACCGCGCAAGCCCGGCACCAAGATGGTGAACCGCCCCCAGATCGTCCGGTGGGTGGTGAGCGGATTCATCACGGCGGTGATCGCCCTCTCGCTGCTGCAGTGGGGCCCCGATGACCCGAGCACGAAGCACGGCTCGGCCTCGATGACCATGGCGTTCGCCGTCGTCGCCCTGAGCGCGGTCAACCTGGGCCTCGTCATGCGCCGCGAGCGCGAACCCGCCTGGTCGTCGCCCATCTTCCCGTACCTCGGATGGATCCTGCTGGGATGGGCCCTGACCTGGGCCGCGGTGGAGCTGAACATGCTCCAACGGCTGCTCGATACGGTCTCGCTGACCGGGCATGAGTGGCTGGCAGTGATCGGGCTGTCCCTGGTGATGCCGCTGGTGGTGGGGATCGACAAGACGATCCAGCTGCGCCGGCAGAAGGCTGCGAGCCTGGTGACGACGGAGGGCTGACCCTGGGGCAACCACTGACCGCGTTTCAGCGCGCGACGCGTCGAGGCGGCCGCGGCACGACCCGAGCTCCGTTCGGCCGACCGCGCTCGACGCCCGGAAGGTGCCGCGCGCGCCTGCCGTCATGTATACGTGACCTATGTCTCTTGAGCTGTCCATCGGCGCGGTGCTGTCGGGCTATCGGATCGAGCGCGAGCTTGGGCGCGGATCGACCGGGGTTGTGTACCTGGCACGCGACGAGCATCTGGATCGCCCTGTCGCGCTGAAGGTGCTCCCGACGGATCTGTCGCACGACGAGCGGTTCCGCGCCCGCTTCCTCCGAGAGAGCCGTGTCGCGGCCACGCTCGACCACCCCGGCATCGTTCCCGTCTACGCCGCGGGGGAGGCCGATGGACGGCTGTTCCTGGCGATGCGCTACGTGGAGGGCGGAGACCTGCGGGGCGTGCTCGAGCGCGAGGGACGGCTCGACCCCGACCGCACGGTGGGCCTGCTCCGGCCGGTCGCTGAGGCGCTCGACGCCGCACACGAGGGCGGGCTGATTCACCGGGATGTGAAGCCCGGAAACATCCTGATCGGCCCGGGCGACCGCAGCTACCTGGCCGATTTCGGTCTCGCGAAGCATGCGGCGACGGTTAACAGCCTCACCCGCGAGGGCATCTTCTCGGGCACCGTCGACTACGTTGCTCCCGAGCAGATTCAGGGCGAGGATGTCGACGGGCGGGCCGACACCTACGCCCTTGCCTGCGTGCTGTTCGAGGCGCTGGCAGGGCGGCCGCCGTTCGAGCGGGACTCCGATCTGGCCGTGGTCTTCGCCCATCTCAAGCAGCCGCCGCCGTCGATATCGGCGCTCCGCCCGGACCTGCCGCCCGCGCTCGACGACGTGCTCGCTCGGGGGATGGCGAAGGACCCGGACGAACGGCCCCGCACGGCCGCCCAGCTGATCGCTGACGCCGCGGCCGTCTGCGGGGGAGGAGAGGCCGAGCGCGTAACCGGCGTTGCGCAGCTTCGAACCTTCCTGATCGCCGACGTACGCGGCTACACCCGCTACACACAGCAGCACGGAGACGAAGCCGCGGCCCGGCTGGCCGCGAGGTTTGCAGAAGTGGTTCAGACCGTCGTTCGCGCACATGATGGACGCCTGATCGAGCTGCGCGGGGACGAGGCGCTTGTGGTCTTCGAGTCGGCTCGAAACGCGCTTCGGGCAGCCGTCGCCCTCCAGGCCGCCGTGGACGGCGAGGACATGGCACGCGGGGTGGGTGTCGGGCTCGACGCCGGGGAGGCGGTTCCGGTCGGCAAGGGCTACCGCGGCGGAGCCCTCAACATGGCGGCGCGGCTGTGTTCGCTCGCGGAACCCGGTGAGGTGCTCGCGAGCGAGGCCGTCATCCACCTCGCGCGAAAGGTGGACGGCATTCGCTACATCCACGGCCGCATGGAGCGGCTGAAGGGGCTCGAGCAACCCGCCCGCGTCGTCGAAGTCGTGCCGCAGGAGCGCGCAGTGGCGCGGCTGCGGACGGTTCGCCGGCGGCTGCACGGCCGGCGGTGGCCAGTTGTCGTCGCCGCCGGCGCGGCTGTGATGATCGCGGCGGCGATCGCCGGTCTGATCCTGCGCGGAACCGGGACGTCACAGCTGTCCAGCCTGCGCACGGTGGCAGTGTTCGACGCCGGCGGCCGGTACATCGGAGGCGTCCCGACCGGGGTCGACAGCTTCGGCGAGCAGTACTACGACGGTGCTGTCTGGTCGCTCGACAACGGCGGGACGCTGGCGAAGATCAGCCCGAAGACCCGCCAGATCGAACAGCCGGTGTCGGTCGGCAACGACAACGGGTGGACCGTCGGGGGTGGTGCGATCTGGGTGAACTCCGCCGACAAGCCGCTGGTGACCCGCGTGGACGCGCAGTATGGCTCGACCCGCACGGTTCGGCTTCCGCGGGCGGGGCTGCACGGCGGCGACCCGAAGGCCACGTCGATCGCGTATGGCGCCGGATCGCTGTGGGTCGCGCAGAACGGCGGGTCGACGATCGCACGGCTCGACCCGGCGACGGGCAGGCTCGTGCGCCGCTATGACACCGGCGGCCTGTCGGCCAGCATGCTGCGCTTTGGCGACGGGGCCCTCTACGCCGTTGATCAGCAGGGCGGGGACTTCGAGCGGATCGATCCCGCGTCGCAGAGCCCGGCGTGGTCGTCGCACATCCACCCCTGGATCGCGGACGCGCTGCCCGCCGCTGGAACGCTCTGGGTCGTGGTCGATTCGGATGCCGGCGTCTACCGGTTCAGCGAGCAGGACGGATCGCAGGTCAGCTACGTGCACACCGGTGACGGCTCGGGCGCGCTCGCATTCGGGGCGCACAGCATCTGGGTCAGCAACTGGCGTGCCGGGACCGTCACGCGGGTGAGCGCACTCGGCTCGGGTGCGCACACGTTCGACACGGGAAACGCTCCGACCGGGCTGACGGTGACGCCGGGCGGCCAGGTGTTCGTCGGGATCACCCCCCGGCCGCCGGACGTGGCGGCAACCATCCACGGACCGGTCGTCCACGTGGTGCTGCGCGAGGACTCGCTCGGTCAGAACGATGTGGGCAACGCCTTTACGCCAAGGCCATGGGAGCTCGAGTACGCGACGCAGGCGAAGCTCTACAACTATCCCGACTGGCCGGGGACGAACCCATCCGCACCGGTGCCCGAGATCGCCGCCGCCTACCCGACGGTGACCCACCATGGCCGAATCTGGACCTATTCGATCCCGATCCGTCCCGGGTACCGATTCTCACCACCGTCGAACGCGCCGGTTACGGCCGAGACGATGCGCTACACGCTGGAGCGTGCGCTCTCGCCTGAACTCGAGGGCGGAAACGCTCCCGCGGAGGCGTTCCTCGGCGTGTGCGGGCCGAGCGACTTCGGGCAGTGCCCCTGGCAGATCATCGGCCAGCACGACTTCGTCACCGGGCGCTCGCCGCATCTGCGCGGGCTGCAGGTGCATGGCAACACGCTCGTGATCGAGACCACGAGGCGAATCCAGGACATGGTCAGCCGGCTGGCATTGCCGTTCCTGGGCGCGGTGCCGATCGGCACACCGCTATCCGGCTTCGATCCCCAGCAGCATCCCATCCCCTCGGCGGGCCCGTACTACGTCGCCTACCAGAACATCGGCTGGCAGACCGTCCTGCGGCGGAACCCGAACTATCACGGACCGCGTCCGCACAAGATGGAGGCGATCGTCTACGACGTCGGGATCGACACGGGGCCGGCCGCGGATCGTGTCAAGGCGGGAACGCTCGACTACGAGTCCGAGACCTACCCCGACTACGGGGTTCTCGCGCCGGGCGGAGGCGTCGCGCGGGAGTTCGGTCGTTCGAAGCAGCCGTCGGGCCGGCCGTGGTACACGTCAATCCCGACCGGTGGCCTCGACTGGCTGGAGATGAACACGTCGAGCGGGCTGTTCTCGCACCTCTGGGCGCGGAAGGCGGTGGATCTGGCCGTCGACCGGCCCGCCGTCGCGGCGCTCAGCGGTGGGGTCGCCGCAGACCAGTATCTCCCTTCCGCGATGATGCCGTCCCCGTCACCGGTGCCCGGGCCGCCCACGGCAGCAGATCTCGCTCGGGCCCGTGCGCTGCTCCACGGCAGGCGTGCCACGGTCACGCTGATCATCCGCCAGGGCTCCGCGCTGTATCAGCAATATGCGAACGTGCTTCGGGACGACCTGGCCCGGATTGGCCTGCGCCTCGTCACCCGCCAGGTTGCCGATCCCTACGGGGCGAGAGGCGGCGACATGCGGCTGTTCGGCTGGCTGTTCGACTACTGGGATCCCGGCGATCTCCTCCCGGTCGAGCTGTTCAGCAACTTCGACAACCCCTATGGGTTCCACTCCGTGCGATGGCAGCGCGCCGACGACCGGGCCAACCAGCTGACCGGCGCAGCCCGGTTGCGCGCCTTCAGCAGGGTTGCGCGTGGCGTGCGCAAGCTTCTCCCCTGGGTCGTCCTCGATCAGCGTGGCGACCCGGCCTTCTTCTCGGCGCGGCTCGGGTGCATCCACTTCCCGCCGGCCTACGCCGGCGTCGATCTGGCGGCGCTCTGTCTGCGCAGCTGAGCACCAAGCGATCCGACGACTCCGGTTCGGCGACGCGACGAATCTCGAAACCGCTACCATGGCGGCCCCGGGGCGGTTAGCTCAGTTGGGAGAGCACCAGCTCGACAAGCTGGGGGTCACTGGTTCGAGCCCAGTACCGCCCATTCTCACGGAAGCCCGCTCCAGCAGCGGGTTTCCGCGTTTCAGGGCGAGGGCCTTCTTGACGTGTAATTGGCCCCGCGGCCAGATTGGGTCAGGAACCCCCGTAGGAAGAACCGTGTTATGGGCGGCCCCTGCTTTAGCCTCGTCGAGATGCGCCCGGAAGCCGACCAAGAACCAACACTGCACTTGACCTGCGGGCTTCCAGGGTCGGGCAAGACCACGCTGGCTCGCCGTCTTGCTGTCGAGCGGGACGCACAGCGCTTCACGAAGGACGAGTGGGTGTTGGCGCTCGGTGGTGACCTGTTCGACCGTCCATTCAACGCTCGCGTTGAGGCTCAGCTGATGGAGCTGGCCTTCGAGCTGCTAGCCGCCGGCCGCAGCTGCATTCTCGACTTTGGCCTTTGGAGCCGCGAAGAGCGTGACGCGCTGCGCCTGCGCGCACGGGCGCAGGGTGTGCGG
>DASQYY010000100.1:0-15636 GCA_035638975.1 Gaiellales bacterium
CCATCCTCATCGCGCGCGAGGCGCTCCTCCACGACCGTCCAGCTGACCGGCGAGCGGCCGGCCATCGTCGTCAGCTGGTGGCCCGTCGCCGGCGCATCCGCCCGGTGCCGGCGCATCGCGCCGGACTCCTCACGGCCGTCCGGGTGGCGCAGGGTCAGCCGGTAGCGGGCGGGCACGGCGAAGGCCCGCGTGCCGTCGAGGCGCTCGACCAGCCAGTGGCGGCCGCTCAGCTCCACCACCGACCCGGGGTGCAGCTCGGCATCGGCCAGGTAGGGATACGTCCGCTCACGCCCGTCGCCGCTTCGCACGGCCAGCTCGTACGAGGTGCTCACGTCTGGATTAATGCCACGGTTTCGCCGGATCGGTCATGTCGGCGCGATGAGTTGGTGCGGCGCGGCCGGTCTCAACGTACGACCACCGACTGGAGAGGGACGACATGCCGAAGGTGACCGCATCGATCACGATGTCCGTCGACGGGTACATCACCGGCCCCGAGGACGGCCCCGGCAAGGGGCTCGGGGAGGGCGGCGAGCGGCTTCACTACTGGGTGTTCGGCGGCCCGTGGAGCTATGACGACGAGTCGCGCGGCGAGCTGTCCGGCGAGGATGCCGAGTGGCTGCAGGAGGTGGTCAGCGGCGTCGGTGCCGTGATCGGGGGACGCTGGACGTACGAGGCAGCCCGGCATTGGGGCGACCGTAATCCATGGGGGCTCCCGTTCTTCATCGTCACGCACAGGCCGGAGGAGCAGCCGCCGGGCGGTGATTTCCGGTTCGTGAACGGCGTCGAGCAGGCCGTCGACCGGGCGCGCGACGCGGCCGCCGGCAAGGACGTCACCATCATGGGCGGCGCGGACGTGCTGCGTCAGGCGCTCGCGGCCGGGGTGGTGGAGGAGCTGTGGATCATCATCGCGCCGGTCGTGCTCGGCGGCGGAAAGCGGCTGTTCGAAGGCTTCGACCGGTCGATCGACCTCGAGCAGATGAGCGTGCGGCAGTCGCGCTGGGCGACCTTCATCCAGTACCGCGTGCCCTAGCCCTTGCTGATCTTGAAGTAGCCGGACGGGGCGAAGCCGGCGAGGCGAACCGACAGCGGGCCCGGCTGCCGGTCCTCGTCCTCCGCGCGCTCCTTGCGGGCGACGGCGGCGCGGACGAGGACGCTGCCCAGGTAGCGGGCCGGCTCGGGCGGGAACTTCGGGTGGCGGTCGGCGACGAGGCCGCAGGTCGACCACTCGTCTTCCCTGCCGCGCGCCAGCGAGGCCAGGATCCGCCCGCCCACGCGCGAGGGCCCGACGCCGTTGCCCGAGAAGCCGATGCCGTAGACGATGTGGGGAGACCCCGGCAGATGGCCGAACACCGGCAGGCCGTTCACGCTCCGGTCGACCCAGCCGCTCCACTCATGCTCGACCGGCACGTCGGCGATCATCGGGTAGATGCTGCGCATGCGCCGTGCCGCCTCGGCGGTCTGCGCCCGGTCGAGCTCGAGCCGCGCCATGCGGCCGGCCGGGGCCAGGCGGCCGCCGCCCTTGCCCCACGCGATGCGGCCGTCGCGTGTCGTCCGGTAGTAGTTGACCATCAGGTGGGAGTCCGAGATTGCCTCGCCGCCTGTCCAGCCGATCTCCTCGAGGCGCTCGGGCATCGGAGCCGTGGCGGCGATGTCGCTGCCGAGCGGCACGATCACCCGGCGCAGCTCGCGGACGCCGACGGCCCAGGCGTTGGTGGCGATCACGATGGAGTCGCCGGTGATCTCGCCCCCCGGCGTGCGAACCGCCGCCGGCGAGCGCCGGGTCAGACCGACCATCGGGGAGCCCTCGTAGATGCGGATGCCGCGCTCGAGTGCGACGCGTCGCATGCCGCGCGCGAGCAGCGCGGGCTGCACCGTTGCCGCGTTCGGCTCGAGCACCCCGGCCAGCGTGACGGGCGAGCCGGTGCGGGCGGCGATCTCGTCGTCGCTCAGCCGCCGGAAGGCGTCGAGGCCGTACCGCTCGCAGGCCCGGACGGAGCCCTCCCAGGCGCCGACCTGGGCGCGGGACGTCGCCACCCACAGCCAGCCGCGGTGGACGTAGTGGGCGTCGACGTCGTTCGCCGTGCAGAACGTGCCGATGTCGTGCACCGCGCCGTCGCTCGCCCAGGCCAGGCGCAGGCCCTCCTCCTCGCCGAACATCTCCACCAGGGTCTCCAGCTTGGGCCACCAGGAGAGGACGAAGCCGCCGTTGCGGCCGCTGGCGCCGCCGCCGCAGATGTCTGCCTCGACGATGGCGATGTCCAGGCCGGGCTCTCGGTCGCGAAGCTCCAGTGCAGTCCAGAGCCCGGTGTAGCCGCCGCCCACGATGACGACGTCGGCGGACTCGCGGCCGGTCAGGGGCGGGCAGTCGGATCCGCCCTCCTCGGCGGCAAGGGCATCGCGCAGCCACATCGACCGGTGGCGGGGCTGTGCATCGGTGAGCGGGGCGGTCGTCTCGGTCACTGAGGCTTGAGATGGTGACGAATCCGCACCTCCCGCGCAAGGCCGAACGCCACCACCGAACCGTCACAGCAAAGGGGGCACCTCGTGACGCCCCCGCCACCCTTTACGGGCTCAGAGCCCGGTTCGGCCCGCGTGAGGCGTTCGTGGCAGTTTCGTGGTGGCTCGCGCGGGAGCTGTGCGGAAGGCGTCGCAGATCGGACGGGATTGTCGCGGCGCACGTTGCCGGTGTCTGCGCTGGTCGTGCCGCTATCGCTGCAGCTCCGTTGCGATCGATGCAGGTCTGCGTGTAACAGCGGGCGTTGCCCGCTCGTCACGTCACGCGCGGGCGGCGTACAGCTCGTCGATGGTCGCGCTGAAGCGATCCGCGCAGGTGCGCCGTCGCAGCTTCAAGGTCGCGGTCACCTCGCCGTGCTCCTGCGAGAACTGCCGGTCGAGCACCGCGTGGCGCGCGATCCGCTCCGTCTTTCCGACCCTCGCGTTCACGCGCGCCACCGCCTCGCCGATGCGGCGCTCGAGCTCATCCCGGGGCAGGTCGAGCCGCCGCACCTCGCCCAGGTCGGGCGCGATCAGCGCCACCAGGTAGGGGCGCCGGTCGCCGACCACGAGCGCCTCCGAGATCAGCGGATCCGCGCGAAGCGCGCCCTCCAGCTTCTGGGGCGCGATGTTCTTCCCGCCCGACGTGACGATCAGATCCTTCTTGCGGTCGACGATCCGCAGAAACCCGTCCTGGTCGATCTCGCCGATGTCGCCCGTCCGCAGCCAGCCGTCGGGCGTCAGCACCTCCGCCGTCGCCTCCGGATCGCCGAGATAGCCGGCGAACACCGTCTCCCCCCGCAGCAGCACCTCGCCGCCCTCGTCCAGGCGGGCCTCGATGCCCGGGAGGGGCGGCCCAACGGTCCCGGGCCGCGGGTTCTCCGGCCGGTTGAAGTGCGAGGCGCACGTCGCCTCCGAGAGGCCGTAGCCCTCGACCACCGTCACGCCCGCCGCCTGGAACAGCTCGGCCACGTCGGCCGGTAGCGGCGCGCCGCCCGAGACGCCGATCCGCACCCGCCCGCCCATCCGCTCCCGCACCTTTGCCAGTGCCATCCGGTCGGCGGCCGCGAGCTTCGCACGCCCGAGCGGCCCTGGGCGATGCCCGGGTGCCCGCTCGGCGGCAGCCGTCCGCAGTGCCCAGCGCGCCGCCGCTCGCCGCGCGGGGTCGAGCCGCTCGATGCCGCTTCGCACCTGCGCTGCGACCTGCTCGTAGAACCGCGGCACTCCGGGGACGACGGTCGGTCGCGTGGCCGTCAGCGCCTTCGGCACCGCAATGAAGTCCCTGCAGTAGATGATCGGGACGCCCTCGCTCACGGCCGTGTACTGCATCAGCCGCGCGAAGTTGTGCGCGAGCGGCAGGAACAGCAGCAGCGAGTCGCCGGGCCCGACCACATGCAGGGCGCGCACGGCCTCGGTCATCGCCGTGAAGTTGCGGTGGGTGAGCACGCACGCCTTGGGCGTGCCGGTCGTGCCCGACGTGTAGAGGTAGGTGAGCACGTCCGCCTCCGACACCTCCGCGCTCCGCGCGGCCACCTGCTCCTCCAGGTTCGCAGCGGCACCGCGTCGCTCGAGCTCAGCCAAGGTGCCCTCGCCGTCCCCCTCCATCAGCACGATCTGCGCGGCCGGCCCATCTCCCAGTCGCCGCACGTCGCGCGCCGTCTCCGCGATCAGCATGCGAACCCCGCAGTGCTCGACGATGAACCGCACCTCCTCCGCCGAGGCGGTGGGGTAGATCGGAACGAGCACGGCGCCGATCGACGCCAGTGCGAGATCGCACAGCGTCCACTCCATCCGCGTCCTCGCCAGCAGCGCCACCGGCTCCCCCGCCGAGACGTCTGCGGCCAGGAACCCCGCGGCCAGCGCATCCACGCGCCCGGCCGCCTCATCCCAGCCGACCTCCTCCCAGCCCTCTCGCGTTTGCCGCTGGAAGGCCGGCCCGCCCCGTGCGGCGGCATCGCGCCACAGCGCGCCGATCGTTCGCGCCCGTCCCGCCGGCTTCGCTTCCACATGTCCATTCAACCGCGATCGGCCTGCGCTCGCATCGGGAACACCCCTCGGCGGCACCGATCGTCAGACATCGGACGGCGGGTGGTGTGATGTCCACCGTGCGCTCGCACACGATCTGGCCGAAGCTCCACTGGAAGCACCTTCCTCGCTCCCGTAGAGTCTCGGGCCTTGAGCGGGCGCATCGGCATCGACGTCGGCGGGACCTTCACGGATGCCGTGATCGTTGCCGGCGGCGGCATGCAGATCGCGAAGGTGCGCTCCACCCCGGAGCGCATCGAGCAGGGCTTCATGGACGCGCTGCGTGAGCTGACCGCCCGGGCCGGGACGCGGGCCGCCGACATCGGCTATCTGGCCCACGGATCCACCGTGGCGACCAACGCGATCGTGCAGCGCCGCCTCGCACGAACCGCGCTCATCACCAACGACGGGTTCCGGGACGTGCTCGCGATCGGCACGCAGATGCGGCGGAACGTCTACGACCTGTGGACGCCGGAGCCCGAGCCGATCGTGCCCCGGGCGCTGTGCGTCGGCGTCGGCGGCCGCATCGATGCCCAGGGCCGTGAGATCGCGCCGCTGGACGAGGAGGCTGTTGCCGCGGCTGCCGACATGCTCCGCGAGGAGTCCGTCGAGGCCGTTGCCGTCTCGCTGCTCTTCTCGTTCCTCAACCCCGCCCACGAGCAGCGCATCGGCGAGATCCTCGCCGAGCGGATGCCGGGCGTGCCCGTCTCGCTGTCGTCGCGCGTGGTGCCCGAGTACCGCGAGTACGTGCGCGCGTCCACCACCGCGCTCAACGCGTCGCTGCTCCCGCTGCTCGGCACCTACATCGAGGCCGTGAGCGGTGAGGTGGAGCGCGAAGGCGTGCCGGTGCCCGTCTACCTGATGCAGACCAACGGCGGCGTCACCCCGGCCGACCGCGCGCAGCAGCTGCCCATCGGCCTGGCCGCCTCCGGCCCGGCGGCGGGCGTCACCGGCGGCGCCCGCCTGGCCGGTCTCGTGGGCGAGCAGGCGGCGCTCACCTTCGACATGGGCGGAACCACCGCCGACATCGGCCTCGTGCTGCAAGGGCGCCCGCAGCTGCGCTTCAGCGGCGAGGCGGCCGGCATGCCGGTCAACCTGCCGCAGATCGACGTGCTCGCAATCGGTGCGGGCGGCGGCTCGATCGCCCGCGTCGACGAGTTCGGCGCCCTCCGCGTCGGCCCGGAGAGCGCGGGCGCCGTCCCCGGGCCGGCGGCATACGGCGCCGGCGGCACCGCCGCAACCGTCACCGATGCCCACGTGGTGCTCGGCACGCTGGGTGAGGACGGCGGCCTGGCCGGGGGCATCCCGCTCGACGGCGACCTCGCTCGCCGCGCCGTCGCCGACGGCGTCGCCGGGCCGCTCGGCATGGACGTGGAGACCGCGGCCGAGGCCATCCTCCGCATCGCCAACGCCAACATGGCCAACGCGCTGCGCGTCATGTCGGTCGCCCGCGGGCACGACCCCAGGCGCTTCGCCCTGGTCGCCATCGGCGGCGCCGGGCCGATGCATGCATGCGCGCTTGCGGACGAGCTCGGCATCCCGCGCGTGGTGGTGCCGCGGTACCCGGGCGTGGCGGCCGCCATGGGCCTGCTGGCCACCGATGTGCGACACGACCTCCGGCGCAGCTGGCTGCGGCCGACGGCCGACGTCTCGCCGGAGGCGCTCGACGGGGAGCTGGCTGCGCTCGAGGCGGAGGCCGAGGGGCTGCTCAGCACCTCCTCCGCCGACGCCGCCGGCCATGAGCTGCACTGGGAGGTCGATATGCGCTACCGCGGCCAGGCCTACAACCTGACGGTGCCGCTCGCGGCGCGGCCCGTCACCGAGCGCACGCTGGCCGATGCCGTGGCGGCGTTCGAGGAGGAGCACCGCAGGCTCTACGACTACACGCCGGAGATCACGGCAACCGACATCGTCACGCTCCGGCTGCAGGCGGTCGCCCGCATCCCCGAGATCGACTGGGAGGGGGTGCCGGACGCCGCGCCCGCGCGCGAGGCCGCCACTCGCAGGGTGTGGTCGGCGGGAGCCTGGGCGACCTGGACAGCAGTTGCGCGCAGCTCGCTCGCGGCGGGCGACCGGATCGCGCCCGAGACGATCGTCGAGCAGGAGGACACCACGGTGGTCGTGCCGGCGGGCTGGCACGGCTCGGTCGCCGCGGCCGGCACGCTGCTGCTCGGGCGGGAGGCGGCGTGAGCGCCTCTGCCACCCGGCTTGACCCGGTCACCCAGGAGATCCTGGCGAGCGCCTTCCACCACATCGCCGAGGAGATGGCCGTCGTCGAGTACCGCTCCTCCTACTCGCCGATCATCCGCGAGATGCTCGACTTCAACTGCGGCCTGTTCACGGGCGACGGCCGCATGGTGGCCAACTCGGAGCAGATCCCGGCGCAGCTGGGGCTGATGCAGTTCGCCCTCGAGTCCGTGCGCCGCCGCTGGGGCGACGACATCGCGGCCGGCGACGCGTTCATCACCAATCACCCCTACATGGGCGGCACCCACACGCCCGACCTGCAGGTGTTCACGCCGCTGTTCGTCGACGGCCGGCTGGTCGCCTGGGCGGGCTCGATCGCCCACCACATCGACATCGGCGGGCGCTTCCCGGGCACCGAGAGCGCCCAGTGCACGGAGCTGTTCCAGGAGGGCCTCATCTTCCCGGCCGTGAAGTTCGTCGAGCGCGGCACCCGCGTGCGGGCGGTGTACGACCTGGTCGGGGCAAACGTCCGCGATCCCGCCTCGACGATGGGCGACCTGGACGCACAGCTGGCGGCGTGCCGCCGTGGCATGACGAGGATCGAGGAGCTTGCCGCGACGCACGGCCTGACGACGGTGGTCGAGGGGATGGAGGCGCTGCTGGACTCGACCGCACGCCGGGCGGAGGCGGCCTTCCGCGCCTGGCCGCAGCAGACCGTCGAGGCCGAGGGCTTCCTCGACGACCAGGGCTTCGAGGGCACCCCGCCGGTGCGCGTGCATGCGCGGCTGCACGTCGAGGAGGGCACGCTGGTGGTCGACCTGACCGGCTCCAGCGACCAGATCCCCTCGGGCATGAACGTCCCCATCTCGAGCGCGCACGCCGGCGCCTACTTCGCCGTGCGCTCGTTCCTCGGCCCCGACGTGCCCCAGAACGCGGGGCTCACCAGCCGGGTGCGCGTGCGCACGCGCGAGGGCAGCATCTTCAATCCACGCTTCCCGGCGGCACTGAGCGCACGCCACCTCACGGTGCAGCGACTGGCGGACGTGATCATCGAGGCTCTTGGCCGGCTGCTTCCCGAGCGTGACATCGCGGGCAGCCAGGTCTCGTTCCCAGCGCTCGTGTTCCAGGCCGTCGATCCCCGATCGGGCCGGCTGACGCTGCTTGCCGACATCCTCGGCGGCGGCGGCGGCGCGCGCCGGGACGCGCCTGGCGAGGACGGCATCGACCCCTACACCTCGAACTGCGGGATCCTCCCGGCCGAGATCGCCGAGCTCGAGTACCCGTGGCGGATCGAGCGCACCGAGCTGGTCGAGGGGTCGGGAGGCAGCGGTGCGATGCGCGGCGGCATGGGGCTGCGGCGCGACTACATGCTGCTGGCAGATGTCTCTGACGGCATGTACTACGTCGAGCAGACCGACCCGTCCTACGCGGCGAAGGGCCGCGCGGGCGGCGGGCCGGGGCGGCCGGGCCGGGCGTTCGTCCGGCGCGCGGGCTCCGATGCGGAGGAGCCGCTGCCCGGCAAGGGATACATCCACCTCTACCGCGGCGACGTGCTGTCGCTGGTGGGCGCGGGCGGCGGTGGCTTCGGGGCGGGCGGCAGCGAGCCCCCGCCTGCACCCCCACAGCAGAAGGAGGAGCGATGACCGACGAACCGAGGCCCGCCTCAGGCGGAACCCCCGGCACCGGTGGCACCGGTGGGCGGGGGATGAGCCGCAAGAACTTCCTGCAGGGCACGGTCGGCGCGGGCGTCGGCGGCCTCGTGGTCGGCGGCGCTGTCGGCTACGCAGTCGGCAACAACAACAGCTCGAGCTCGAGCAGCGAGAGCAGCAGCAGCGGGTCGACCAGCAAGGGCACGCTCAAGCTGGGCTCGGCCGTCCCGGTCACCGGGCCCTTCGCCGGCGACGGCAAGGAGATGGTGCGCGGCCAGCAGATGGCCGTCGATGAGCTGAACGCCGCCGGCGGCGTGGCCGGCTACAAGCTCGAGCTGGTGCAGGTCGACACCAAGGATCAGTCGCCCGACGTCATGAAGACGGCGATCCAGAACCTGGTGTCCCAGAAGGTGGCGGCCATCTTCATGCCGTTCTGCTCGTACTCGTCCGTCGAGTTCCCCATCCTCAAGTCGTCCAACATCCCGACCTTCCACGTGAACACCTGGCACGGCAACGTCGACTGGGTGGCGCAGAACAACGCCACGAACATCTTCCAGGGCGACCCCAGCGAGCTGTCGTACGGGTCGGGCATCGTCAGCGTGATGAACTCGCTGATCGCCGACAAGAAGTGGACACCCAGCTCGAAGACGGCCTACGTCGTCACCTCCAACGACCCCTACAGCCTGAACATCGCAAAGAGCTTCCAGTCCGAGGTGCAGAAGGAGGGCTGGAAGGTCGTCGGCTTCGAGGAGTTCACGGTGCCGCAGGCCAACTGGGGCGGCGTGCTGGTCAAGATCCAGGACGCGAACCCCGGCGTCATCGTCTTCTCGGACTACGCGGCGGGGGACGAGGCGGCCTTCATCAAGCAGTTCGCGCAGAACCCGACCAAGTCGCTCGTCTACCAGCAGTACGCGCCGTCGATCCCGCAGTACATCCAGCTGGCGGGCAGCGCGGCCAACGGCGTGATCTGGTCGACGGTGGTCGGGATCCTGCAGCACGATCCGATCGCCCAGCCGTTCATCGATGCGTTCACCAAGAAGTTCGGCGAGGGCCCGGGCTTCTCGAACGCGGGCGATCAGTACGACCTGGTCAAGATCTGGGCGGGCGCGGTCGGGTTCACCGGCGGCAACCCCTACGACTTCGGCCCGATCAACGCGCACATCAAGGCGACGCCGTACCGCGGTGTCTGTGGTGCATACACGTTCGACCGCACCGGGCTGACGTGCATCCCATACCCGGACGACACGCCCGATCCGTCGATCGGCATGCCGCACCTGACGTTCCAGATCCAGAACGGGCAGCAGGTCGCGATCTCGCCGAGCCCGTACACGACCGGGGAGTTCCAGCTCCCGTCCTGGCTGGCATGACCGCGGAGCCCGCGACCGCGCAGCCCGCCCTGGAGGTTCGAGGCGTCTCGAAGCTCTACGGCGGGCTGCGCGCGGTCGCGGACGTGTCGTTCACCGTCGCGCCGGGCGAGGTGCTCGGCATCGCGGGACCCAACGGTGCGGGCAAGACCACGCTGTTCGACACGATCACCGGCCACACGATCGCCTCGGAAGGCGAGATGTTCCTCGGCGGCACGCCGATCCGGGGCACGAAGATCCACCACCGCTGCCGGCTCGGCCTGGCCCGGACGTTCCAGCATCCCGTCGCCGCCGAGACCCTGACGGCGCTCGAGAACACGTACCTCGCGGCCAGCTTCCGGCGCGGCCGGGAGGGGCGGTCGCGCTCGGGCGACGTCGAGGCCGGCCGGGCGGCGCTGCAGCTCGTCGGGCTCGAGCACCACGCCACGACGGTTGCCTCGCTGCTTCCGGTCTACGACCAGAAGCGGCTGATGCTGGCCACCGCGCTTGCCACGAATCCGGCCGTCCTGCTGCTCGACGAGCCGTTCGGCGGCCTGAACCCCAACGAGATCGACGAGACGATCGCGCTGCTTCAGCGCCTTCGCGGCGGCGGCCTGGCGATCGTCTGCATCGAGCACGTGATGCGGGCGCTGGTGGCGCTGGCCGACCGGGTGCTCGTGATGCACCACGGCGCCGAGCTGTTCCTGGGAACGCCGGAGGCGATGATGCGGGACCGCCAGGTGGTGGAGGTCTATCTCGGCGCGTCCGGGGAAGGGGCTGCATGAGCGACCTGCTGCTGGAGGTGCGCGGCCTGCGAGCGGGCTACGACCGGGCTGTGGTGATCCACGACCTCGACCTCGCGGTCGAGCCGGGGCGAACCGCCGTGGTGATCGGGCCGAACGGCCACGGCAAGACCACGATGCTGCGGGCGATCTCCGGGCTCCTGCAGCCGTGGGCCGGTGAGGTGACGCTCGACGGCCGGCGGGTGGATGGCCAGCCGGCCGAGCGGATCGCGGGCCTCGGCGTCGTGCACGTCATGCAGGGCGACGGGCTGTTCGCCGGCATGACCGTCGAGGAGAACCTGCTGATGGGCTCGTTCGTGGGCTCGTCGTGGCGCGGGCGCCGGGAAGCGTTGCGCCGCGTGTACCAGGCGCTTCCCATCGTCCAGGAGAAGCGCGCGCAGAAGGCGCGGACCCTGTCGGGTGGCGAGCGCCGGCTGGTCGGCCTGGGGCGGGGGATGATGCGGCCGGCGCGGCTGATGCTGATCGACGAGCCCTCGCTCGGGCTCGCACCGGTGGCGATCGAGGCGGTGTACGCCGCGCTCGCCGATCTGCGCAAGGAATCGGAGGCGGCAGTGGTGCTGATCGAGGAGAACTTCACCCACGTGGGCGGCATCGCCGACGTCGTCCATGTGCTCGAGGCGGGCGCCATCATCCGGAGCGGCAGCTACGCGGAGCTCTCGACCGACGAGACGATCGTCCAGACATACCTCGGAGCGCTACCGGAGGCCGGCCGATGACCGACATTGTTGCCATTCTTGCAAACGGTTTCATCTACGGGTCGATCTACGGCCTGGTGGCGATCGGCATGACGCTGATCTACGGCACCCTGCGAATCCTCGACATGTCACAGGGCTCGATGGTCATGGCCGGGACGTATGTCGGCTGGTGGGCGCTCGCCGAGCACGGGCTGAACGCTCTCGTGGCCCTCGTGCTGGCATTCATCGTCACCTTCATCCTCGGCACCGCGACCGAGCTCGTGTCGGTGCAGCCCCTCCTCAACCGGGCGAAGGAGGTCGACCTCGAGATGGTCACCTTCATCACCACGTTCGCGGTGGCCATCCTGATCACGAACCTGGCGCTCCAGCACTTCGGCCCGTTCCAGAAGAACGTGCCCGTGATCGTGAGCGGGCAGGTCGAGCTGGTCAAAGGGGTCACCATCTCCTACCACGAGCTGACCATGGCGGGGATCTCGATCGTGCTGATGTGCTCGCTGGGGCTGTTCCTTGCCCGTACGCGATGGGGGCTTGCGGTGCGCGCCGTCGCGCAGGACCTGGACGCGGCGCGGTCGATGGGTGTGCCCGTCACGCGGCTGTATCCGTTGACGATGGGCCTGGCTTCGGCGCTGGCCGGGGTCGGCGGCGTGTTCCTCGGCGGTCTCTACTTCGCCTCTCCGAGCGCGGGCGACCAGCCGCTGCTGTTCGCGCTGATCGTCGTCGTCCTGGGCGGGCTGGGTAGCCTCACCGGGACGATCTACGCCGCCTACCTGGTCGGCCTGATCCAGGCGTTCACCGAGGTGCGGTACGGCACCACCTGGACGCTGACCATCCTCTACGCCGCGATTCTCGCCATCCTGCTCGTGCGGCCGTACGGGCTGAAGGGGAGCCCGAGCGAGGCGCGGTTGTGATCGGCGGCCTCGGCTCGCTGACCGCCGGGCGGTGGATGCTGATCGGGCTCGGCGTGCTGATCGCCGCGGTGTTCCCGGTCGTCTACACGAACCCCTACTACATGACGATCATCGTCACGGCCGAGATCATCCTGATCCTGAACATCTCCTGGAACTTCATCCTGGGGATGGCGGGCGTGTGGAACTTCGGCCAGCTCGCGATCTACGCCCTGGGGGCGTACGGGTCGGGGTACGTCATGCTGCACTACACGTCGGTGCCGGCGGGGATTGCGATCCTGCTCGGCGGCGTGCTGAGCGCGGGCATCTCCTTCTTGCTCGCGATCCCGACCCTGCGGCTGTTCGGCATCTACACGTCGCTCCTCACCTTTTCCTTCGCCCAGGTGGTGCAGTACACAGCGCTGAACGACCCGCACCTCGGCTTCTCGAAGGAGGGCCTGACGGGCGGCTCGTTCGGCTATCCGGCCGTGCCGGGGCTGTTCCCGAACTACGGGCAGGAGGCATATCTGCGCGCGTACTACTGGGTGTGCCTGGGGGTGATCATCGCGTCGTGCTTCGCGGTGGCGTGGCTGCGTCAGTCCCACCTCGGGTATGCGCTTCGGTCTGCGCGCGATGCGCCGGCGTACACCGCGGCGCGCGGAGTCGACCTGCGTGCGGCGCGGGTGGCGGCGTTCGTGGTCTCCGGGTTCCTGGCGGGCGTTGCCGGAGGGCTCTACCTGGCGTTCAACCAGTCGTTCACGACCAGCCAGATGGGGCTGACGCCGATGTCCATCGACGTGACGATGCTCGTGATCGGAGGGCTTGGCACGGTGACCGGGCCGATCATCGGGACGGCCATCGTGACGGCGATCCAGACCAAGCTGATCAACTACCCGGGCTGGACGCTCACGGTGCTCGGCGCGGCGCTGCTGGTCATCGTCATCTTCGTGCCGGGCGGGTTCGTCGGCCTGATCAGCCGCGTCAACCGGCGAATCTCGACGTGGGTGAGCGAGGGCGAGGAGGAGCCCCCGCCGGGCGATCCGGAGCCGGATCAGCGGCTGCCGGCGTAGTCAGCTGCATCTGCTTCAGAGGCTGAGGCCGCCGTCGACCGGGAGCGCGACGCCGGTGATGTAGGCGGCGGCGTCCGAGGCGAGGAAGCAGATGGCCTCGGCCACCTCGGCGGGGGCGCCCAGACGCTGGAGCGGAACCCCGTCCTCGAGGAACCGCGCGCCCGCTTCGGGGTCGTCCATCAGGCGGAGCATGGGCGTGTCGATGACGCCGGGGCAGACGGAGTTCACCCGGATGCGGTGGGGGGCGAGCTCCACGGCGAGCTGCTTGGTGAGCGCGACGACTCCTGCCTTGCTCGCGTTGTAGTGGGCGGTCGGCTCGCCCGCGTCCGGCTGGAGGGCGGCGGTCGAGGCGATCGTGACGATGGCGCCGCCGGTGCCCGCCGCGGTCATGGCGCGGGCGGTCTCGCGAGCGGTGAGGAAGGTGCCGCGCAGGTTCACGTCCTGCACCTCGTCCCACTGGGAGGCGGTGATCGAGGCGGCGGGCTCGATGCGGTAGATGCCGGCGGCGGTGACGACAACGTCAGGTGCGCCGCCGAGCCGCTCCACGGCGGCGGCGACGGCGTCTGTGACGGACCGTTCGTCACGCACGTCGACGGTGAGGTCGCCCCCGCGAAGGTCGGCGGTGAGGATGGTGGCGCCGCGGTCACGGAGCAGCGCGGCGGTCGCGGCGCCGATCCCGGAGGCGCCGCCGGTGACGAGGGCGCGGCGGCCGTTCACCGGGCGTGGTCGGCGATCTCGGCGCAGGTGGCGATCCAGACGTCGCCGCGCGCCTTGACGTCGGCGATGAACTGCTCGAGGAATGCCAGCCGGTGCGGGCGTCCGATGATCTGGGGGTGCATCGTGATGATGCAGGCGCCGCCGAGTGCCACGATGCCGTCCAGCTCGGCCCACCAGATCTCGCGGACGGTCGACGGGGGCGTGATCGAGCGCGTCCAGTCCATCCCGCTGCTCGAGAACCAGAAGTAGGCCGCGTCGTCGAGGATCCACTGGATGGGCAGCTCGAGCAGCTCGGAATCGGCGTGGACGTACGGTCTGATGTCGTCCATGTAGTTGGACGAGTACCGGAATCCGTGCTTGCTGAGCAGGTCGGTTGTCGCCGGTGAGAACTCCCAGGAGGGGGAGCGGTACCCGACGGGATCGGCGCCGAGGCCGCGGAGCACCTCGAGGCCGCGGAGCAGCTCCTGCTCCTCGTCGTGCGGCGAGAGCTTGGCGGGCGAGGTGTGGGTGTAGCCATGGTGGCCAACCTCATGGCCGGCGGTGATGATCTCGCGTACGCGCTGGGGGTGGCGCTCGCCGACCCGGCCGGGGATGAAGAAGGTCTGGCGGAGGCCCTGGCGCTCGAGCATCTCGAGCAGGAGCGGGACGGCCACCTTGGCGCCGTAGGTGCCCTGGGAGAGGACGCCGGGGCGGTTGGCGTTCTCAGGGTCGTCGCCGATCCAGACCTCCTCGGCGTCGAAATCGAAGGTGAAGGCGACCGCTCCGCGGGCGCCGTTGGGCCACGTCGTCATCGTTGGCGAGTCTACCGATCCGGCGCCCCGTGCCGAGCATGACCAGTTCGTGACATGCTCGTGACAGCGGCGCAGGGCGTCACGGTGTCAAACTCCTCGCACGGGCGGCGTGACCGGTTCGTCGCACCTCTGGCACCGGTGAGGCCGTGAACAGGCGCCACGCCCGGCCGGGGGTGTCAAACACCGAACAATTGCGCCGTGCGCGGGCCGTCTCGCCTCCGCGACACCTCGCCACACATCCGTCGCCCCCGGGCGGCCCCCGGGCCCCAGGGCGGTGTCAAAGACGGGTGTCAGGCGGTATTGCCACCTCGCGGCCGGCTTGTGACATTCGCCCGCATGAACAAGCCGGACCCCTTCCCGCGGTGTCAAAGACGGCCGCAGATGGCCGTGACCGGGCTGTGACGCATCCGTGACTCAGACGTACAGGCGCCGGGCGTTGCCGGCCAGGATCGCAGCCGCTGCCTCCTCGGCCTCGCTCGCGCGCAGCATGTCCGCCGACACCAGCTCCTCAAGCGCCACCGCCAGCGACCGCCTGCTCCACCGCGCGCCCAGCGCGACTTGCTCCGGCACGCCCGCCGCGTCCGTCGAGGCCTGGATCCGCGTCAGCGGCGCCGCCGCCAGCGCGATCCGCCACATGGAGACCATCTCCCCGAACCCGAGTGGGGGGATGCACGTCGCCACATCCATGTAGACGTGCTCGTGCACCGCAGCCAGGTACGCCGCCTCGCGCGTGTACGGCCACGACCCGTGCAGCAGCACCAGTGGCACGCCCTTCGCCGCGCCGCTCTCCAGCAGGCCGCGCAGATGCAGCGGGTTCCCGAGCGCCAGGTCGAGATCGCGGTCGCCGTAGCCCGTGTGCAGCTGCATCGACAGCCCCAGCTCGCGGGCGACCCCAAGCGCCCGCACAAGCAGATGGTCGAGCAGCGGCTTCACCGACACGCGGCTGCCAAGGCCCCGCTGCCGCTCGAACGCCTCCGCG
>DASQYY010000101.1:0-18879 GCA_035638975.1 Gaiellales bacterium
CGTGGTGCTGGGCAGCCTGGTGAGATGATCGGTTCCTAGGCGGCCTCGACCTCCGGCACCGGGATGATGATGGGCTCGACCTCCGGCTCGGCCGGCCGCCGCCGGGGGATCAGCAGCGCCAGCGCCGCGCCCACCCCGACAACCACCGCGCCCACCGCCACCGCCGGCACCAGGCCGTCGACGAAGTGCTGCGGCGCGCCGTAGCCGCCCTGCCGGGAGAAGATGGTGCCGAGCACCGCGACCCCGAAGACACCGCCCAGCTCGCGGATCGCGTTGGCGGCGCCGCTTGCCTTGCCCTCGTCCTGCCGGCTGACGGACCCGAGGATGACGTATGCGGACGGGGCGAAGTACAGGGCCATGCCGACCCCGGCCATCGCGAACGGGATCACCATCTGGATGTAGGGCGTGTCGGTGGTCGTGATCAGCGACATCCAGGCCAGCGCGCCGGCCTGCAGCGCCATGCCGGCCGCCATCAGCGGACGCCCGCCGATGCGGTCGGCGAACGCGCCGGCGATGGGAGCGACCAGCATCGGCATCGCCGTCCACGGCAGCGTCGCCAGGCCGGCCTTGAAGGGCGAGAAGCCGTGCACGGTCTGGAGGTACTGCGTCAGCAGGAAGATCGAGCCGAACATCCCGAAGTACATCAGCAGCGATGCGGCATTGGATGCCGCGAAGGCGCGGCGCCGGAAGAACCGCATGGGCAGCATCGGGGCGGCGGCTCGCAGCTCCCAGCCCACGAACGCCGCCACCAGCAGCAGGCCGCCGGCGAGCGCGCCCAGGATCTGCGGGCTCGTCCAGCCGACCTCGTTGCCGCGGACGAGCGCCCAGACGATCCCGAACAGGCCGGAGCTGACGAGTGCCAGCCCGCGCAGGTCGAGGCTGCGGTCCGGGCCGTAGGTCTCGCGCAGGCGGGTGAGGCCGAGCGGGATCACGACCAGGCCGATCGGCACGTTCAGCCAGAAGATCCACTGCCAGGAGATGCCCTCCACCACCGCGCCGCCGACCAGCGGGCCGATCGCCACGGCGAAGCCGCTGATGGCAGACCAGAACCCGAGGGCCAGCCCGCGCCGCTCTGGCGCGACCGCGTCGGAGAGGATTGTCAGCGTGAGGGGCAGGACGAGCGCTCCGCCTGTGCCCTGCAGGGCGCGGGCGGCGACCAGCCAATCGACGCTGGGCGCGAGAGCGGCCGCGGCCGAGGATGCGGTGAACAGCGCAAGGCCGGCGGCGAACATGCGACGCCGGCCGAAGCGGTCACCCAGTGCCGCACCGGTCAGCAGCAGCACGGCGAAGGTGAGCGTGTAGGCGTTGACCGTCCATTCCAGGTCCTGGATCGATGCGTTCAGGTTCCGCTGGATGGTGGGAAGCGCCGTTGTGACCACCAGGTTGTCCAGGACGACCATGAACAGCGCCGCCGAGGTGATTGCGAACGTCCAGAGCGTGCGGGCTCTCGATGACATCACTGCTCCTCAGATAGTGGTTGATCACTCACAACAGAGTCGAAAAAAGGGGGCAGCTACCGCATCTTCTCGAGCAGCAGGTCACCCATCAGCTCGCGCGCCCACGGCCCCTTGACCGAGGGCGCGTCCATCGCGGCCATGACGTTCAGGAACATCCCGACGCAGAACCACTCCCGTACCGCCTCGGGGCCGGCGCCGCTCAGGTGGGACACCTCGCGGTAGAGGTGCTCATAGCCGCGGCGCACCGCCTCGCGGACGACATCGTCGTCGCATGACACGTACGCCTGCATCTGCATCATCAGCTTCGGCCGGTCTGCGAGCATCTCGCAGTACGCCCGGCCCATCGAATGGAGCCGCTGCTCGGGGCTGTTGCCGACTGCCGCCTCCCGGAAGGTCTGCTCTGTGGCCGCAAAGCATCGCTCGACCGTGGCAAGGAACAGCTCCTGCTTCGTGCGGAACAGTCGGAAAAGGTAGGGCTGCGAGATTCCGGCCCTCCTGGCGATGTCGTCCGTCGACGTGCCGTGCAGGCCCTTCAGCCCGAACTCGATCATCGCCGCGTCGAGGATGGACTCGCGGCGTTGCTCGGCTGTCTGCCGTGTCGTCGTCGCCATGTGCGTGAAGTTAGCAGCCACTCACAACAATGTCAAGGGTGGGCTTCGATGACGCGGATCGATACGGTACGCGGCGTGATCGAGCCGTTCTCCATGCACCTGCCCGTCCGCGTCCGTTTTGGCAACGGCGCCGTGACCTCGCTGCCCGAGGTGGTCGGCCGCCGCAGCGCGCTGGTCATCTCCGAACAGCCGGTGCTCGCCGTCCCGGCCGTCGCCGAGGTGGTGGGCGGGATGGCGGTGTACGAAAAGCCGGCCGGCGAGCCGACGTTCGAGATGGTGGCCGAGGCGGCCGCGCGCGCCGCCGACGAGCGGCCGGAGGTGATCGTGGCCGTCGGCGGCGGCTCGGCGATCGACCTGGCCAAGGCGGCGCGGCTGTCGGTGGACAGCGGCCTGCCGCTGCGGGCGTTCATGGACGGAGCGCGGATCGCCGCGCCGACGACCGACCTGGTGGCGGTGCCGACCACGTCCGGCACGGGCAGCGAGGTCTCGGGAGGCGCTGTCGTCGTCGACCGCAAGGAGGGGCGCAAGCGCGGAGTCGCCCATCCGTTGCTGCGGGCGCAGGACGCGCTCGTCGATCCGCTGCTGACGGTGGCATTGCCGCCCGATGCGACGGCGTACACGGGCGTGGACGCGCTGGCACAGGCGATCGGCGGTGTGATCGTCTCCAACGGCAACCCGGCCTCGGCCGCGCTGGGCCTCGAGGCATGCCGGCACGTGGCCGCAGGGCTCGAGGGAGCGGTTCGCGACGGGGAGGACGTGGAGGCGCGTGCGCACGTGAGCCTGGGCAGCCTGCTTGCCGGGCTGTCGATGAATCTGTCCGACTGCGGCGCCGACCATGCGCTCGGTCACTCGATCGGGTCCACGTTCGGGCTGCCGCACGGGTTGACGGTGGGACTGGTGCTGGCCGAGACGCTGGAGGTGAACCGGCCGGCCTGTGTGCCGCAGCTGGAGCGAGTCGCCGACGCGCTTGGAGAGCCGGAGGACGGAAGCGGGGACGGCAGCCGCGCGATCCGCGCGGTGCGGCGCCTGCTCGCGGCGGTCGAGCTGCCGACGATGCGGGAGGTGGGGGTCGAGCAGCGGCACGTCGAGCGGCTGGTGGAGCTGTCGATCGCCGACTACTGCCTCACGGTGAACCCTCGGGTATGGGATGCGGGAGATGTACGGTCGGCGTACGAGGCGGCGCTGGCGGTGGAGCGGCGATAGGGTCAGGCCTCCGGCCTGATCCCACCCACAACCGGGGTCAGCCCGAAGGCTGACCCCAGACGAGCACTCCATCCCGCGTCACGTTCTCGGCGAACGCCGCAGACCCCAGGGACTCCTGCGTCCGAAACTGCGGCCCGATCTGCCGGCCGCACTCCAGGTACAGCGGATACGTCTCGTTCACGAGCTCCTCAGCCACGCCGTCCGGCAGCTGCGATCGCGTCACCACCAGCAGGTCGATGTCCGAGTGCATCGGCGATCCGGCGTCCCACATGTCCCCGCGTGCGGCCGACCCGAACAGCGCCAGCCGCTCCAGCTCTGGCCCCAGGCGCTCCTGCACCAGTGAGATGTACCGCTGGACACAGCTCCGCTCCACCTCTGACAGGTGCCGGAGCGGATCCGGCGCCTCGGTCACAGCTCGACCTGGATCTCGCCGTCCTGCTCGCGCACCGGATAGGTCTCGAGCGACGCCACCGCCGGCCCGACCAGCGCCTCGCCCGAGCGGATGTCGAAATACGACCCGTGGCAGTAGCACTCGATCTGGTGGTCGACGAACTCCCCCTCCCACAGTGGGCACTCCTCGTGGGTGCAGTACCCCTCGAACGCGAACAGCTCGCCGCCGCGCCGGGCCACGACGACCGGCTCCCCGCGGAGGTCGACGTGCACCAACGCGCCTTCGGCGACGTCATCAGCGGAGGCAACGGTGCTCCACTCGGCCATCAGTCCCACCTCGCGTAGAGCGCCGTCGGCGCGCGGAACTCCCACCCGGACAGCTCCACCTCATGGGCCGGGTCGAGCCGGAGCCGGGGAAGCCGGTCCAGCAGGAACCGCAACGGCAGCAGCACCTCATGCCGCGCCAGCGGCGCGCCCGCACAGTGGTGTGCGCCCAACCCGAAGGCGGCGTGCGCGCCGCGCCGGTGGATGTCGAACTTCTCCGGCTCGTCCCAGTGCCGCTCGTCCTGGTTCGCGGACGCGAGCACCGCGGCGATCGCCGTGCCCGGCTCGAGCGTGGCTCCCGCCAGCTCGGTCCGCTGCGTCACCTGCCGCGTCTGCGTGCCGACCGGCGAGTGCCAGCGAAGCGCTTCCTCGACTGCTCCGGCCAAGAGGTCGGGATCGGCCCGCACCTCGGCGAGCGCCTCCGGGTGCATCAGCAGGGCCCAAAGCGCGATGCCGAGCGCGTGCCCCGGCTCCTGCATGCCGCCCAGCAGGATCAGCTTCAGGTTCGACAGCACCTCGGCCTTGGACAGCCGGCCGCCCTCCGGCGGCTCCGTGTGAAGCATGTCCGACAGCACGGTCCCATCCGGCTGCTCCGCCAGCCGGTCGAGCAGCGGCAGCACCTGCTCGTCGATCTCACGGCTGGCCGCGTCGGCGATCGCCTGCTTCTCCGGGTCGTCCTCGAAGTTGGAGCCGCCCAGGGCCAGTGCCCCGAACCAGCGCCGCAGCGTGTCCGCGTCGACCGTGCCAAGCCCCATCACGGCGCCGAGCGCGAGCACCGACACCGGCTCGCAATAGGTCGCCATCAGCTCGGCGGCACCGTCGGGCTCGATCACGGACAAGTGCCCCTCCGCGAGCGGCATGATCACGCCGGGGGCGTAGTCGCGCACGGCCTTCGGCCGCATCGGCGGGTCGATGGTGGCGCGGATCCGTCGCTGCGCCGGCCCGTCCAGAGTCAGCATGTTCTGCCCGAGCGTGCGTGTGAGCGGCGAAGCGCCCACGTCGGCCGTGAACAGCTCGGGATGCAGGGCGACGTGGTGCACGTCCTCCCACCGCGTGACCAGTGTCAGCCCGACCGCGGGCACGTGGCACACCGGCGCCTCGTCCCGGAGCCGCCGGTAGATCGGGAACGGATCCCGCTCCAGATCCTCGACGGTGATCGACTCGGCGAACGACGCGATCGAGCTCATAGGTGGTGCGTGTACTCCCGGAACTCCCAGTCGGTGACGTACTTCTTGGCGCGGTCGAGCTCGGCGCCCTTGATCGTGAGGAACGTGGAGACCAGCTCCTCGCCCATCGCCTCCTTGATCACCGTGTCGGCGTCGAGGGCCTCCAGCGCTGCCTCGAACGTCCGGGGCAGCGGCGGGCACTCGCCGGCGCGCTCGTCCTCGTAGATCAGGCCGGAGAACGGCTCCGGCGGCTCCAGCTCGCGCTGGATCCCGTCCAGCCCGGCGAACAGCGCCGCCGCCGCTGCCAGGTAGGGGTTGGCGGCGCCGTCGCCGAGCCGCAGCTCGATCCGCGTCGCGCCGCGTCGCTCGCGCGGCACGCGGGCCAGGCACAGCCGGTTGTCGTGCCCCCAGCTGACCAGGGTCGGCACCAATGCCTCCTCGTGGATGCGGCGATAGGCGTTCGTCGTCGGGTTGAAGAACGCCATCAGCGCCGGGCCGTGGTCGAGCAGGCCGGCCAGGAAGTGGTGGGCGAGGGCGGACAGGCCCTCGTCGCGGTCGCCGTTCAGCAGGTTCGAGCCGCCGTCGTCCGACAGCGAGAGGTGCAGGTGGAAGCCCGAGCCCTCGTCGTCGTTCCACGGCTTGCCGATGAACGTCGCGAGCAGCCCGTCCAGCGCGGCCATCTCCTTGACCAGGTCCTTGAACAGGTACGCCCGGTCGGAGGCGTCGAGCGCATCGGAGTGGCGCAGGTTGATCTCGTACTGCGCGCGCCCGAACTCGTGGTTCGCGGCGTAGGTGTTCAGCCGCATGTCGGCCGACGCGTGCAGCATCCTGCGCAGCAGGTTCTTCGGGTCCGCCACGGCGCCGACGGTGTAGACGTGGCTGTCGTTGTCGACGTAGCGGCGGTAGCCGTTCGGCGCAGTCGGGTCGGGGATGCACAGGTAGAACTCGAGCTCCGGCCCCAGCACCGGCACCAGGCCGCGCTCGGTGTAGCCGGCGATGGCGCGCTTGAGGACGCCGCGCGAGTCGACGCCGTATGGCGAGCCGTCCATCCGCTCGAGGTCTGCGATGCAGACCGCGACCTCGGGGTCCCACGGGATGCGCCGCAGGGTGGCGGCGTCCGGCCGGGCGACGATGTCCTGGAACCCGTGCTCGAAGCCGGCGACGACGTTGTGGCGCAGGTCGACCGTCATGATCGCCTCGCAGTAGGCGGCGCCGTCCTCGAGCAGGTGCCCGAAGTACTCCGCGGGGAACTCCTTGCCGCGCGCGATCCCGTGCAGGTCGGGATAGCTCATGCGCACCGTGGTGACGCCGTCCTTGACGAGCTGATCCAGCGTGTCGGCCATCTACCGCCCTTTCGTCGTAGGGTCTACGCCGTCTCCACCCGGACGGGCATCGACTTGTACGCGTTGGTGAAGTTGGAGTGCATGCGTCGCGCGGGCCCTGTCGGCTCGACTGTCTTCACCCGTGGCAACAGCTCCTCGAACATGATCCGTGTCTCGAGCTTTGCGAGGTGCGCGCCCAGGCAGAAGTGCGGCCCGCCGCGGCCGAACGTGATGTGGTTGTTCGGCTTCCGCGTGACGTCGAACGTCAGCGGGTCCGGGAACTGACGCTCGTCGTAGTTGCCGGAGATCAGCCACACGACCACCTTATCGCCCTGCCGGATCTGCGCGCCGTGCATCTCGACGTCGCTCGTGGCGGTGCGCCGGAAGTGGATCACCGGCGACGCCCAGCGCATGATCTCCTCGGTCGCCGTGGTCATCAGCTCCGGGTCCTCGCGCAGGCGGTCGATCACCTGTGGGTTCTCCATCAGCACCTGCATGCCGTGCGCGATCGACTGGCGCGTGGTCTCGTTGCCGGCGACGACGAGCAGCAGGAACATGGTGTCGAACTCCCGCTCGGTCAGCCGGTTGCCGTCCTCGTCCTCCCACATCACGAGCTTGGAGACGAGGTCGTCGCGCGGATCCTTCCGCCGCTCGGCGGCGATGCGGTGGCCGTAGTTGAACACCTCCATCGCGAATGGGCTGCGGAACGGGTAGAGGCGGTACTTCGCGCTCTCCGGGCTGGCCGGGTGCAGCCCGCCCAGGTCGGGGTCGGTGTTCCCGATCATCTTGTCGCCCCACTCGATCAGCTGCTCGTCGTCCTCCAGCGGGACGCCGAGGATGCGGCAGAGCACCTGGATCGGCAGCTGCTTTGCCACCTCCTCGACGAAGTCGAACTCGCCCTTTGGCAGCGACTCATCCAGGATCTGGCGGGTGAGCGTGCGGAGCAGGTCCTCGTACGCCGCCACCGCACGCGGTGTGAAGCCTTTGTTGACGATCGCGCGCAGGCTCGAGTGCTTGGGCGGGTCGGTGTCCAGCATCGACTTGCGCGCCTCGATCTGGTCGGGATCGAGATCCTCGAGGGCGGTCGCTCCGGTCTCGGACGAGAAGGTGCGCCAGTCCTTCATCACGGCCACCACGTCGTCGTAGCGGGTGATGCACCAGAAGCCCCTGCCGTGCTCCCAGTCGTACCAGTGCACGGGTGCCTCGTCGCGGAGCAGCTTGAAGGTCTCGTGCGGGACGCGCTCGGCGAACGCGTCGTTGTCCAGATAGACGTCGTCCAGCGTGAGAGTGCTGCTCATTGGGTGCTCCCGTCAAGAATGGCTGACTTCATGGCCGGCGTGGACGCAGGGCGGAGATCAGGATGCGCCGTACGTCGGGAGCGCTCGACGCGCAGGCTGGTCTGTCCTGGGCGAGAGCGATCGTGGCGTGCGGCGCGGCCGCGAGCCCGATCCTGCACCGCGCTGGTCATGGAGTCAGCCATTTAAGATCTGCAGGGTCTTCAGGTCGGAGTAGAAGTCGAGGGCGTAGTCGCCTCCCTCGCGGCCGATGCCGCTGATGCCGATCCCGCCGAAGGGCGCGGTCAGGTCGCGGATGAGGAAGGTGTTGACCCACACCGTGCCCGCCCGCACCGCGCGGCCGACCCGCTCTGCACGCTCCTGCGACCCGGTGTAGACGATCCCCGACAGGCCGTAGCGGGTCGAGTTGGCCAGCGCCACGGCCTCGCCCTCGTCTCCGAAGGTCTGGAAGGTGAGCACCGGGCCGAACACCTCCCGCTGCACGATCTCGGAGTCGTTCGAGCGGGGCTCCACGAGCGTCGGCTCATACCAGAGGCCCCCGATTTCGGCGCGGCGCCCACCGCGCACGATGCGGTCGCCGTTCGCGCGGGCGCGCTCGACGAAGCCCTCGACCCGCGCCAGGTGGTCGGGGTGGATCAGCGGCGAGATGGTCGTCGCGTCGTCCCGTGGGTCGCCCAGCACCTGGGCGTCGACCCCGGCATGGAACCGCTCGAGGAAGGCGTCCCGGATGGACTCCTCGACGAGCAGCCGGGTGCCCGCCAGGCAGACCTGGCCGGCGTCGTCGTACTGGCCGGCCGCCTTCGCCGCCGCGGCGTCGAGGTCGGCGTCGGCGAAGACGATCAGCGGCCCCTTGCCGCCCAGCTCGGCCGTGAACGGCACCAGGTTGGAGGCCGCCGACAGGCCGATCGACCGTCCGGTCTCCGGCGATCCGGTGAAGCTGATGCGCCGCACGCCCTCGTTCGAGACCAGCGCCGCGCCGGCCTCCTCGCCGATCCCCTGCAGGACGTTGAACACGCCCGGTGGGAAGCCCGCCTCGACGGTGAGGTCCGCGAGCAGCGAACAGGAGAGCGGCGCCCACTCGGGCGGCTTGAGGACGACCGTGCAGCCGGCCGCGAGCCCGGGTGCGGTCTTCCAGGTCGACAGCATGAACGGCGCGTTCCACGGGGTGATCACGGCCGCGGGCCCGCTGGGCATGCGGATGACGCGGTTGAGGGTGCCGTTCGACTCCCACACGCGCTCCTGGTATCCGGCGGCGAGGTCGGCATAGGCGCGGAAGTTGCGGGCGCCGCGGGCGATCACCCGCGCCTTGAGCGACCGCTCGAGCATGGCCATGTCGAGGCACTCGACGGTTGCGATCCGCTCGATGTTCTGGTCGATCAGCTCCGCCAGCCGGTGCAGCAGCACCGCGCGGCCGTCGGCGCCCAGCGCCGCCCATTCGGGCCACGCCGCCCGGGCGGCCTCCACCGCAGCTTGGGCTTCGCGCTCGCCGCCGCGCGCGACGTGGGCGAGCACTCGCTGGTCGATCGGCGAGATCACCTCGAAGCGCTCGTCGCTGCCGACGCGCTCGCCGCCGATGTGGTGGTCGGGTGAGACGTCGATGCCCGTGTCCGCCAGCGCGCTCACTGCTGAAACTCCATCAGGCCCACCTCCACTGCGCTCATCCCGCCGTCGACGGTGATCACGGCGCCGTTCACGTATGCCGCCTCGGGCGACAGCAGCCAGGCCACCAAGCCTGCGACCTCATCCGGATCGCCCGGTCGGCGCGCCGGCGCCGGGCGGGTGGCCAGCGCGTAGGCGCCCTCGCGATCGGTTCCGCGCAGGGCGGCAAGGTCGTCCATCGAGCTGTCGGCCATCGCGGTGCGGACCCAGCCCGGGCACACGGCGTTCGCGCGAACCCCGCGCGGCCCGAAGTCGACGGCGATCGAGCGCACCACCATGTTGAGGCCTGCCTTGCTCGTGCTGTAGGCGGCCGAGGCGGCCCCCGCCTGCAGGCCGGAGACCGAGGAGACCGCGACCACGGCGCCCCGCCGCTCGACCAGGTGGGGCAGCGCCGCGCGTGCGGTCAGGTAGAAGCCCGTGAGGTTGACGCGCAGCACCTCGTCCCAGCCGTCGGGGCCCTGCTCGACCACGTCGCCGCCTCCGGCGATGCCCGCGCACCAGGCGAGCGCGTCGATGCCCCCGTACGCCTCGACGACTGCCGACACCGCTCGCGCGGCGCCCTCGCGGTCGGCGCAGTCCGCCGTCACGGCGATGCCGCCGACCTCCGCCGCAACCGCCTCGATCGGGGCGGAGCGCCGGCCCGCCACGACCACCTGGTAGCCGTCGCCGGCCAGCCGCCGCGCGACCGCCGCCCCGATGCCAGTCCCACCGCCGGTCACCAGGGCACAGCGGGTCACCGCTCGACCGTCTCCAGGTCGTCGACCGTGTACGCGAACTGGAATCGGAAGCCCTCGCCGACCCGCACCGGCGCGAGCGCATCGTGCTCCTCACCGGGCGCGGGGTGAAGCGTGAGCGTTGCGGGGCCGACCCGGATCTGGGACGCCGAGCGGTTGCTCGATCGGGCGCGGACCAGCTCATCGACGGCCGGGTCGCCCCAGCGGCCGGCCGCGAGGCGCGGGAAGTGCCGGCGGTTCACGAGCGGCGGGTCGTTGTGCTGCGGGCCCGTCTCGCTGACGCGTTCCGGCGTCACCGTCGCTTCAGCGAGCAGCCGGCCGTGCGCCGTCAGCGTGCCGGCGAACGTTCGCCCCTCCGCACGGCAGTCGAGCCCGAAGCTGCGCGTCATGTGCACCTCGCCGAGCTTCTTCGGGAAGCCCTGGATCCAGCCGCGGATCAGCGCGAAGTCCCGGTCCACCCAGATGTAGGGGCACGTGGTGACGTGCTCGTCACCGAGCATCGCGTTGACCACGATGAAGAACTCCCTGTACTGGCTGCGCACCGGATCGAGCAGCTCATCGCCGGAGTCCGAGCACGACTGCCAGTCCACGAACAGCGCGGCGCACCGTCCCGGGTCGTCCGCGTACGGCGACAGGCCGGCCGGCAGCACGGCGCGCACCGCGTCGGGATCGGCCCAGTAGTCGATGACCAGGAAGTCACCGACGTAGTGCCACGGGGGAGAGGGGATGATCGACGCGGTGCCGCCGGGCGAGAGCGGCAGGGAGTAGCCCCTCGGCCCGGTGCTCACGGCCGCTCCAGCGAGCCGACCACCTCGTACTCCGCGGCGTGATCGGCCGGCTCGACCTCGTGCCCGTGCTGCTCGCGGGCCTCCTCGATCCGCGCCATCGCCCGGCGGGCGGCCTCGGGATCCTCGAACACGGTGATCGAGACGGCCGAGCCGTCCTCGGCCAGGCAGTGGTAGAGCGCGTGCACGCCGTCCACACCGCGCAGCGCCTCGATCACCCACTCCGACCGGTCGAGGCCGAGGTCGCCGCGGCCTCTGTTGAACGTCGCCACCCGCACGATCACGACGGCTGCTCCGTCAGGAACTGCTCGACCAGCGACTCGGGGAAGCTCTTGTCGGCGAGCTTGTAGGCAAGTGCCGTCATCCGCCAGGAGTCGGAGAGGTAGAACCGCTCGTACAGCTCACCGCGGCCGCCCAGGTCGCTGCCGATGTAGTCCCAGGCCAGCCGGAACAGCCGGATGCGGCGGTCGGCGTCGGCTCCCGCCGCCTGGTAGTACTTGGCGATCTCGTCGGCCAGCGGGCCCTCGATGTCGGCCAGCGACGGCGTCGCCATGAAGCCGCCGCCGCCGACCAGCTGCAGCAGCTCGTTCACGTAGGGCAGCCACTTCGGCATCTCGCCGCGGAGTGCCAGGAAGGGGCGGTCGTCGGGGTACCAGACCCCGCCCTCGTCGAGCGCAGACCCCGCCTCGGCGGAGACGATCCCCGAGCGCGTCAGCTCGACCATGTTCCAGATCTGCCCGAGCTTCTCCTGGATGTGGTCGAACCGAACGACGCCCGTGGTGTTCGCGATCAGGTGGCCGAGGCCGAGGGCGAACGACAGCTTGACGTATGCGCGGGTGAACGCCTGATGCAAGATGTGCCCGCGCCAGCCGGTGTCGCTGATCACCTCGGAGTAGCCCTCGGTGTCGCCGCAGAGGAACAGGCGGCTCTTGGGAACCTCGACGTTGTCGAAGATGACAACGGCGTCCATCTCGTCGAAGCGCGACGACAGCGGGTAGTCGAACGTGTTGCGCTGCTTCGAGTAGCTGTCGCGGCAGATGAACTTGAGCCCGGGGGTGCCCATCGGGATGGCGAACGCGAGCGCATAGTTGCCGTCCTGCGGCCGGATATCGGAGCCGGGGTAGATCGTGAGCTCGTCGGCGTAGGGCGCCAGCGTCGCCAGCATGCGCGCGCCCCGGACGGTGATGTGATCCTCGGTCTCGCCCACCTTGTGCAGGGCCACCTCGCCGGCAGCCTGCTCGGCCTCCGGCTTCGTCCGGTCGACCTGCGGGTTCATGATCGAGTGGGTGGTGGAGAGGTCGCGGTCGCGCATCTCCTTCTGGTAGGCGACCAGGTTCGCCGCACCCTGCTCGTTGCCGCGCCGGGCCCACACGTCGGCGCGCCCGGCGAAGCAGGCGAAGGTGACGTTCAGGTAGTCGGGCGTGCGGCCCATCATCCCGGCCGTGGCGGCGGCGGTCAGCTCGATCGCGCGGCGCCGGCGCTCCAGATCCTCCTTGCTGCGGGGGATCAGGTGCGTGACGTTGACCAGCCGGCCGTCGTCGGGCGACGGCGCCAGCATCTCGTCGGCATGCTCGTGCTGCAGGTCGAACACCCGCGCCATCGTGCGTGCGGCCTCCGCCAGCTGTGGGTGGTCGAGCGGGTGCGTGATCTTCTCCCCGTTCAGCCACATCTCACGGGAGTCGCCGCGGAGCCCGTCGAGGAACTGCTGGCCGGTGCGGGCGGCGGTGGGTGTCTGCTGGGACGTCTCGGCGGTCGCCATCATGCCTCCTGGTGCGTCAGCGGTGGGAGCTGCTCTCCCTTCGCCAGCAGGCCCTCGCGCTCCATGCGAATGGCCTCGGCGTCGAAGCGGAAGTACGAGCGGGGCGGGAGGATGCCCCACACGTTCGAGGAGTGCGGGGTGTCATCCCAGTCGCGCGGCTCGTGGTCGGGCTCCAGCTGCTCCATGTCGCAGTAGCACTCGACGAGCAGCTCCTCCTCGGAGAGCCGGACGTACGCGCACAGGTTCTGCGCGAGCGCGTGGCGGAGCGGGCCCCAGACCAGCCAGCGGCCGTGCTGGCCGAGGTGGTCGAAGAGGACGCGCAGCTCGCCCCAGTCGACGTACTCCCAGGCCAGGTGGTGGAAATGGGCGTAGTCGAACTGGACGAGCGCCATCGAGTGGTGGTCGGGGTTGATCGAGAACCAGTTGCCCGCGCCGAGCAGCCGGTCGGAGATGCGCATGCCGAGCACGTCGGTGTAGAACGCCGTCTGGGCGTCGAGATCCGTCGTCAGCAGGTTGACGTGGCCGAGCTTGCGTGGGTGCAGCCCCGGCAGCGTGGTGGTGCTGCGCGCCACCGGCGGGCGGCGGTCCTCCTCCTCGCGGTGGGGCATCAGCTCGATGCCGTTGCCGTCGAGGTCCGCGAAATGCAGGCCGCCGTCGTGGTGCTCGTAGGAGATGCCGTGGGCGTCGAGGTGCTCGGCCGCCTGCTCGAGGCTGCAGCTGCGGCGAAGCTCCCAGCCGGTGTGGTCGTGGCCGGGGTCGCCGGCGGCGATCAGCTGGAGCGAGTACGGCTCGTATCCGCAGCGGAGATACCCGTGATGGCCGACCCGCTCGACCTCCGTCAGGCCGAACTGGATCGCCCAGCGATCCATCGCCTCATCGAGGTTCGCGACGCGGAGTGCTACATGGTCGATTCGCCGGATCTCGATCATGGGCTCACCATCCCTTCGTTCACTGCCCGCTCGGCCTCATCCTCAGGCATGGCAAGCGCGACGTGGAGCGTGTTGGCGGAGACCTGCAGCTGATCGCCGGGGCCCGAGAGGTCGACGTCCCAGTCGACGACCGTGTTCGACAGCCGGCCGAGGCCGGAGACCTCGACCTCGACGACGTCGCCCGGCTCCATCGGCCGCGAGTGCGCGGGCGTGCCGGAGAGGATCACGTCGCCGGGCAGCAGCGTGATGGTGCGGCAGAGGTCGGCGAGGAGGTAGGAGATCGGCCAGATCAGGTCGGCGGCGGTGCCCTGCTGCACGACCTCGCCATTGAGGTAGGTCCGGATCTCGAAGCTGGTGGGATCGAACTGGTCGGCCGGGACGAGCTCGGGCCCGATCGGGCAGAAGCCGTCCTGTCCCTTCACCCGCAGCATCGAGCCGCGGTCGGCATGGCGGAAGTCGTGCAGCCCCACGTCGTTTGCACAGGCATAGCCGGCGACGTGGGACAGGACGTCGGACTGGGGCACGCCGTGCATGGGCCGGCCGACGACGACCGCCACCTCGCCCTCATAGTTCAGGAACCGCGCGCCGCGGGGCCGGCGCAGCACGCCCCGGTGCCCGTTCAGCGTCGTTGGCGGCTTCATGAAGTACGACGGCTCAGGCGGGGTGCGCGCGGCGTACTCCTCGACCCGGCTGCGGTAGGTCAGGTGCGTGGCGATGATCTTGGTCGGCTCGACGGGGGCGAGGAACTGCGCCTCGGCCTCGGGGATGGCGCCGCCGTCCTCGAGCACGACCTTCCCGCCGTCCAGCCGGCCCCAGCGCGGGGACCCCTCGACCAGCACGCGAACGCGACGCTCAGGCACGATTGGATACAGTATGCGCTTCCGCCGAGGCGTGCAACTCGGCCGCCCGGCCGGCTGCGGGTACAGTCTGGCGCGTCCCGCGATCTGGAGGAGCGATGCAGCAACAGACGGCACGTGAGCGAGGGCTGGAGCGGCTGAAGCTGCTCGGCGACGAGCCGGGTGGCGATGCGTTCATCGAGCGCATGGGCAGCCCGATGGGCGACTGGCTGATCGACTGGGTGTTCGGCGAGGTGCATACGCGCGAGGGCCTCAGCCCGCGCGAGCGCGAACTGATCATCGTCGCCGTGCTGACGGCGATCGGCAGCTCCGACCCGCAGGTCGCGGCGCACATCCGCGCGCTGCGCGCGATCGACGTGCCGTGGGACGAGATCGAGGAGACGATCCTGCAGACGGCTCCCTACGCGGGCATCCCGCGGGCGATCAACGCGCTGAAGGTGCTTCGCACGGAGCAGGGACGATGAAGGCCGTCCGGTTCGTCGACCCGGGTGGCGACATCAAGCTGGGCCGGCTCGACGGCGACACGATCATGGAGGCCGGGCCGGCCGGGCCGCGCGGGTTCGTGCCCGACGCGCAGGGATGGCAGCGGATCGCGGACGCGTCGGGCATCGGCCACCTGATCGACGACGTGCGGCTGCTGCACCCCACGGAACCGGGGAAGCTGATGGCCATCGGCCTGAACTACCGGGATCACGCCGAGGAATCGGAGCTCGACATCCCGGCGGTGCCGGTGGTGTTTGCCAAGTGGACGACATCGCTGATCGGTCACCACGAGCCGATCGTGGTGCCCCGGGAGGAGACGCGTCCCGACTACGAGGGCGAGGTGGCGGTGGTGCTCGCGCACGACGTCTACCGGGCGAACGAGGATCAGGCGCGGGCGGCGGTGGGCGGCATCTCGGCGTTCCACGACGTCTCCGGGCGGCGGGCGCAGCTGGAGACGCCGCTGCGGCAGTTCACGCTCGGGAAGAGCTTCGACACGTTCGCGCCGATGGGCCCGTGTGTTGCCAGCTGTGACGGCATGGACCTGGCGGACATCGACATCTCGACGAGGGTGAACGGCGAGCAGCGCCAGTCGTCGAACACGCGGAACCTGATCTTCTCGGTGGTGGAGCTGATCGTGTACCTGTCCAAGGGGATGACGCTGCAGGCGGGAGACGTGATCGCGACCGGGACGCCCGGCGGGGTCGGAGACTCGGCCCAGCCGCCGGTGTACCTGACGGAAGGCGACGTGGTGGAGGTGACGGTGGCGGGCGTCGGGACGCTGTCGAATCCGGTGACGCTGGAGGCGTAGTCGCTCAGTTGGAGCGGTGAACCACCCGACCGTCGACCACCGTCAGCGTGACAGGCAGCTGCGGCAGGTCGTCCGCATCGCATTCGATCGGATCCTCCGCGAACGCCGTCAGATCGCCGCGGTACCCGGCCGCCAGCCTGCCCGCCACTGCCTCGTCCTGCACCGCCCGTGCCGCCTGCGACGTGTACCCCTCGAGCGCCTCGATCGCCGTCAGCCGTTGCTGCGGGAGGTACGCCTCCGCGTCGCGGTCTCCCGGCCGGCGGCGCAGCCGTGCCCACGCCATCCCTTCGCGCAGGTCGTATCCCGCAACCGGCCAGTCCGATCCCAGCGCCAGCACGGCGCCCGAGCGTCGTAGCTCTGCGGTGCGGAACCCACGTCCGGCCCGCTCCGGCCCGAGCGCCTGGCTCCACGGGTCGCTCAGGTCGGGCCGTATCCATTGCAGGTGGATCGCCTGCTGCGACGCCACCACGCCTTCCGCCGCGAAGCGGGGCAGCTGGTCGTCCTGCATCGTCTCGATGTGCTCCACCCGGTGCGGCCCTCGCTCCACGCGCCCGGCCCGCCGGTAGGCGTCGAGGGCGCAGCGCACGGCGCGGTCGCCGATCGCATGGGTGATCGACGGCGCGCCCGCCCTGGCGAACCGCGCGATCACGTCCGCGTACCGCTCGGGATCCGGCCAGTTCGGCTCCATGCCGCGCCCGTGGGTGTCCGGCTGCTCCAGCCACGCGGTGCCTGGCTCGACGACGCCGTCGATGAAGAACTTTGCCCACCCCGACCGCCACAGCCGGCCGCTCTGGGCGCCCGCGTCGATCGCGTCGCGGATCTCCTCATCCGTCATGGTCGGCTGCACCGTGAAGGGCACCACCTGCCGGACGGTCAGCCGCCCGCTCCGCTCCAGGTCGCGGCACTCGTCCGGCGTCGCCAGCGTCCCGTCCATCATGTGGCATGCGGTGAGGCCCACACGGTTCATGGCCGCAAGAGCCTCGGCGATGTAGGCGAGCCGCTCGTCGCGCGTCGGCTCGGGCATCGCCACCGCGACCAGGCCGATCGCGCTGTTCTCCCGCAGCTCGCCGGTCGGCCGCCCGTCCGGCCGGCAGACGATCTCGGAGGCGTCCTCGAACGCACGCGGGCCGGTGATGCCGGCCGCGGCCAGCGCCGGGGGCGTCGCCAGGGCCGTGTGGAAGTCGAAGAACGTGAGCAGCGCCGGGTTACCGCCCACAGCCTCCTGGAACAGTTCGCCGCTCGCCTCGATCCCATCGAACACCCGGTACTCGAGCGAGTAGCCGGTCACCCACGCACCGTCTCCGCGCCGGCGCCGCTCGGCGGCGAGCCGCTCGCGCACCTCGTCCACCGTGGCGGCACCCGACAGGTTGGCGCCGCGGGTCTCCAGCGCACCCATGAAGGGATGGCTGTGGCTGTCGGTCAGCCCGGGGACGATCGTCATGCCACCGCCGTCGATGTGCTCCGACCCGGCCGCCGATGCGCGGCGCACCTCGTCGTCGCTGCCCACGGCGATGATGGTTCCCTCGGCGATCGCGATCGCGCTGGCAACCGGGCGGTCGGGGTCGAGCGTCCGGATCCGGGCGCCCGTGATCAGCAGGTCGTGCATCCGCTCCTAGGCTACCGCAGGCGCCACCGGGGGGTGCGCCTGAATGTGCTCCCTTGTGAGCCGCTCGGCGTCGTCCGCACGCCCGCTCTCGATGGCGTCGGTGATCCGCTCGTGCTCCTCGGCCCAGCCTCCGGCACCCGCCGGCTCCGCGGCCTGCGCCTGGTAGATCGGCACCCCGATGCGGGGCACCCACAGCATCTCCGCGAAGCGCGTCAGGTGCGGGTTGCCCGAGGCGGCGGCGAGCGCCAGGTGAAACCGGCGATTGGCTGCAAAGCTGGCGTCCTTGTCGTCGGTGGCCGCGCGCTGCTGGGCGATCGCCTCACGCATCGCCGCGATTCCGTCGCTGTCACGCCGCTCCGCCGCGAGGCGCGCCGCACCGGGCTCGAGCGCCACGCGGGCGGACCAGGCATGCCGCATGTCGCCGAAGTCCAGCTCCGAGACCGTGGCGCCGCGGTTGGGCGAGAACTCGACCAGGCCCTCCGTCGATAGGCGGCGCAGCGCCTCTCGCAGCGGCGTGCGTGATACGCCCAGCTCCTCGGCCAGCGAGGCCTGTCGCAGCTTGGTCCCGCGCGGGAGGTCGCCGGAGAGGATCCGCTCGCGCAGGGCCGAGTAGACGTGGTCGACCACGCTCTGGATCTGCAGGGGCGCGACGGCTGGTTGGACGCTCATGGCCTTTGCATACATTACGCCGCCGCTCCGGGCGGTCAAGCAACCCGGTCTTGACAGCCGTCCGATCTTGGTGCGAATGTATACAAGTTGTTCCGACCTGAGGAGGGAGTCATGGCACAGGCCGCACCCCCGCCCGCCGCGGGAGGGGAGCTCGGCGAGCGACGGCTCGGCACCATCCACGCCGTCGCACAGGCACTCGCGATCGGCCCGATGTTCTCGACGGCGATCGTTCTCGGCTTTGTTTCGGCGCCCATCACGGGAGCCGGCTTCAATACCGCGCTGTCGGTGCTCGTCGCTGGCCTCGGCGTGCTCGCGATCGCGTATGCGATATCCGTCTTCGCCCGTCAGTACCAGGGTGCCGGCGCGGTCTATGAGTACCTCGTGCGCGGCGCCCACCCTGCGGTCGGCATCCTCACCGCCGGCATCTTCTTCATGGGCACGCTGTTTCTCGGCGGCGGTGGCATCTACCTTGGCCTCGGGATCCTCACGAACGGCTTCTGGACCGAGCACATCTCGACGTCCACGGTGCCGTCGTGGTGGTTCCTCGCGCTGCTGTTCATGGCACTGGTGCTGGTGCTGAACTACATCGGCGTGCGGGTCGCGATCGGCGCGATGCTGACGTTCGCGGCGCTGTCGTTCACCCCGATGCTGATCCTCGCGGTGGCGATCATCTTCCAGGCGAACAACACGCTCGCCGTCTTCAATCCCTCGACCACGTCGGTGCACACGGTCTTCAACGGCGTGATGCTCGGCATCCTGCTGTTCGTCGGCTTCGAAGCGGCGGCGTCGCTTGGTGAGGAGAGCCACGACCCGGCCAGGTCG
>DASQYY010000102.1:0-2702 GCA_035638975.1 Gaiellales bacterium
AGGCCGCCCGCTCGCTCATCCGCCGAACAGCCGCTGCTCGACCAGCTCGCACAGCGTATGCAGCACGAGCATCGTGCCCTCCTGGATCTGCGGCGTGTCCTCCGCCGGGATCACGATCAGCTGATCGCACAGCTCGGCCATCGCGCCGCCGCGCGGCCCGGTCACACCGACCGTCAGCAGCCCGCACTCACGCGCCGCGCGCAGCCCCTCGAGCACGTTGGGCGACGATCCGCTGGTCGAAAGCGCGATCGCAGCTCCGCCCGACCGCCGGTAGGCGCGCACCTGCCGGGCGAACACCTGGTCGAACCCGTAGTCATTGCCGATCGCAGTCACCGCCGCCGCGTTCTCGGCCAGGGCAACGGCCGGCAGCGGATCGCGCTCGAGCATGTAGCGCCCGGTGAACTCGGCGGCGACGTGGTGCGCGTCGGCGGCGCTGCCGCCGTTTCCGAAGAGGACGAGCGTTCCGCCCGCCTCCAGCCGGTCCGCGACCGCCCCCGCGCAGCGCTCGAGCGACGATGCCAGCTCCGCGGTCACCAGGGCGGCTGCCATGTCCGCATGCAGCTGCAGCCGGCGCAGCGCGCGGTCACCCATCGTCGATGCTCCAGGTCGTCAGCCCGTCCGCCTCGAATGCGAACTCGGTGACGACGCCACCAAGCCGCGTCAGCGCCTCGGCCACGCGGTGCTTCTTCTGGAACTCGCAGTAGAACAGCATGTAGCCGCCCCCGCCCGCGCCCGTCACCTTGCCGCCCAGCGCGCCCGCGCGCCTCGCCTCGGCGTACGCCGTGTCGATGAACTCCGTGCTGATCTTGGGCGACATCCGCTTCTTCTGCTTCCACGCCTCGTGGAGCAGGTCGCCGAACTCCCGCGGCTGCCGGCGCACCAGCGCGTTCTTCATCTCCACCGCCAGCTGCTTCTGCCCACGGAGCGCCGCCAGCGTCCCCGACTCGCCGCCCTCGTAGCGCGCAGTCTGATCCTCGATCACGCCGTCCGACCGCCGCGTCGCCCCCGTGTAGCAGAGCAGCATGTTGTGCTCGAGCTCGTTGACGACCTCCGCGCTCACCCGCAGAGGGTTCACGATCACGTGATCCGCCCCGAACTCGATGAAGTTGAACCCGCCGAACGTGGCCGCGTACTGATCCTGCATGCCGCCGAGCATCCCCATGTCGACTCGCTCGATGTGATGCGACAGCTGCGCGATCTCGTAGTCGGTCAGCGCCAGGTTGTGGTGATCCTTGAGCAACCCGATCAGCGTCACCATCACCGTCGAGCTGGAACCGAGCCCCGACCCGGGCGGCGCGTTCGAGTGCAGGAAGATGTCGTACCCCGGCGCGTTCGGATCACCCAGCCGCCTGATCGCCGCCTTCACCAGGTCGAGCCGCCCGTCGAAGATCGGCGGCTCGTCCACCTGATAGTTGACCGAAAGCCCGAAATCCGCAGATTCGATCCGCACCTGGCGGTCACGGCGCGGGCGCAGCAGCCCGTACGCGTAGCGGTCGATGGTGGCATTCAGGACGAGCCCGCCCTCCCGCTCCGGAAACGGCGGGACGTCGGTGCCGCCGCCGGCGAAGCTGATGCGAAGCGGTGCGCGGGCTCGGACGTTCATTGGAATTTGCAACGATCCATCGGCGGACGCGACGCAGCCTATCGGTAGACTTCGGCGCCGTGTCCCAGAACCTCAGCTCGGAATCGTCTTCCGAGGTACGCATCTCGGAGTATGCCGAGCGGGTCATCCGCAACTGGTATGTGGTGGTCATCGCCGTCGTCGCGGCGGTGCTGCTCGTCGTCCTGCACACCGTCGGCACCGGCAAGCAGTCGCAGGCTCAGGCCACCGTCTTCCTGGGCACGCCCCTGACCCCGGCCGGCGGCCAGTCGCTCACCACCACCGCGCTGACGAACCCGACGACCGCGGCGGCCTACCTGCACACCGGCTCGGTGCTCGACAAGGCCGCCCAGGCGGGCGGCATCAGCTCCGGCTCCGCGCTTCGCAACCATCTCAGCGTCCTCGCCCTGCAGAACAGCACGACGAAGACGACCGGCGGCTCGCCGAACGTCCAGATCACCGTCCAGGGGCCGTGGGGCCGGAAGGCGTCCGTCGCCGCCGTGTCCTCGCTGGGCAACGCACTGATCAGCTGGGCGAACCGCTACCAGCAGTCGAAGGCCGACATGCTGACCTCGCAGGTGGCGACCGACAAGGCGACGATCGCCAGCCTGCAGGCGGTGCTGAAGCAGGCCCAGGCACAGCTGAAGGCGGTCGGCAGGTCGAACGCCTCGAGCACCGACAAGGCCACGCTCACCGGATCGCTGCTGGCCACCATCTCCGATGCCGGCTCCCGAATCGACGACATCTCCTATCAGATGACCCAGAACGAGCTGTTTGCCGCCGCCGCCAAGAACATCGAGTCGGCCGGCTTCGTACAGCAGCCGTCGGGCGGGACGGTGAGCGCCTCCAACCGGAAGAGCTCGCTGATCGTGGCGGTGTTCGCCGGGTTGATCATCGGCGTGATCCTGGCCCTGCTTTGGGACGCCCTGCGCCGGCGCAGGCGCCGCGGGGACGCGACCGCATGAGCACTCGGTCGTGCCCGGACTGGCCCGAGCTGCTCGACCGGGCGCCCGACCTGCACTTCAAGCACTACACCGCAGACGAGTTGCAGCTGGCGGCCGACATCGTGATGGCGCTGCCGCCCGAGCTGCGGCTGTCAGAG
>DASQYY010000103.1:0-13143 GCA_035638975.1 Gaiellales bacterium
CGCGACCTGCTGGCCGAGCGGCTGGGGCGCGTCGAGGACCTCGAGCTCGTCGTCGACCTGATCTCGACGGGCATGGCAGCCCTGCGCCAGGACGTGGCAACCGTCTCGGCGATGGTCGAGCAAGTGCGAAGCGGCGTCGACGGGGTGGTCGACAAGCTCGACCAGCCGCTGCAGGTGACCGTCGAGCGGCCACAGCGCGTGGCCGGGGTTCGCGACCTGTTCAAGCCGACCGCCGACGAGCCACCGCCGGCGGGCTAAGCGGCCAGCGCGAACAGCCGCACGTCGTCCGGCAGGCCCCTCAGGCGGGCCGATCCGCGGCAGTCGAACCGAAGCCCGGAGCCGGCGACCAGGTCCCGCACCGTGCCGGAGACCAGCACCTCGCCGGCACCCGCGTGCCGCACCAGCCGCGCGCCGGTGTGCACCGCGATGCCCGCGATCTTGCCGTCGACCAGCTGGCATTCACCGGCATGCAGAGCCGTGCGGATCTCGAGGCCGAGCAGGCGCACCGCCTCGACGATCGCTTGGGCGCACCCCACCGCCGCCCCGGGCGTGTCGAACGAGGCGAAGAAGCCGTCGCCTGCCGTGTCCACCTCGCGGCCGCCGAACCGCGCCAGCTGCGCGCGCACCATCGCGTTGTGTCCCGCCAGCAGCCGGGCCCAGCGGCGGTCGCCCAGCGCCACCGCACGCTCCGTCGAGCCGACGATATCGGTGAAGAGCACCGTCGCCAGCACGCGCTCTCCCTCGTGGCGGTCGAGACAGGCCGACTCCACGACGCGACGCAGCTCGGCCGCAATGGCGTCGTCGCCGCCGTGATCGTGCGGGGTGAGGGTGGACATCATGGGGGCGACCCTATGGTCGTCCGGCCCTGCGCCGCGTCAGGGATGTCCCCTGGCAGGCGACCCTAAGTGGATAGGCCTCAACTTCATGAGGGTCAGCCCTCAGGCTGACCCTGGCGGAGCCTCAACGGCCGAAACCGGGTCAGGCTGAAGCCTGACCCCAAAGCGATCCCGGCTTCCAGAGGGGTCAGCCTTCAGGCTGACGCCCGGGCGCCACCGCCACGCAGTCGATCTCGACCCGGATCCCGCCCGGTAGCGACGCGACCCCGATGGTCGTGCGGGCCGGTCGCGGTTCGGGGAACAGCTCCATGTAGGCCGCGTTCATCTGGTCGAACCACGCCATGTCCGTGAGGTAGACCCCGCAGCGCACAACATCCGCCGGCGTGCACCCGGCCGCCTCGAGGATCCGGAACAGGTTCTCGATCGCCAGCCGTGTCTCGTCGGCCACGCTCCCGCCCTCGTAGCGGCCGGCGCGGATCGCCCCCTGCCCCGACACGTAGACGAACCGCCCCTCGGCGACGATCGCGGGCGAGTACGGCCCCAGCGCGTCGACGTCGACGTCGACCGGCTCGCGGCTCATTGCGGCGCGGCCGCCTCCAGCGGCCACACCTGCGGGTTGGCGAGGTTGGGGGGACGCTCCCCGCGCAGGATCTGCGCCAGCCCGCGACACGCCAGCCGCGCCATGCCGTCGCGCGTCTCCCTCGTGGCCGACCCGATGTGCGGGACGAGCAGCGCGTTCTCGCACTCCAGCAGGTCCGGGTGCACCCGCGGCTCGTGCTCGAAGACGTCGAGGCCGGCGCCGCCGAGGTGCCCGGACTTCAGCGCGGCCGCGAGCGCCTGCTCGTCGACCACCGGGCCCCTGCTCGTGTTGACGACGATGGCGCCGGGCTTCATTCGCGCCAGCTCATCGGCGCCGATCATGTGCCGGGTGCCGGCCGAGAGCGGCACCGTGACGGCGATGAAGTCGGACTCGGCAAGGACGCGATCGAGCTCGGCCGGATCGCGCCCCGCGAACAGCACGCGCATCGCAAACCCCTCCGCCCGCCGCGCCACCGCCCGGCCGATCCGCCCCGGGCCGATGATGCCGAGCGTCTTGCCGTGCACGTCGGTGCCGAGCAGCAGGTCGAAGCTCCACGTCGTCCACCGTCCGGCGCGCAGGTAGCGCTCCCCCTCCCCCAGCCTGCGCGCGGCCCCGAGCAGGAGCGCGAACGTGAGGTCGGCCGTCGCCTCGGTAAGCACGTCCGGGGTGTAGGCGATCGGGATGCCGTGGCGCTCTGCGGCCGCCAGGTCGATGTGGTCGAGGCCCACCGAGACCGTCGCCAGGCCGCGCAGCCCCGGTGTCGAAAGGAAGTCATCGTCGATGCGGTCGACCAGATAGCAGACGGCGCCGTCGCAGCCGGCGGGATCCGAGCCGCGGACGAGCTCGAACCCCTCGAGCTCGGCCAGGCCGGCGGGCGATACATCCTGCATGATCAAGACCCGCATCGGTATCCTCCCCGGACGACCGGGACACGGTACCAGCAGCGGACGGGCGGAGGTCTGCCAGCATGACGGTGACGAAGGTGATCGAGGTGATCGGGAGCTCGACCGAGAGCTCCGACGACGCCGTGCGGCAGGCGCTGCGCGCCGCCACCCGCTCGATTCGCGGGATCAGCAAGATCGAGGTCATCTCGCTGACCTGCGAGGTGTCCGATGGGGCCATCACGCGCTGGGACGTGCTTGTGAAGATGCTCTTCCCGGTCGAGCCCCGTTAGCGGCGGCGAACGCGATCGCGCCGTGAGCGGCGATCCCCCCACCACCGACCATCCCGACCAGGATGAGTTCCGCGCCGCCGAGGTGGAGTCGCGGTACGAGGCCGCGCCCGCCGTGCTCGTGCTGGTCGTCATCCATGCCGCGACGGCGATCGCGAGCAAGACCGGCGGATGGACGCTCGAGCACCTGCCATGGTGGTCGTGGCTGATGCTCGCGGTGCCCGAGGCCGTGCTCCTGCTCGCACTCAGCTGGTCGCTGCCCAGCAGGCGGCTCGAGGTGCTCGGCCTTCGCCGCGAGGTCTCGATCACGCTGCTCACTATTGTCAGCATAGGCAACGGTGTCATGCTGGTGGCCCTGATCGCCTCCGTGCTGAGCGGCCACGAGATGAGCGGACGCGACCTGCTCTGGAAGGGGGGAGCCGTCTGGTCGACCAACGTGATCACCTTCGGGTTGCTGTTCTGGGAGTTCGACCGCGGCGGACCGGTGCGCCGGCGTGAGCCGGACCCGGCGCTGCCCGACTTCCAGTTCCCGCAGATGGAGAACCCGCAGCTGGCCGAGCCCGGGTGGCAGCCGCGCCTGTTCGACTACATGTACGTGTCGTTCACGAACGCGATCGCGTTCAGCCCCACGGACGCGATGCCCATGACGCGGTGGGCCAAGGCGCTGATGTTGACCGAGTCGGCAGCGTCGTCGATCACGGTTCTCGTGGTCGCCGCCCGGGCAGTCAACATCCTGCGCTGAGCCGGCGCCCCGCCGTGCGGTGCGCAGTGTAGGGTTGTCGCATCCGTCTCGATACAGGAGGGCGACATGGCAATAAACCGGTTCCCCTACCAGGACGACATCCTGCGCATACTGCGCAGCAGGGGCACCGTCTCGGTCGACGACATCTCGCACGCGGTCGCGGGTGAGGGCCGCCACGACGCCGAGGGACATGACTCGGCGCAGCTGCACGAGTCGATCGCCGAGAACGTCGACCATCTCGTGCATCTGGGCCTGGCGGAGTACGTCGGCAGCGACGGCGCTCGCAGCGCACGGCTGACCAGCCGCGGCGAGGAGGCCGCAGACAGCCTGCCGTAGCGGCTACGGTTGCGCGATGAGTGATTCGCCGGTCGCGGAGGTTGCCGCACGGCTGGAGTCGGCGGCGACGGACTTCGTCCGCGAGCACCGGCTTCCCGGCCTGGCGGCCGGCATCGTCCACGGCGACCAGCTGGTCTGGTCATCGGGGCCCGGGTTCGCCGACATCGCCGCTCGGCGCAGGCCGGATACCGGCACGCTCTACCGCATCGCGTCGATCACCAAGACGTTCACCGCCACGCTGATCATGCAGCTGCGCGACGAGGGCCGGCTGGCGCTCGACGATCCCGCGGTCGAGCACCTGCCCGAGCTGGAGGCCGCCGACTCCACGGTGGCACCGATCAGCGCCCTCACCATCCGGCGGATGCTGTCGCACGAGAGCGGGCTGCTGGGCGACCCACCCGGGACCGATTGGTCGTCCGCGACCTACGAGCAGGACGCGGCCGTCAACCTGGCCCGCGCCGCCGACATCGGGTTGCGCGTGCCGCCGAACACCCAGCAGAAGTACTCGAACCTGGCGTACCAGCTGCTCGGCGAGATCGTGTCGCGGACAGCCGGCGCGCCGTATGCGGAGGTGCTGCAGGCACGGCTGCTCGAGCCGCTGGGCCTGACGTCGACCGGATTCGACCCGCTCGGCGCCGGCCTCGACGCCCGCAAGGCCACCGGCTACGCGCCGCGGGCGTTCAGTGACGACCTCCGGCCCTCGATGTCCACCGCGATCAGCCAGGCGGAGGGCGGGCTCTGGTCGTGTGTCGATGACCTGACCCGGTGGCTGGCGTTCCAGCTGGCACCCGATGGGGACGAGCGCGACGGCATCCTGCGACACGCGACCAGGGCCGAGATGCAGCGCCCGCGCTACCTCGGCGATGCCGGTTGGACGGAGGCGTGGGCGATCGGCTGGTACGCCCTGCGACGTGACGACGTGATCTGGGTGACGCACTCCGGCGGGCTGCACGGGTTCATCACCAACGTCTGCTTCGACCCGGAGCACCGGGTGGCCGCCATCGTGCTGATCAACGGCCTCGGGAACGCCGGCGAGCTGGCCGTGCGCCTCGGGGCCATCGCCCGTGGCGCCGTGCTCGATCACCCCGCCGCCATCGAGCCGCCGCCCGAGCTGCCCGAAGAGTGGGCGCCGCTGCTCGGTCTCTACACCGACAGCGAGTGGCTGGCGCTGTTCCGGCTGGAGTGGCGCGACGGCGCGCTCGTCTGGCTCGATCCCGACGAGCCGGACTGGCGGCCGCGGCTCCGACCCGCTGGCGAGCCGGACGCATTCGTGATCGAGCCGGGCGTCCGCGAGTCAGGTGAGCCGTGCCTGTTCCACCGCCGCGCCGACGGCACGGTCACCGGCGCGCGCCTGGGGCCCGCAGAGCTCCGCCGGCTCGCGCCGGTCGAGACCGGCCCCTGAGGTCGGACGGGCGACGGCCCCCGCGGCCGCCGCCCGCCGAGGGCGGCTCGCTGGCCGGCCCTACTTGGACGCTCCCGTGGCGTGCTCCACCGCGGTCTTGATCGCCGCGGTGACGACGCCGCCGATGCCGTGATCCTTGCCGCCGAGGTACGAGCCGACCGCGAGCAGGAGCACGCCGATGGCCATGGCGAGGCCGGCGTACTCAACCGTGCCCTGACCGGCCTCGCCGTCCTGACGGTGAACGCGGGTGACGATGGCGGCAGCGATGCGATGAGACATGTGACGGACCCTCCTTGCGGGTGTGCGGTTGTGACCTCCCAACCCTGCCGCCGAGGACCGTCACGGAACAAGACGCGCGGCGTCACGACCGCACGCCAACCTGGCAACGGCCGCGTTGATGATTGGCGGTGGCGCGGCTCCGTCGCGAACGACCGGAGCCGCACCAGGTTCCGTCAGGAGCTGACGCTCGACGTGCCGCGGATGGTCTTGTGCACCTTCACCATGCGCGGGGTGATGTCCGACACGCCCGCCTGCTGCGCGGCGGGGCCGATCTGCTCCTGGGCGAACTGCGCGAACGCCTCCTCCGACCCCCACAGGTCGGCGACCACAAGGCCGTTCCCGTCGCTGGCCGCGATGTGGATATGTGCCGGGTGCTCGTCGTTGACATGCGCCGGCATCATCTTCAGCATCTCGTCGTACTCGGCCGTGCCGGCGTCCGGCACGTCGATCAGCACGAGCACCGCTGCCTCCTCGCTGGTGCCGCGCGTGTGGTTGTGCGCGGGGATGATCCTCGGCTGCGTCTGCGGAATGCCGACCTGCTCCATCGCCGGCCCCAGGCGCTCGAAGAACGTCGCAAGCTTCTGCTCGCTCTCCCACAGATCGACGACCACGAACCGGCCGTTCTCATCGACACCAGCCGAATGCTGGATCAGCCCGTCGGGGGCGTCCTCGTCGCTGCGCACGCCGACCGCCTCGTTCAGCCGGTCGTAGTCGTCGGTCGTGACGCCATCTACCTCCATGATCATCAGCACTGCCATACGTCCGCTCCTCTCGGTGGTGAACCGAGCGAACGTACCACGTGTCACCGCTCCTGACCTGGACGGAATTGGAAGCCGCCAACGTCCTCCCCCGCAGGGCGGTTCAGCGGGTGCGCTCCGGTGCCGATGGTGCATCTGATGCACCGATTCATCCGCTGGGCCATTCTCCTCTCGGCGATAGCAGCTCTGGCTCTGCCGTCCGCCGCGCACGCGAGCGCGCTGATCGCCTGGAGCGGCAGCCACGTCACCTTCAAGGTCGGCGACCACAACCGCGCCGTGCTCTCGTACACGACGAACAGCGGGGAGCGGCGGCACGTGCTCATCTGGGGCGCGATCAACGCGAAGGTGCCCGACCCGGCGCACCCGAAGAGCCAGGTGCAGTTCCACACCGACTACTCCGGCGGCTCGGCCAGCCCGTGGGGTGCCGGCTACTGGCGCAGCGTGCGGAACATCTGCACGCCGTACCCGGACAGCGGCCTGAAGTGGGCGCTGTTCGCGTGTACCATGCCGGACGGGTCGCACTGGGCGGTGCAGCGCTGGCGCCGTCTCATGCCGAATGGCGGGTTTCCCTGCGGCAGCCGGCCGCGGTGCGGTCTGCGGGAGCTGCACGTCTCGCACTGGAGCGGGGCACTGCCCGTGTTCTGGCTGAAGTGGAACTGGACGCGCAGCACCAGCGCCTACCCGCATCTCGACAAGCTCTACGGCCGCTCGACGTACAAGGGCGTCGGCACCTACGGCTTCTCGGCCACGCGGCAGGGGGCGCCGCTCGACCACTTCGGGCGCGTCGTCTACGTGGACGGGTACAACCCGCGCTGGTGGGGCAAGGGCTGGCGCCGGGAGAACGGCTTCCTCGTGCATCGAGTCAGCAACGGCGGCTTCTGCGACACGCTCTGGCCGGACCGCTTCGGCCGCACGCGCACGGGGGCGGCACAACGCTACCGGGCAACCGTCGATGGCCCCGGCGTGATGCCCATGATGTACTGGGAGGGACCGCCGCCAGGGAACTACCAGCCCTCACCGGTGCAGACACGGGCCGGTCTCGCGAACTACACCACCACCGGCTGGAGCCGCGTCCACTACGACTTCACGCTGGCCACCGAGCTCAACGCCGAGCAGCGGATCGTCGCGGGATCCGACGCGGACCCCTGCTGGCACCTCTGGTAGCGCCGCCGCCACCGATACAGGCCCGCCGATAGACTGAGCGGCAGCCATGACGACCGCCGCCGAAGTGTTCGTCCGATGCCTCGAGAACGAGGGCGTTCGCCACGTCTTCGGCATCCCCGGCGAGGAGACACTTGACCTCAACGAAGCGCTCGACGCCTCCTCGACGATCCAGTTCGTCCCGGTCCGCCACGAGCAGGGCGGCGCGTTCATGGCGGACGCCTACGGCCGGCTGACCGGCCGCGCCGGCGTCTGCCTCGGCACGCTCGGCCCAGGAGCGACGAACCTCGTGACGGGCATGGCCGACGCCTTCCTCGATCGCGCCCCCGTCGTCGCGCTGACCGGCCAGACCGACCTGTCGGAGATGCACAAGGAGAGCCACCAGTACATCGACGTCGTGCGCATGATGAAGCCGGTGACCAAGTGGAACGCCCGGGTGCACGACCCGGACATCATCCCCGAGGCGGTGCGAAAGGCATTCGCCGTCGCCGAGCGCGAGAAGCCCGGCGCCACGCACCTGGAACTGCCCGCCGACGTGATGGAGTCGCCGCTCGAGGCCGACCCCGTGCCTCGCCGCTCCCCCACGCTCTCCGAGCCGGTGGCGGCGGAGCTGCACCGCGCCGCCGAGCTGCTGCGGCAGGCGGAGCGGCCCGTGATCCTGGCCGGCAACGGCATCGTCCGGCAGAACGCGTCGCGCGCGCTGCGCCGGTTCGTCCAGCAGAGCGGCCTGAACGTGATCACGACGTTCATGGGCAAGGGTGTCATCGACGCCGACGACGACCACGCCCTGTTCACGGCCGGCCTGCGGGCGCAGGACTACCCGCGCGGCTTCATGGGCCGCGCCGACCTGGTGCTCTGCATCGGCTACGACCTGGTCGAATGGTCGCCCGGGAACTGGAACCCGAAACGGGACCGCCGCATCATCTGCATCGACACCACCCCAGCCGAGAGCGACGCCCACTACGTGCCCGACGTCGAGCTCGTCGGCGACATCTCCCACATCCTCACCCACCTCGGCAACCTCGTCTCCGACAAGCCGCCCGCCCACGTCGACGCGCCCGATTACAGCCAGATGATCCGCGATGCCCTCGAGTCCCACTCCGACGACGGCTTCCCGGTGAAGCCGCAGCGCGTGCTGCGCGACCTGCGGGCGCTGCTGCGACCCGACGACCTGCTGATCTCCGACGTCGGCGCGCACAAGCTCTGGATCTCGCGCCTGTGGCCGGCGCACGAGCCGAACACGGTGCTGATCTCGAACGGGGCCGCGGCCATGGGATTCGCCCTGCCGGCCGCAGTCGCGGCGCGGATGGTGCTGCCCAAGGAGCGGCGAGTCGTCACCATCTCGGGCGACGGCGGCTTCCTGATGAACGTGCAGGAGCTGGAAACGGCCAAGCGCCTGGGCCTGGCATTCGTCAACATCGTCTGGTCGGACAGCGCCTACGGCGTGATCGAGGTGCACCAGCAGCGCAAGTTCGGCCACCTGGCCGGGACGAAGTTCACGAATCCCGACCTCGTCCGGCTGGCCGAGAGCTTCGGCATCGCCGGCATGCGGGTCTCAGCGGCCGACGAGGTGGCACCCACCATCCAGCGGGCGCTCGACCTCGACGTGCCGTCGGTGGTGGAGATCCCGATCGATTACCGCGAGAACCGGAAGTTCTCCATGAATCTGGCCGACCTGGTGAAGGTCGGAGAGGGGGTTTGACCATGGCTGCGACCGACACCGTGCAGAAGCTCTACGTGGGCGGCGAGTGGTACGAGACCGGCGAGACGCGCGACGTCACGTCCCCGTACGACGGCAGCGTGGTCGGCCAGGTCGCCTACGGCGGAGGCGACGACGCGCGCCGCGCGATCGACGCGGCCGAGCGGGCGATGGAGTCGCCGCTACCCGCGCACCGGCGGGCCGCGATCCTGGACGGCGTCGCCGACCAGCTGCGGGAGCGCCGGGAGGAGTTCGCCCGCACGATCGCGCTCGAGGCCGGCAAGCCGGTCTCGACGGCGCTTGTCGAGGTCGACCGGGCGGTGCAGACGATCACGTTCTCGGCGCTCGAGGCACGGCGGCTGACCGGCGAGACGGTAGGAATGGATGCTCATCCGGCCGGCGAAGGCAAGGCCGGCCTGATCCTGCGCCTGCCGATCGGCATCGTCGGTGCCATCTCGCCCTTCAACTTCCCGCTCAACCTGGTCTGCCACAAGGTGGGCCCGGCGTTCGCCGCCGGCTGCGCAGTCGTCCTGAAGCCGGCGGGGGCGACGCCGCTCTCGGCGCTGCTCCTCGCTCAGGCGTTCGCCGACGCGGGCCAGCCGGCCGGCTGGCTGAACGTGATCGTCGGCTCCTCGAGCGAGATCGGCGACGTGCTGACCAATGACGAGCGCGTCCGCATGATCACCTTCACCGGCTCGTCGGAGGTCGGCTGGGGGATCCGCCAGCGCGCCCACAAGAAGAAGGTGTCGCTCGAGCTCGGCAACTCGACGCCGGTGATCGTGCTGGCCGATGCGGACCTCGACAAGGCCGCGACCGCGATCGCCGCCAACGGATATGCGTTCGCCGGCCAGAGCTGCATCTCGGTGCAGCGCGTGTACGTCGAGGGCTCCGCCTACGACGCACTGCTCGAGAAGCTCGTGCCCAAGGTGCGGGCGCTCAAGGTCGGCGACCCGCTCGACCCGGACACCCAGGTGGGGCCGGTGATCGACCAGGAGAACCGCGACCGCATCAAGAGCTGGGTGGCCTCGGCCGTGGCTGCCGGCGCCGACCTGCTCGCCGGCGGCGAGGTGAACGACGAGGGGCTGCTGCAGCCGACCCTGCTTGGGAACGTGTCGCTGGACATGGACGTGGCGTGCAAGGAGGTGTTCGGCCCGGTCGTGACGGTGTCGCGGGTGGGCGGGCTCGACGAGGCGATCGCGCAGGCCAACGGCACCGACTACGGGCTGCAGGCGGGCATCTTCACGCAGGACATCACCAGTGCGCTGAAGGCGGCTCGCACGCTCGACTTCGGCGGCGTCACGATCAACGAGGCGCCCACCTACCGGGCCGACCAGATGCCCTACGGCGGGGTCAAGGAGTCGGGCAACACGCGCGAGGGGCCGAAGTTCGCGGTGCAGGAGATGACCGAGCCGCGGATGGTGGTCATCAGCCTCTGAACGGCGCGCGGGTGACGGAAAAGTGCCAGGCACTTTTCCGTCACCGACGCGTTTGATGCGACGCCGTCACCGTCCGTGACGGCGCTGTGACGCCTCAGGCGGCAAGCGCCGTGAGCACCGCGGCGACGCTCGTCTCCAGCGCGCCCAGGTCGTACCCGCCCTCGAGCACCAGGGCCAGGCCTCCGAACCGGTCCCGCAGCTCCGACGCCATCACGCCGAAGGCGTCCGAGCCGAGGCCGAGCGCGCACAGCGGGTCGTCGCGGTGGGCGTCGAAGCCTGCCGAGACGATCACCAGATCGGGCTCGAACCGCTCCACCGCCGGCACCGCGTGCTCCCCGAAGGCGGCGAGGAACTCCGCCTCGGTCGTGCCGCCCGGCAGCGGCAGGTTCACGGTCGAGCCCTCACCCGCCCCCGCACCACGCTCGCCGGCGGCGCCGGTGCCGGGATAGAACGGGTACTGGTGCAGCGACACGTAGAGGACCGAGCCGTCCTCGTAGAACGCGGCCTGGGTGCCGTTGCCGTGGTGGGCGTCCCAGTCGAGGATCGCGACGCGGTCCATGCCGAGGTGGTGGCGGGCATGGGCAGCGGCGACGGCGGCGCTGTTCACGATGCAGAACCCCATCGCCCGGGACGGCTCGGCATGGTGGCCGGGCGGCCGGCCGAAGCTGAAGGCCGACCGGCTGCGGTCGCCGGCCGCCTCTTCGACGGCCGCCATCGCTCCCCCGGCGCCGCGCAGCGCGGCGCGCCAGGACACGCCCGTCACCACCGTGTCGGGGTCGAGCGCGCCGCCGCCGGCGACGCAGAACCGCTCGAGCAGTTCGAGGTACGGCTCCGCGTGGACGCGCTCGAGCGCCTCGGGACCGGCCGGCGGTGCCTCCGCCACCGGGCATCCGAGGGCCTCCACGGTCGCCGACACCGCGCCGTAGCGCTCCGGACGCTCGGGGTGGCCGCGGCCCGGGTCGTGTTCGCCGAACAGCTCGCTCATGTAACACGTGGGAAGTTGAGTTTGTGACATCCGGATCCTGGGTATTTGGGCCGGTCTAGACCGTCGTTTCCCGCGATTTACCGCGGAGATTAACCGCTACTTAACAATCTCGCTGGCAAAGACAACGGCATAACGGGCATAATGCCCCTTGGCCGCCGTCGACCTTGTAACAGTCTGGAGACCACGCATGTATCGTTTTAGCCGCGCGATTTTCGTCGAGATCAAGGATCTGGTCGATCCCCATCCCGAGACGGTATCCGTCCCGGAGGCGAAGCGACGCGTGCTCCAGTCATGCGAGGCAACGATCGAGCGCCTGGCCCGCGACCCCCACTATTTCGCGAAGCCGAGCCAGAGCCTGTTCCACGAGATCCGGCATCTGTTCTCGATCTCGAATCAGGCGCGCGTCTACTCGTCGATCGACCGCAACATCACGCAGGCCGTCCGGTTCATCCTCGAGGAGCTGGAGCGAAACGGCGAGGGGATGTCCTGCTGCAAGGCGACCACGCGCAAGGGCAAGCCGTGCCAGCGCACGCCGCTGCCCGACCGCGAGTACTGCCCCTCGCACCAGCACCTGGAAGAGCGCCGGGTCCTCCCGGTCTAGATGTAGGACCTCGCAGCGTGTGGGACGCGGTTGGTTGGTGGGTGGCCGTCGATGCCGCCGTGTGGTCGGTGCTTGTTGTACCAGCGTAGCCAGCCTGGGAGTGCTCGCGCTCGATGCTGGCTTGATGGGTAGATGAGGCCGTAGGCCCATTCGCGTTGGAGGATGCGGATGAACGCTTCCGCTTTGCCGTTCGTCCTGGGCGCGTAGGGCTTGGTGCGGAGGTGGCGGACGCCGTGATCGGCGAGCACCTGCCGAAATGCCTTGGAGCGGTAGCCGGAGCCGTTGTCGGTCATGATCCGCCGGATCGGCGTGCCCTGTGCGGCATAGGCGGTGATCACGGCCTGCGCGAAGCGGGCGCAGTCTTGGCCGCGCTCGCTTGGCCGCAGCTGGACGTGCGCGAATCGGGAGTGGTCATCGACAGCGACATGCGCATACGTCCAGCCGGCGCCGTCGCTGCGATTGACGCCATCCTTGAGAATCCGCTTGCCGACCTGCCAGAAGCGCCCCAGCTTCTTGATATCCAGATGGACGAGGTCACCGACAGCGCCGTACTCATAGCGATTCGCAGCTGGCCGTGGCTGACGACTGGCGCGTGAGCACCCGTGCCGCCGAAGCACCCGCCAGATCGTCGACGGCGGTCGGCCAAGCGCGGCCGACAAGCTCCGCGGTCCCCATCCGGTCTGGCGACGCAGCTCAAGGATCTGCGCCTCGGCCGCTGCCGAGAGCCGATGCGGACAGCGCTTGGCCACAGACGGTCGATCATGCAGCGCCGCCCAACCGCCCTGCTCAAACCGGCGCAGCAGCCGATACGCCGTCGAACGGCTCACCCCACAAGCCGTCGACGCAGCTTGCGGACTGAGCCCCGACAGCATCAACCAGACAACACGACACCGCGCCGAATACGAATGACGCAGTCTGAGCGGTCGCCTACCCTCCACCATCACGGGCCTCCTTCGAGCTCGTGGTCCTGATCAACCACAAGGCTCGTCGGAGGCCCGGACAACGTCAGCCGTCTCGCAGGCGCATAGGTCCTACATCTAGACGCCGAGCGTGAGCTGCTGGTGCAGCTCGAACCCCGAGACGCCCACGCCCACCAGGCGTAGCGCCCCCGGCCGCGTGTCCAGCGCCCGGTCGAGCAGGACGCATGCCAGCTCGGC
>DASQYY010000104.1:0-11110 GCA_035638975.1 Gaiellales bacterium
CCCTCAGGCGGTGCGCCGGGTGATCCCGCCGCTCCTGAACGATTTCATCGGCCTTCAGAAGGACACGGCGCTGCTGGCGGTGCTCGGCCCCGTTGAGGCGCTGCAGCGAGCCAACATCGCAGCCGCAAGCGAGTTCAACTACACGCCATACGTGGCCACGGCGTTCTTCTTCGTGGTGATCACGATCCCGCAGGCGCGGTTCACGGACTGGCTCATCAACCGGCAGAACCGGCGGCAGATGGCGGGGGGCCAGATCTAGTTGCCGGCTCTCGTCTGCGAGAACGTGCACAAGTCGTTCGGCCAGCTGGAGGTGCTGAAGGGGATCGACCTGTCGCTCGAGGAGCACGAGGTCGTGTGCCTGATCGGGGCATCGGGATCGGGGAAGTCGACGCTGCTTCGGTGCATCAACCTGCTGGAGCCGATCGACGAGGGCCGGATCACCGTGAACGGGCAGGTGGTGACGGCGCGCGGCGTCGACGTGAACCGCGTGCGGCGCGGGATCGGGATCGTGTTCCAGTCGTTCAACCTATTCCCGCACATGACGGTGCTGCAGAACGTGACGCTGGCGCCGCGCAAGGTGATGGGCATGAGCAGGCGGGAGGCGGAGGAGCAGGCGATCGAGCTGCTGACGCGCTTTGGGCTGGCTGAGAAGCGCGACGAGTACCCCGACCGCCTGTCGGGCGGCCAGCAGCAGCGGGTGGCGATCGTGCGGGCGCTGGCGACGCGGCCGCAGCTGATGCTGTTCGACGAGGTGACGAGCGCGCTCGATCCCGAGCTGGTGGCAGAGGTGCTGGGCGTGATCCGCGAGCTGGCCGAGGGCGGGATGACGATGCTGATCGCGACGCACGAGATGGGGTTCGCGCGGGACATCGCCCACCGGGTCTGCTTCCTGGACGGCGGCGTGCTGCTCGAGCAGGGGCCGCCGGAGGAGATTTTCAGCAATCCGCAGGAGCCGCGGACGCAGCAGTTCCTGCAGCGGATCATCGCCGCCGGGCGGCTCTGAGAAACGGCCTGCGCGGTACACTGCTGCGCCGGGGCCGTTAGCTCAGCTGGTAGAGCAGGGGACTCTTAATCCCAAGGTCGCAGGTTCGATCCCTGCACGGCCCATCGCGGTGTGTGCTTTAGGAAACGAACGCCCAGCGCACGGAGGCGGCGGTCCAGCGTTTCCTGCCGGGTATCGTCGGAACCCCTTTCGCGTTCAGTTGCACGCGATCTCCTCGAGCGACATGCCCTTGGCGAGCATGGCGTTGATCCGCGTGCGCCAGCCATAGTCCCGCAGGTTGCAGAGCCGGTGCGCGAGCCGCACGTTGTCCGGTGTGACATGGCCGCCGTCCGACTTCAGCCTCGGGTAGTGATCCGGCGTTGGTGACCAGTCCGTGGGCGGGGATTTCGGCGTGAAACAGGCCCGCCCGCTTGGGCAGTAGCACTGCGGCATCTCGCACCGCACGGCGATGATCTGGCCGTCGAGCGCCATCCGGCGCAGCACTCCCCTTACGCCGAGCTCCTCGAGCGTCTTCGCGACCGCCTTGCGGGCTTCCGGTGTGTCACGCGCCATCTCGGCCACTGACGCTACCGAACGCGGGCGATGGCGCGCTGCTCGGAGCCGCGGACGCCGCGGCCCCGCGGTGGCGCGCTCACTCATCGCGGGACGAGCGACCGCCGCACCACCCGAGCGATGGCCGGGTGGCTGAGAGCGACGGACACCGGCAGGAAGTCCATCCCATCGGGCAGGTTCAGATAGCCGTGACCCCGGCCGGCCACGTCGGTATGGCCGTACTGCCAGACGATGCGATGGGTCGCCGGGTCGATGACCACCACCCGGTTTCGGTAGTCATCGTTCACGGCGATCAGCCCGTTGGGCAGACGCAGCGCCAGCGACGGGTGGTCGAGCATGCCCGGCCCCGAGGCCGGACCGTACTTCCAGACGACCGTGCCGCGACGCGTCATCACGATCACGTGCCCGGGCCGCGAGTAGTCGGCGACCAGGATCCTCCCGTCCGGGAGCATCTGGGCGTCCGAGGGGTAGGCGATCGGCGCGTGCACCGCCCAGCGGAGGCGGCCGGAGGCGGAGATGTCGTCGATCCAGGAGCCACCGATCTCACTGATCAGCATGCCGCCGTCGGGCAGCGGCGTGTCGCCGTTCGGCGATGCCAGGAGCTGCGGCGGATCATGGACGCAGACGCCGGCGCGCCCGTACTGCCTGACGACGTGCCGGGCCCTCGAGAGCACCAGCACCCGGCAGTTGCGCGTGTCCGCCACGGTCACGCGGCCGCTCGGAAGCAGGTAGGCGTCGTCCGGATTGTTCAGGTAGCCGGGCGCGCTGCCCGCGCTATCCACGTGCCCGTAGCGCCACAGCAGCCGGCCGCCCGGGAACGAGAGCACCTGCACGGTCTCCTGATCCTCCTGGTTGCTGACGATCGTCCGGTATCCGGGCCCGAAGAAGGTGTCATCGTCGTAGGAGAACGGCATCGCGGGCGTTCTACCCGGGCGGGGATAGCGCCACAGGATCCGCTTGCGCCCGTCCAGCAGGAGCGCCCGGTCGTTGCCTCGATCGGCAACCAGCAGGAAGCCGGGAAATGGCGCCGGCGCCCGGAGCTTCACCGGCGGCGCGGTGGTCGTGGCGGGCGACGAGGTCGAGTGGGCCTGCGATGGAGGAGGCCCGGAGACGGCGGGATGGTCGCCTGCACATCCCGCGAGCATCGCGGGCGCGCCGCCCACCACCAGGGCGACGACCGCAACCACCAGGACGAGGCGACGGGCCACGACGGCCACTCTACGCTCGCCGCCTCCGTGTACCGTGCGGCCATGACCACCGAGCAGCGGCGAGTCCGCAGCCGTCTCATGCGCGCGCACAGCGGCGAGGAGCAGCGGGCGACCAACCTCGAGCTGTTCTTCGACCTCGTCTACGTGTTCGCGGTGACGCAGCTGTCGCACCTGCTCGGCAGCCACCTCGGGCTCTCGGGAGCCGCGCAGACGGCCCTGCTGCTGCTCGTCGTCTGGTGGGCCTGGGTCTACACGACCTGGATGACGAACTGGTTCGACCCCGACTCGCCGATCGTGCGGATGCTGCTGATCGCGGTGATGCTGGCCAGCCTGGCGATGGCCATCGCGATCCCGACGGCGTTCGGCGACCGCGCGCTCGTCTTCGCTTTGGGCTACACGTGCCTGCAGGTGATGCGCAACGCGTTCGTGGTGTGGGCCACGGAGCCGGGGACGCAGCTGCACGAGGCGTTCATCCGCATCTCCGCCTGGTCGGTTGCCGTGGGCGTGCTCTGGGTGGGAGGTGCCCTGGCAGGTGACGGCGCTCGTGCGGCCATCTGGATCGTGGCGCTGCTCGTGGACTACGCCGGGCCCGCCGCCGGCTACTGGGTGCCGCGGCTGGGACGAACGCCGGCGCAGGAGTGGGACATCGAAGGCTCGCACTTCGCCGAGCGGTTCCAGCTCTTCATCATCATCGCGCTGGGCGAGTCGATCGTCGTCACCGGCTCCACCGCGGCGGCCGACCACATCGACGTCGCCAGGGGAGCGGCGATCGCCACCTCGTTCCTGATCACGGCGGCGCTCTGGTGGCTCTACTTCGACTACGTCGCGACGATCGCGCAGCGGCGGCTGGCGACGAGCGACGACAGCGGCTCGCTGGCGCGCGACGCGTACACCTACGTGCACGCCGTGATGGTGGCGGGCATCATCGTCGCCGCCGTCGGCGAGGGCATCCTGATCGACGACCCGACCGGAACGCCGACCGCCGCGCAGGCAGCAGCGCTGGCCGGCGGCCCGGCGCTGTACCTGCTCGGGCACATCCTCTTCCGGCTGCGCATGGCGGGCAGCGTGAGCGGGAAGCGGGTCTCCGCCGCGGCAGCGATCTGCGCCGTCGGCGTCGTCGGAATCGCGCTCCCCGCGCTCGTGAGCGGGCTGGCGGTGCTGGCGGTGCTCGTCTGCCTGATCGCGGCGGAGACGGTCGCCGGCGCACGCCGGCGCCGTCGTCGGGAGCTGGGGCCGCTGGAGGCGCTCGAAGCGGAGCTCACAAGTGGCCGGAGGGACGAGCCGTTGTCCGCGGCGGATGCGGAGACGTCCGGTATATAACTCGCCGATGCGAAACGAGAGCATGGACTTCTTCGAGCGGCTGGTAGCCGCCCCCGGCCCGAGCGGAGACGAGCGGTTGCCGGCCCGTGTCTGGCGTGACTACACCTCTGCCTTCGCGGAGACGCGACACGACGCGCTGGGATCGAGCATCGCCACGGCGAACGGCTCGGGCAGCCCCAGCGTCGCGGTGTTCGGGCACATCGACGAGATCGGCCTGGTCATCAACCACATCGACGACGACGGCTTCGTCTGGTTCGGCACGGTCGGCGGCTGGGACCCCGAGGTGCTGGTCGGACAGCGGCTGCGTATCCTCGGGATCGACGGCGAGGTGACGGGCGTGATCGGCAAGAAGGCCCGGCACCACCAGGACGCGGAGGACCGCGACAAGCCGTCGAAGGTCCGCGATCTGTGGATCGATATCGGCGCCAGCGGGCAGGACGATGCCGGGAAGCTGGTTCGCGTCGGCGACCTGGCGGTGCTCGACCAGCCCTTCGTCCGGCTGGCCAACGGCCGGATCGCGACCCGCGCTGCCGACAACCGCTGCGGCGCATTCGTGGCGGCGGAGTCGGTGCGGCTCTACACCGAGCAGGGCGGAGCGGCCAGCCTCACCGGCGTGGCCACGGTGGGCGAGGAGACGGCGTTCACGGGCGCCCACACGGCGGGATACGCGGTCTCGCCGGACGTCGCGATCGCGGTCGACGTGACCAACGCAACCGACTACCCGAGCACGAGCCGGCAGCAGTACGGGCACGTGCAGCTCGGAAAGGGCCCGACGCTCTCGCGCGGGTCGGGCGTGCACCCGGTCGTGTTCGAGGGCCTGCTGGAGACGGCCGAGGCGGAGGGCATACCGGTGCAGGTCGAGCCGTCGGCCGGATCGACGGCGACCGACCTCGACGCCGTGTCGCTGACGCGGGCGGGCGTCCCCGGCATGGTCGTCAGCATCCCGCTGCGGCACATGCACTCGCCGAACGAGCTGCTCGACCCGGCCGACCTGGAGGCGTGCGCAGCGCTCGTGGCCGCCTACGCGCGCAGGCTGACGATCGCACCCACCGCGGACTGACCCCGGTTCGGCAGTACGATTTCGGCATGCGTCGCATGCTGTCCGTGGCCGCAGTCACCGCGGGCGCGGCCATCGTCCTGGCCATCGTCGTGTTCGGGCGAACCCACAGCGGTGACATCCATGCGCCGAAGCTGACCCTGCCGCCGCCCGCGGAGCGCTCGGCGGCGCCCGCGTTCGACGAGAGGACGCTGTCGGGCCAGAAGGTCAGCCTGGCGGCATACCGCGGCAAGCCCCTGGTCATCAACTTCTTCGCCGCATGGTGCTACCCGTGCCGGCAGGAGGCCTCCGAGTTCGTCCACCTGCACCAGACGTTCGGCAACCGGATCGGGCTGGTGAGCGTGGCCGTGCGCACGGATCACCGCTCCAGCCTGGATGACTTCATCCATGCGCACGACATGACATGGCCGGTGGTCTGGGACCGCTCGGGATCGCTGCTCGGCCCCTACCAGATCGTGGGGCAGCCGATCACCTACCTGATCGACGGCCAGGGGCGGGTGGTGTTCCGGATCCTCGGGCAGACGACCGAGCGCCGGATCGGCGGCGTGCTCGACAAGCTGCTGGAGACCCGCTCCGAATGACCGCGTCGCCGACGGAGCTGTCGGTCGCGTTCGCGGCAGGGTTCGTCTCCTTCGTATCGCCGTGCGTATGGCCGCTGATCCCCGGCTACCTGTCGTTCGTGAGCGGCGTCCCGGGCGCTGAGCTGGGCGGCCACCGGCGCCGGGTGACGATCGCCGCCGTCGGCTTTGTCGCCGGCTTCACCGCCGTGTTCACCCTGGCGGGAGCGGGCACGGGCGTGCTCGGCTCCCAGTTCCTCGACCACCGCCGCGCACTGGAGCTGGTCGGGGGCGCGCTGGTGGTCGCCATGGGGGTGATCATGCTGATGCCCACCGCCACGGTGATCCGCAGCAGCTGGAAGCTGCCGACGCCGGCCCGGCCGCACGGGCCGCTGGGGGCTGCGGCGGCCGGGGCGGCATTCGGCGTCGCCTGGACGCCGTGCATCGGCGCGCAGCTCGCGGCGATCCTGGCGATCGCGGGAACGCGCGGCCACGCCGGCGAGGGCGCGCTGCTGCTGGCCGTGTATGGGCTGGGGCTGGGCGTGCCCTTCCTGCTCGCCGGCATGTGGCTCCCGGTGGTGCTGGCGACCACCCGCCGGCTGCGCGACCACTGGGGCGTCGTCACCCGCGTATCGGGGGCGCTGCTCGTCGTCGCCGGGCTGATGCTCGCAAGCGGCCGGCTGACCGACCTGACGGCGCGCCTGGCGGGGTGAGGCTCGCCGCCCGGCCGATCCTCTAGTGTCGGTGCATGAAGGTCGTCTCCGTCGTCGGCAACCGCCCGCAGTTCATCAAGGCTGCGCCGCTTGCCCGCGCGCTCGCCGAGCGCGTCGACCACGTGCTCGTCCACACGGGCCAGCACTACGACGAGGAGCTGTCGAGCGTGTTCTTCGACGAGCTCGGGATCGACCCGCCCGACCACCGTATCGAGACAGGTTCCGGCAGCCACGCGCAGCAGACCGGGTCGATGCTGGTCGGGCTGGAGCCGGTGCTCGACTCCGAGCAGCCGGACATGGTGCTCGTGTACGGCGACACCAACTCGACGCTGGCCGGCGCCCTGGTCTCGTCCAAGTCGGGATACGCGATCGGCCACGTCGAGGCGGGGCTGCGGTCGTTCGACCGCCGCATGCCTGAGGAGGTCAACCGCGTGCTGACCGACGTCATCTCCGATCTGCGCTTCTGTCCCAGCCAGACGGCGGTCGACAACCTGGCTACGGAGGGCATGCGCGACGGCGTGCACCTCGTCGGCGACGTGATGGTGGACGTGGCCGACCAGTTCGGCCCGGTCGCGGCCCAGCGGTCGGCGGCGCTCGAGCGGCTGGGCGTCGAGCGGGGCCGGTACGCGCTGATCACGGTGCACCGGCCGGCGAACACCCAGCCGTCGGCACTGGCCGCGCTGGTCGAGGTGCTGGAGTCCGTCGAGGAGCCGCTGGTCTTCCCCCTGCACCCGCGCACGGAGGCGGCGCTCTCCCGGCGCGGCCTGCTCGAGCGGGCGGAGCGCGCGGCCATCATCACTCCCCCGCTCGGCTATCTGGACTTCACAGCGCTCCTGATCTCCGCCCGCGTCTGCCTGACCGACTCGGGCGGCGTGCAGAAGGAGGCGTATCTGCACTCGGTGCCGTGCCTGACGCTGCGGGATACCAGCGAGTGGGTCGAGACGATCGAGCTCGGCTGGAACCGGCTGGTCGAGATGAGCCCGGCCGCGGTCACCCAGGCACTCGAAGAGCTGACCGTGCCCGCGGAGCATCCCCCGCTCTACGGAGACGGGCACGCCTCCCGCCGGATCGCCGATCTGGTTGCCGCCTGGCCGGGGTGACGGTCGGTACGATGGGCGGCTGATGGCCTCGGACATCGCGATCATCGGCGCGGGGTACGTCGGCCTGCCGCTCGCCGTCGCGTTCGGGCAGGCCGGTCTGCGGGTGCACTGCATCGACACCGACGAGGCCAAGGTGCGGGCGATCTCGCAGGGCGAGAGCTACATCCCCGACGTCTCGACGGACGACCTGCGGCCGCTGGTCGAGTCCGGCATGCTGACGGCGAGCGCGGACCCGGCGGCCGTGGCCGACGTGCGCGCGATCCTGATCTGCGTGCCAACCCCGCTCTCCGAGAACCGGGAGCCCGACGTCTCGATCATCGCCGCAGCGGCGGCCGCCATCGCCCCGCACCTGCAGCGCGACCAGCTGGTCGTGCTGGAGTCGACGACGTATCCCGGCACCACCCGCGAGCTGCTCGCACCGGTGCTGGAGCAAAGCGGCCTGCGGGCCGGCGTCGATTTCCACCTCGCGATGTCCCCCGAGCGGATCGATCCGGGCCGCACCGACTTCACGGTGAGGACGACCCCGAAGGTGGTCGGCGGGCTCACGCCGGCCTGCGCCGAGCGGGCCAAGGAGCTCTACCTGCTGTGCGTCGACACGATCGTGCCGGTCTCATCCCCAGACGCCGCCGAGCTGGTGAAGCTGCTCGAGAACATCTTCCGCAGCGTCAACATCGCGCTGGTCAACGAGCTCGCGATGCTCTGCGACCGCCTGGGGCTGGACGTGTGGGAGGTGATCGACGCCGCGGCCACGAAGCCCTATGGATTCATGCGGTTCACACCCGGCCCGGGCCTCGGCGGCCACTGCATACCGATCGACCCCTTCTACCTCTCCTGGCGGGCGCGGCAGTTTGACTTCCAGACGGAGTTCATCGAGCTGGCGGGCAAGGTGAACACGTCCATGCCGTACTTCTGCGCGGAGCGCATCGCGCACGCGCTGAACAGCGTTCGCAAGGCGGTCAACGGCAGCCGCATCCTGGTGCTCGGCGTCTCCTACAAGCCGGACGTGGGCGACGTCCGCGAGTCCCCGGCGCTGAAGCTGATCGAGCTGCTGGGCGGGCTGGGTGCGTCGATCGCCTACCACGACCCGCACGTCCCCGACCTGCGCGACGAGGGGCTCGGCCTGCGCAGCGTCGACCTCGACGACGGCGCGGTCGAAAGCGCCGACATCGTCTGCGTGGTCACGGCGCATTCGGGCATCGACTACGGCCGTCTGGCCGAGCGGTCGCAGCTGCTGTTCGACTTCCGAAACACGGTGCCGAGGATCGACGAGCGGGTGCACACGCTATGAGCGACCCGGTCCGGATCGGCGTCGTCGGCCTGGGCTACTGGGGCCCGAACCTGGCGCGGAACTTCTCGCAGCTGCCCGAGGCTGACCTCGTCTGGTGCTGCGACGCCGACGAGTCGCGCCGCGACCGGGTGGCGGCGCAGCTTCCCAGGGTGCGGCTGACCGCGCGGTATCAGGACCTGCTCGACGATGACAGCCTGGACGCCGTGGTGGTCGCCACGCCCGTGCCGACCCACCACGCGCTCGCCCGGGAGGCGCTGCTCGCGGGCAAGCACGTCTTCGTCGAGAAACCGCTGGCCTGGACGGCGGCGGACGCGCGGGATCTCGACGCGCTCTCCAACGAGACCGGCCGCACGCTGATGGTCGGCCACCTGCTCCGCTTCCACCCAGGTGTCGTCAAGCTGCGGGAGCTGATCGACTCGGGGGAGCTCGGCGACGTGCTCTACGTCTACGGGAACCGCCAGAACCTGGGCGTGATCCGGGAGGACGAGAACGCGCTTTGGAGCCTGGGCGTGCACGACATCTCGGTCGTCCTCTACCTGCTCGGCGGCCGGCCGGTGGAGGTGTCGGCGCGAGGCGAGTCCTACGTGCGGCAGGGGGTGGAGGACGTCGTGTTCGGCTACGTGAAGCTCGCCACCGGCCAGGTCGGCCACCTGCACCTGTCGTGGCTCGATCCGCACAAGATGCGCCGGATGACCGTCGTCGGCTCCAAGCGGATGGCCGTGTTCGACGACATGGAGCCCGAGCGCAAGGTCACGGTCTACGACAAGGGGCCGATGGAGATCGCTCCCGGCAAGATCACGACGCACACCGGCGACATCACCATCCCCGCAATCTCGCGCGAGGAGCCGCTTCGCATCGAGTGCCGTGCGTTCATCGAGGCGGTGCGCTCGGGCGACCGCGCCCACCCGGCCAACGGCGCCGAAGGCCTCGCCGTCGTCGAGGTGCTGCAGGGGATGCAGCGGTCACTCGAGGAGGGAGGAGCGACGGTCGCGCTCGAGGCGGCGACGGCGTGAGCTGGAGCGCCGAGGACGCGCCGGGCCTCTCGCTGGCGAACGACGCGGTGGTCGGAGACGGCGTCACGTTCGGAGCGAACGTGGTCGTCCATCCCGGCACCGTGATCGGCGACGGCTGCGCCATCGGAGACAACGCCGTGCTGGGCAAGCGCCCGACGCTCTCGGCGCGCTCGACATCCCGCCGCGACCCGCCTCCCCCGCTCCGGATCGGTGCCGGAAGCGCGGTGGCCGCCGGCGCGGTGCTCGCGGCCGGGTCGACCCTGGGCGAGGGCTGCGTGGTCGGCGACCTCGCGTCCGTGCGCGAGCGCTGCACGATCGGCGAGCAGGTCGTGATCGGCCGCGGCGTCTCGGTGGAGAACGACTGCAGCATCGGGGCCTACACCAAGATCCAGACCAACGCCTACATCACGGCGCACAGCGTGCTCGAGGAGCACGTCTTCATCGCACCCTGCGTCGTCACCACCAACGACAACTTCATGGGGCGCACCGAGAAGCGCCACGCGCTGATCAAGGGAGCGATCGTCCGCCGCGGCGCCCGCGTCGGCGGCGGGTCGGTGCTGCTGCCGGGCATCGAGATCGGCGAGGAGGCGTTCGTCGGCGCGGGCGCCGTGGTCACCCGCGACGTGGCCCCGCGGACGCTGGTCGTCGGCAACCCCGCCCGGGTGCTGCGGGAGGTGCCGGCGGACGAGCTGCTTTAGGGCACCACGAGCGTCGTCGAGTTGGCCCCGCTGTGGTCGGCGTCGTGCGCGAAGTGCACGCGCCAGCTGCCCGATGCAACCGGCGTGGTAAAGCTGAAGGAGCCGTCGGCGGCGACCGAGGCGTCCTCGACGGCCGCCCACCCGCCGGGGGTGGTCTTCCGCAGCGTCACCGTCGCGCCCTGCAGCTTCGGCAGCATCGTGCCGTGGAACCGGGCCCCGCCCGAGAGGGTGAGCACCGGGTGCACGCGCACCTGCACCGTCACCGCCGCGGCGCCCGCCCGGCTGAGCCGGTAGGAGGCATCGGCCATCGGGCTGCGAGCGAGCGAGAAGCGGCCGTCGCTGTCCAGCGTGACGGGCGAGGTGATGCGCTTCCAGGTGCCGGTGGAGCCCTTCTGCACCTCGAGGGTGAAGGCGGCGGGCCGCGGCCACAGGCGGCCCTGAAGCTGGAACTGCTGGCCGGCATCGGCGTCCGACGGCGCCACCAGCGTCACCTGGAGGATGCGGAAATAGGTCGATCGCAGATTCAGCCGCGAGAACACGTCGCTCGCCGTCATGGTCGTATCGACGCCATGGTGGACGACCACCGACAGCACGCGGCGGC
>DASQYY010000105.1:0-10318 GCA_035638975.1 Gaiellales bacterium
CGCAGCAGGTGGATCGCCGTGGCGACGGCCGCGACGAGGGCCGGCACGTTGAGGTAGCGGATGCGCTGCCCGCGGCGGAACACCTCCACGAACCGCTCGTGCGCCGCCAGCGCGTCGTCCCACCGATCCCAGTAGTAGTACGCCTCGATCCGCGTCCGGGCGGGCCACGCCACCCAGCGCTGGTCGCCGCCCGCGACGAGCGAGTCGGCCAGGTCGGCCGCCGCGACGGCGCCTGCGTAGTCGCCCAGCAGCGTCCGCGTGCGGGCGGTCGCGGCGCAGATGTCCATCTGCTCCTCGCGGGACGAGATGCGGTCGACCAGCGACATCCGCCGCTCGTCGGCGACGGCGGCGTCCCTGTAGCGGCGAAGGGCGTTCAGCAGCGCCGACCGCGCGTCCAGTGCGGCCGACACGACCAGCGGCTTCTGCAGATCCTCCGCGATCGCGAGCGCCTCGTCGGCCAGCGCGAGCGCGTCGCGCTGCGGCTCGAGCCGGGTCTCGAAGCGCCAGATCAGCAGCGCTCGCGCGATCAGCAGGCGGGCGCGCAGGATCCGGGCACCCGCCGCCGCGGCATTGCTCAGGCCGTCGTCGATCTCGGCCTCGATCGCCTCCCTCGTCGGCGCGGCTCGCAGCTGGAGCCCGCCCCACCGGGTGGGCAGGTCGACCCACTTCCACGACAGCCGCGCCATCTCCTCCGCGTCCAGCCCCGCGCGGTGCGCCGCCTCCAGCGCCGCGCCGTAGGCGTCGAGCGCCTCGTCCAGGTTCTCGGCCATCCAGTGCGCATCGCCCACCGCCTCGGCGGCCAGCGCCCGCTCGCGGTCGTCGTGGGCGAGTGACTGGGCCAGACCGGCCTGCCGAAGCGCGAGGCCGTGCGCGTAGACCTCCCGCGCGTCTGCCGCGGCGCGCAGCAGCATTCGCACGGCGTCCTCCCGGGCCTCCTGCGTCCCCAGGGCCACCGCGGAGGCATAGTGGCCTGCGATCGCCTGCGAGTCGGCGTCGCGCTTGCCCTCCAGCCAGCGCGCCAGCTCGAGGTGGATGCGGGCGCGCTCGCTGCGCGGCATGGTCTCGTAGGCGACGTCCCGGATCAGCACGTGCTTGAACCCCCAGCCGGATCCCAGCGGCACCAGCAGGTCGCGGCGCGAGAGGTTTGCGACCAGCCGCTTCCCGCCCTCCGGGGTGACCACCGCGAGCTCCTCCTCACCGAACGTCCGCCCGATCACGGCGACGTGCTGGATGAAACGCTTCTCCTCCAGCGGCAGCAGGTCGAGGCGGGCCGCGATCACGCCCTGCACCGTCGGCGGCATCGAGCGCCCACCCTCCGCCGCCATCGCCAGCATCTCCTCCAGGAAGAACGGATTGCCCCCGGCCAGCTCCACCACCCGGCCGGCATCGTCCTGCCCGGCCGGCAACGCCTCCGCGAGCCGGCGCATCTCCTCATCGTCGATGGCGTCGAGCGACACGACCGTGGCGTTGCGCAGCCCGGAGCCCCAGTCGGGGCGGGCGCGCAGCAGGTCGTCCCGTGCGAGGCAGAGCAGCACCAGCGGCACGCGGGCGTCGCCCGTGGCCATCGACTCCACCAGGTCGAGCAGGGCCGGCTCGGCCCAGTGCACGTCCTCAAGGACGATCAGGGTCGGCCGGCGGCCCGCCAGCGCGGCCAGCACACGGCGCCAGGCGTCGCGGCCCCGCCCGAGCCCCTCGAGGTCGTCGTCCTGCGGATGGTCGCGCCCGTCACCGAGCCCTGCTGTGCGCAGCACGTCGTTGATCTCGCCGTCCGCGTCCTCACCGAGCAGGGCGCGCAGGTGCCCCTCGGCCATCCGCCGGGCGTCCTCGCGGGTGGTGTCGCTGGGGACGTCCGCCGCGCGCAGCAGCACCTCCGACAGGGGCGCGTAGGGCCCTCGCTCGCCGTAGGGAAGGCAGCGCCCCAGCCAGACGACCGGCGGCTCCGGATGGTGCTGCAGCTCGATCACGACCTCCTCAGCCAGCCGGGTCTTGCCGATCCCCGCCTCGCCGATCACCGTCACCAGGTGCGGCCGGCGGTGCTCAACGGCACGCGCCACCAGCGACGTGATCAGCTCGAGCTCCCCGCGGCGCCCGACGAACGGCCCTCGTGCCCGGCGCATCCGGTACGCGGTCGCCGGCGCGAGCCGCTCGACCGCGTGCGCGAGGACAGGCCCGGTGCGCCCCTTCACGACCAGCGAACGGGGCTGTGTGGTGCGGACGATGGCCTCGAGCGCCCGGAACGTCGGCTCCCCGATCAGCACCTCCCCCGGCTCCGCCGCCTGCTGGAGCCTGGCGGCCAGGTTCACGATCTCGCCGGTGACGAGGAAGTCGCGGCCGGGGCTGGCCCCGGTGACGACGACGCCGGTGTAGATGCCGACGCGCAGGACGACCTCGACGCCGTGGCGCCGCCCCACCGACGCCGCTCGCGAGACCATCGTCAGGGCTGCCCGCACGGCGCGCTCGGGATCGTCCTCGTGGGCTTGGGGCACGCCGAACACGGCCATCACGGCATCGCCGATGAACTTCTCGACGGTGCCGCCGAACGCGCCGGCGGCCTGCGACAGCTCGCTGTAGACGTCGCCGAGCAGGGCGCGCAGGTGCTCGGGGTCGAGACGCATGGCGAGCTCCGTCGAGCCCGCCATGTCGGCGAACAGCACCGTCGCCAGCTTGCGCTCCTCGACCCCGCCCAGCTCACCGGCCAGGGGGCGCCCGCACGTCGGGCAGAAGCGGGCGCCCTCAGGCAGCCGACCCCCGCAGGTCGGGCAGTTCACCCTCTGGATCCGGCGGACGGCGCATCCGTCATGAGGGCCGTAGGATACCCTTGCCGGGTTTTCGTCTCCCGACCATGCGAGGGCATGCATGAAGATCTCCACGTCGGCGGCGCCTGCCGCCTCGGCCAACGTCGACCTGCTCGCGGTCGCGGTCACCAAGCCGATCGTGCTGGAGGGCGCGGCGGCCGAGCTCGACAGCGCCCTGGACGGCGCGATCTCCCGGCTCGTCAAGGCGAACGAGATCCGCGGCGCGGCGGGCCAGGTGACGGTGCTGCACACGCAGCCCGGCGACGGCGTGCGCGCACGCCGGGTGGCGGTCGTCGGCCTCGGCAGGCGCGAGCGTGCCGACGCGGAGTCGGTGCGAAACGCCGCCGGCGCCGCGGTGCGCGCACTCGCGGCCGCACGCGGCCGGACGATCGGGTTCGTGCTGGACGGCCTACCGCTCGAGACGGGCATCGCGGCACGCTGCGCGGTCGACGGCGTCGTCATCGGCGGGTACCGCTTCGACCGCTACAAGACCCGGAACCGCCGCGAGCTGCCGCAGCCACCGTCTGCGCTCACCCTGCTCTCCTCCGACCGCTCCGCGGGCGCCGCGGCGAGGCGTGCGGGGCTCGTCGCCGACGCGGTCAACCGCGCCCGCGACCTGCAGCACATGCCGCCGAACGAGCTCGGCCCCGAGCAGCTCGCGCAGCGCGCGAGGGAGATAGCGGCGGCGCATCCGACGCTGCGGGTCGAGGTGTGGGACGAGCGCAAGATCGCGGCCCGCGGGATGGGCGCGTTCGCGGCGGTGGCGCAGGCCTCCAGCAAGCCGGCCCGGCTGATCATCCTGCGCCACACGCCCCAGCGCGCGTCGCGCGCCGCGTCGGGCACGGTGCTGGGCATGGTCGGCAAGGGCCTCACCTACGACAGCGGCGGCTACTCGCTGAAGCCGCCGAGCTCCCAGATCGGCATGAAGACCGACATGTCGGGAGCGGCCTCCGTGCTCGAGGCGTCCGGCGCGATCGCCGAGCTGGGCCTACCCCTGCGGTTCGTCACGGTGGTCGGCGCCACCGAGAACATGATCGACACCAACGCCTTCCGGGTCGACGACGTGCTCACCGCCGCCAACGGCAAGACGATCGAGATCACGAACACCGACGCCGAGGGCCGGCTGGTGCTGGCCGACTGCCTTCACCATGCGCGCACGCTGGGCGCCACGCACATGATCGACCTGGCGACGCTGACGGGAGGCGTCGTCGTCGCCCTCGGCGACTACCACGCGGGGCTGATGGGCGTCGACCAGGCATGGCTCGACCGCGTGCGCGACGCCGGCGAGCGCGCCGGGGAGCACGTCTGGCAGCTGCCGCTGCACGACACCTACAAGCGCCTCTTCAAGTCCGACATCGCGGACATGGCCAACTCCTCGAGCCAGCGGATGGCGCTCGCGCCCTATGCGGGGCAGTTCCTCAAGGAGTTCGCCGGCGATGGCCCGTGGGCGCACCTCGACATCGCCGGCACGGCCGACCTGTCGCGGTCGCGCGGCGATTACGTCGGCAAGGGCGGCACCGGCTACGGCGTCCGCCTGCTGGTCGAGCTGGCAGAGTCGCTCTGCTGATGGCGCTCGGGTACGACCTCGACGGCGAGCACGAGCACCTGCGCGCGACCGTCCGCGAGTTCGCGGAGAGGCGGATCGCCCCGGTCGCGGAGGAGCTCGACCGCGATGCCCGCTTCCCGATCGAGCTGGTCGAGGAGGCGGCCGAGCTGGGGCTGCTCGGCATCCCCTTCCCCGAGGACGCCGGCGGCGCCGGGTTCGACACGCTCGCCTACGCAATCGCGGTGGAGGAGCTGGCACGGGTGGACAGCTCGTTCGCGATCACGGTCGCCGCCCACACCTCGCTCGGCACCATGCCGATCCATCTGTATGGCAGCGAGCAGCAGCGAGCAGCGTGGCTGCCGCAGCTGGCGTCCGGCAGGCGGCTCGCGGCCTTCGGGCTGACCGAGCCCGGAGCCGGCTCCGACGCCGGCGCCACCCGCACCACGGCTCGGCTCGAGGACGGCGAGTGGGTGATCGACGGATCGAAGATGTTCATCACCAACGCGGGCACGCCGTTGTCGGCCCTGGTGACGATCACCGCACGAACGGGCGAGGACGAGATCTCGAACATCGTCGTCGAGAACGGCACCCCGGGGTACGAGCAATCCCAGCCGCTGAAGAAGATGGGCTGGCACTCCTCCGACACGCGGGAGCTGACGTTCAACGGCTGCCGGGTGCCGGAGGGCAACCTGCTCGGCCCCCGCGGCGCCGGGTTCAGGCAGTTCCTGGAGATCCTCGACGGCGGGCGCATCAGCGTCGCCGCCCTCGGCCTGGGGATGGCGCAGGGCGCGTTCGAGATGGCCCTCCGCTACGCCGGTGAGCGCGAGCAGTTCGGCCGGCCGATCGGCCGATTCCAGGCGGTGCAGTTCAAGCTGGCCGACATGGCCACCGAGATCGAGGCCGGCCGCAACATGGTCTACAAGGCGGCCTGGCTGAAGGATCAGGGCAGGCCGTTCGCGCAGCAGGCCGCCATGGCGAAGCTCTACACGGGCGAGCTGGCGCGCCGCGCCTGCAACGAGTCGCTGCAGATCCACGGCGGCTATGGGTTCATGGACGAGTATCCGATCAGCCGGTTCTACCGCGACGCGAAGGTGCTCGAGATCGGCGAGGGCACCAACGAGGTGCAGCGGCTGGTGATCGCCCGCGGGCTCGGTCTGTGACCGCGACCCAGTCGGTTCAGATCGGCGGCGCCGTGCTCGCCCTGGCCGTGCTGCTGGGAACGATCGGGGCGCGACTGGCCCCGGCCGGGACATGGCGGCGGTCGCTGGAGGACATCGGCATCATCCTCGGCTGCGCCGCGCCGGCGATCGCGCTGGTGGCTCGGTACCTCCAGCATCGGTCATGGCCCGGCGCGGCGATCATCGCCGTCGCCTACGGCGGCTTCTACCTGATCCGGATGCGGCAGCTGCGGCGCGCGAACCGCGACGGGGTGCGCCGGCTGCTCGGGCTGCACAAGGACGCCACGTACGGCGAGGTGCTCCAACAGGTGGAGCGCATGGAGCCGCGGCAGGTGACGGCGACCGGCCAGCTGATCCTGACCGGGGCTGCTGTCGCGATGCTCGCCGTCGGCGTGGCCGTCGACCACTTCACGGCGGCCCTGGCCGGCGTCGCGCTGGGTGTGGCCGAGGGCACCGTGCGGGCGGCGTACCGGCGCGCCCTCGCCCGCAAGGTGCGGGCGATCGGGCATTAGATGATTGACTCCACGACCACGCGCGTCTGAACGTCATGACGCCGCGCGCCGGCCAAGCGCCGGAGGGCTGCGGCCGTGGAATCAATCATCTTCAGCGCATGCGCGTGACCGGGTACCCGCTGCTGCGCACGAGCGCGACGATCTGCTCGGCGTGCGCCTCGTCTCGGGTCTCCAGGATCAGCTCGATGCCAGTCTCGGCAACAGCCACCTCGACGCTCTCCCGATGGTGCGACACCACCAGGATGTTGACGTGCGCGTCCGCGATCACCTTCAGCAGCTCCATCAGCTGGCCCGGCCGGTCGATCAGGCGGGTGCGGATCACCAGGTAGCGCCCCTGGTTGGTCAGGCCGAACCGGATCACCTGCATCAGCAGCGGCGTGTCCACGTTGCCGCCGGACAGCACCGCCGCCACCCTGCGCCCGCTGACCCTGCCCGCGAGCACCGCCGCCAGCCCGACCGCTCCAGCGCCCTCCACGACCGCCTTCGACCGCTCCAGCAGATGGACGATCGCCTGTCCGATCTCCGCATCGGTGACCGTGACGACGTCGTCCACGAGGTCGCGGATCATCGCGAACGTCAGCTCGCCCGGCCGCTTCACCGCGATGCCGTCCGCGATCGTCGTGGTCTGGTGCACCGGCTCGATCTCGCCCTTTTCCAGCGAGCTGACGTACGGCGCGCAGCCGGCCGCCTGCACGCCGATCACCCGTACCTGTGGATGCTGGCTCTTGATCGCGCTGGCGATGCCGGAGAGAAGCCCGCCCCCGCCCAGCGGCACGACCACCGTGTCGACGTCCGGCAGGTCCTCCAGGATCTCGAGCCCGACGGTGCCCTGGCCGGTGATCACGGCCGGGTCGTCGAACGGGTGCACCAGCGTCGCGCCGTTCCGCGCCGCCTCCGCCTGGGCGGCTGCGACCGCGTCATCGACGCTGGAGCCGGCCAGCTGGACGCGCGCGCCGTAGCCCTCGGTTGCGCCCACCTTGGCGAGCGACGCGGCGCCGGGCATGAAGACCGTCGCCGGCACGCCGGCGAGGCGAGCTGCGAAGGCGACCGCCTGGGCGTGGTTACCGGCCGAGGGAGCGATCACACCGGCGGCCTTCTGCTCGGGCGTCAGCGACTGCAGCTTCGTGTACGCCCCGCGGATCTTGAACGAACCGGTGCGCTGCTGGTTCTCGTACTTCAGGAACACATCGAAGCCGGCCCAGTCCGAGAATGTCTGCGACCGGTGCAGCGGGGTACGGTGCGCAACTCCGCGCAGGCGCTCCGCGGCTGCTCGTATGTCCTCGACCGGGATCACGGGAGCGCGGAACATATCCCGTTTGCGCGGTTCGCAGGGCTTAGGGTACCCTAACCCTCCGTGCTCGGATCGCTCTTCATCACGCTACGCGAAGGCTTCGAGGCCGCGCTGATGGTCGGGATCGTGCTGGCCTATCTGCGTCAGAGCGGAGCGTCCGACCGCGCGAGGCACGTCTGGGCCGGCGTCGGCGTGGCCGCGCTCGCGAGCGTCGCCATGGGCGGCGTCATCTTCGCCGCCGGCGGCGAGCTGAAGGGCAGCAGCGAGAAGCTCTACGAGGCGACGGCCATGCTGCTCGCGGCCGGCGTGCTGACCTGGATGATCTTCTGGATGCAGCGCCAGGCCCGAGGGCTTGGGGGAGCGCTGCGGCAGCGTGTGTCGGATGCGCTCGTGATGGGCGGCGGCGCCCTGTTCTGGCTGGCCTTCGTCTCGGTCGGCCGCGAGGGCTTCGAGACGTCGCTCTTCATGTACGCGGCCACCGGAACGGCTTCGCCGGCGTCCACACTGGCCGGGGGTGTCATAGGGCTGGCCGTCGCCGTCGTGCTGGGCGTGCTCGTCTACAAGGGCGCGGCCCACCTCAACCTGGGCACGTTCTTCAAGGTCACCAGCGTGCTGGTGCTCGCCTTCGCCGCCTACCTGATCGCAAGCGCGATGCACGAGCTCGGCGAGCTGGCCGGAAACGACGCGCTCGAATCCGGCGCGTACCTGATCGCGCTGCTGTACGTGGTGGGCGCCGTCTGGGCGTACCTGCGGCCGCCGGCCGTGCTTGCCCGGGCGCTCGGCGAGTAAGCTCGTCCCGTGACAGCCGACGGCGCGCAGCCGCTGTATGCCTTCGTCGAGATCCCGAAGGGCAGCCGCAACAAGTACGAGTACGACCCGCAGCTGGGGCAGGTCGTGCTCGACCGCACGCTTTGGACGAGCGTCGTCTACCCGGCCGACTACGGCTTCCTGATCGACACGCTCGGCCGGGACGGTGATCCGGTGGACGCCGTCATCCTCGTCGCGGAGCCGACCTTCCCAGGCTGCGTGATCCCCGTCGAGCCGATCGGCGTGTTCGAGATGCGCGACGAGAAGGGCGAGGACGACAAGGTGCTGTGTGTGCCATTCCAGGATCCGAAGTGGAGCCACATGCACGACATCACGGACATCCGCGACTCGCTGCTCGACGAGATCGCCCACTTCTTCGACGTGTACAAGGATCTCGAGCACGGCGCCGACACGGTGATCGGCGGCTGGCACGGCCGCGGCTATGCCGATCAGATCATCGCCGAGGGCCGGGCCGCGTTTGCGGCGCCCTAATGACGGCCGCGTAGGACGCGGTCGCCGATCTCCCGCGTCGCGGTGAGCGGGTCGAGCTCCCGAGCGTGGACGCGGTCGAGGATCGCCTGCACCTCGGGGTCGTCCGCCACCGCCTCGCTGAGCCGCCGCCGTGCCTGCGCGACGGCGACGGCGACCACCTCGTGCTCGATGCTCCTGCGCCGCCGCTGTTCGAGGCCGCCGTCGCGCTCGAGGAACGCCCGGTGGTCGAGCACCGCCTGCCACAGCTCGGCAACCCCCTCACCGCGCATCGCCTCGGTCTCCACGATCGGGACCTTCCACTCCCGCCCTCGGTCGAGCGACAGGATCGAGCGGATCTCGCTGCGCATCGTCCGCGCCGCTGGATGATCCGACTTGTTGATGACGATCACGTCGGGGATCTCCATCACCCCGGCCTTGAGCGCCTGCACCGCGTCGCCCGAGCCCGGCATCAGCACCAGCACGACCGTGTCGGCGCTGGTCGCCACGTCCACCTCGCTCTGCCCGACGCCCACCGTCTCGAGCAGCAGCACCTGCTTGCCGGACGCGTCGAGCACGAGCAGCGCCTGGAGCGTCGACTCGGAGACCCCGCCAAGATGGCCGCGGGTGGACATCGACCGGATGAACACGCCCGGATCCAGGAAGTGCTCCGACAGCCGGATCCTGTCGCCGAGGACGGCCCCCTGCGAGAAGGGGCTGGAAGGGTCGACCGAGACGACGCCCACCGTCTGCTCGTCGCGGCGAAGGAGGGTCACGAGCGCCGAGAGCAGGCTCGACTTCCCGACTCCCGGCGGCCCGGTGAAGCCGGCGACGATCGCGCGGCCGGTGTGCGGGTACAGCTCGGCCACCAGCTGGTAGGCCTCGGGGTCGCGGTTCTCGACGAGGGTGATCGCCCGCGCAACGGCGCGCTTGTCGCCGGCGAGCACGCCGTCACGCAGCGACCCGAGGTCGTGGGCGCCGCGGCGGCTCATGCCGGCTGCAGGCAGCGGTCGAGGGCGGCCAGGAACGCGTCGTCGTGCTCCGGCAGGCCGACGGTGACACGGACGCAGGACGGGGCGCCGAACGCGGCCAGCGGCCGCACGATCACTCCCTCGCGTTCCAGCCGCGCCGCGAGCGCCGCCCCGTCCCCCACCTCGAGGCAGACGAAGTTGGCGGCCGCCGGATACACGGACAGCCCACGCGCTTCGAGGGCGGCGGCCAGCCGCTCGCGCTCGGCGCGGTTCACGTCCCGCCGGCGCTCGCACTCGGCCCTGTCGCCGAGGCTGGCGACGGCCGCGACGTTGGCCAGCTCCGAGACATCGAACGGGCCGCGCACCTTGCCCAGGCTCTCGACCACGTCCGGCGCCGCCACGGCGTATCCGACTCGCAACCCGGCGAGCCCGAACATCTTCGAGAAGGTGCGCAGCACGACCACGTTCGGGCGATCGCCGAACGCGGCGACCGCATCGGCGTGCGCGGGATCCGTGACGTACTCGTGGTACGCGGAGTCGATCACGACCAGCACCCGCTCCGGCACGCGGTCGAGGAACGCGGCCAGGGCCGCGCCGTCGACGATGCCGCCGGTCGGATTGTTCGGGCTGCAGACGTACACCAGCCGCGTGGCCGGGCCGATCCGCGCGGCCATGGCCTCGAGGTCGTAGCTGCCGTTCGCCAGCGGCACGTGAACCGGCGTCGCGCCCATCTTGACGGTGCTGAGGTGG
>DASQYY010000106.1:0-13919 GCA_035638975.1 Gaiellales bacterium
CGAGGCGACGGTTTGCAGGGCTCAGAGAAGCCAAAATGCGACGGCGACGATAAAATAGATCACCAGGAGCTGAAGCCCCTCGAGCCAGTTGGTCTCGCCCGCGCGTGCGACCATGGTGCAGCCGATGGCGGCCGCCCCGAGCGCTGCCAGCTGCAGCGGATCGAAGACCAGCGTCACCTCACTGCCGATGATGAGGCTGGCGAAGACGGCGACGCTGCTTGCGAGCAGGGCGATCTGGATGGCCGAGCCGAATGCGATGCCCATGGCGAAGTCCATCCGGTTGCCGAGGGCGAGCTTCACCGCCGAGAAATGCTCGGCCACGTTTCCCACGAAGGGCACGACGATCAGGCCGATGAACTCGCGCGGCACCCCCCAGGCCTTGATGGTCGGCTCGATCGAGTGGACGAGCACCTCCGACACGACCCCGGTGGCGACCGCGGTGGCAGCGAGCAACGCGAGCGCCGTCGTTCGCGACCACTCCATCGTCCCGCCATGATCGGTGAAGTGCAGCCCGGGCGTGGTGAACGAGAAGTACAGGTATGCGACGTAGGTCAGCAGCAGGGCCCCGGCCGTCCAGCGCGACAGCTCCTGCACCGAGCTCGTGTCGTGCGCAAGCGCATTGAACAGGGTCGGCACGCCCAGCCCCACGACGGCCAGGATCAGCATCGACGCGTTGGTGCTCGCCATCCGCTCATTGAACCGCTGGATGCCGTGGCGCCACCCGCCGAGGAGCAGCGCCAGCCCGAGGATCAGCAGCACGTTGCCGATCACCGAGCCGATGATCGAGGCGCGTGCGATGTCGCTCAGGCCGGCATCGATGGCGAGCACGAGGATCACGAGCTCCGGCAGGTTCCCGAAGCTCGCGTTGAGCAGGGCCGACACCCGCGGCCCGGCCGAGGCGCCCGCCTGCTCGGTGGCCTCGCCCAGCGCCCAGGCCAGCCCGGCCACCGCGATCGCGGCCACCACGAACACCGCCTGGCCCTCGACGCCGGCGGCGCGGAGCACGACCGCCAGTGCGGACAGGCTGAAGACGACCGCCAGCAGGAGCGCTTGGCGCCTGGTCACAGGTACCACACCGCCGTGGCGATGATGCCGTAGACCGCCATCAGCTGCGCGCCCTCCAGCCAGTTCGATTCTCCGTCGACGGCGATCAGCGCCGTGATGAAGACAGCCGCGACGAGTGAGATCACCTGCAGCGTCGGGAACAGCAGGTCGAAGTGGTACGGCGTCAGCAGCGAGAGAAACACCAGCAGCGGCGCGACGCCGAGCGCGATCTGGAGCGACGAGCCGAGCGATACGAGCATGGAGAAGTCCATGTCGTCGTCATAGGCGAGCTTGATGCCGACGATGTTCTCGGCGATGTTGCCGACGATGGGGACGATGATGAGACCGAGGAACACCGCGGAGATACCGAGGTCGGAGACGACCTGCGCGAGCGTCCCCACGAACACGTCCGCCACCACGGCGACGGCGGCCGTCGAGAGCAGGAGCAGCGCCATCGCGACCCGGCCACGCCAGTGCGGGCCGCTGTCGCGGCCGCCGTGCTCCTGCGGTGTGCGGAAGTAGAAGACGAGCATCAGGACGTAGAGAAGCAGCAGGATGCCGGCCGTCACGTCGGAGATGGCCTGCACATGCGTCGGGTTGCCGACGTGCCCGAAGACGGTGGGAATGCCGAGGCCGATCACCGCGAGCGCGAGCATCGAGGCGTTCATCCCCGCGACCCGGCGGTCGAACCGCTGGAGGCCGTTGCGCAGGCCGCCGACCAGGAAGGAGGCGCCGAGCACCAGCAGGGTGTTGCCGAGGATGGAGCCGGTGATCGAGGCGGTCGCGATCTCCAGCTGTCCCTCCCGGATGGCGAACACGGTGATGATCAGCTCGGCGGCATTGCCGAAGGTCGCGTTCAGCACACCCCCCACCTTCGGCCCCGTGCTCGCGCCCAGCTGCTCGGTGGCGACGCCCACCACCCAGGCCAGCAGCACCAGCGCGAGGCCGGAGACGACAAACACCGCTGTGTTCGGAGCCGACGCCAGATCGAGGGCGCCCGCCACGGCGGCGATGACAGCGGCGGCGCCGACCGACAGGGTCTCGAACCGGTTGAGGCCGCGGATCACCGGGGGGATCGTATCCACAGTCGCCGCTGCCACCGGCTCGCCCTACTCGACGAACGCGCCCATCCGCTCGAACTTCTGGCGCCGCAGCCGGCGGCGCTCGGCCGGTGGCAGCGTGTCGAGGAACTCGAGGTCGGCGGCGATGGCGTCGGCCAGCAGCTCGGCCGCCTTGCCGTGATCGCGGTGCGCCCCGCCCCCCGGCTCCGGCACGATCTGGTCGATCACGCCGAGCGCGAGGCAAGCCTCCGCCGTCGGGCGCAGCGCGGCAGCGGCCCGCTTGGCCTCCCCCGCGTCCTTCCACAGGATCGCGGCGCACCCCTCCGGCGAGATGACGGTGTAGATCGTGTGCTGCTGCATCAGCACGCGGTCGGCGACCCCGATCGCAAGCGCCCCACCTGAGCTGCCCTCGCCGATCACACAGGCGACGACGGGCACGTTCAGGCCCATCATCATTAGCTGCGACCGGGCGATCGCGCCCGACTGGCCCCGCTGCTCGGCGCCCACCCCGGGATACGCGCCGGGCGTATCGATCAGGGTGACGACAGGGAAGGCGAGCCGGTCGGCGAGCTCGAACACCCGCATCGCCTTGCGGTAGCCCTCGGGGCGGGGCATCCCGAAGTTGCGGTAGGTGCGCTCCTTCAGATCACGGCCCTTCTGATGGCCGACGAAGGCCACCGTCTGCCCCCGGAACGAGCCGATGCCGGCCACGATCGCCGGGTCGTCGCCCTCGGCACGGTCGCCGTGCAGCTCGACGAAGTCGTCGCAGATCCGGTTCAGGTAGTCGAGCGTGTAGGGCCGGTCCTGGTGGCGGGCCAGCTCGACGGCGTGCCACGCGTCGCCGTCGCCGCCGCGACGGCGCAGGAACCTAAGCCGTTCCGTCGCCGTCACGGTCGGGGAGGAGATCGGTGAACCGGCGGCGGGCGCCGCCGATCAGCCTGCCCACCGCACGCTGGGGCGCACCCAGGTCGGGCAGGAGCGGCGTCCGCCGGTAGGGCGCGCCGTTGGCGAGCAGCCAGGCCAGCCGTGCGACCATGTCGCGCAGCTCGGGGCGGGGCGTGATCATGTCGATGTGGCCGTGGCGGAAGTTCGACTCGGCCAGCCCGAAGTCGTCGGGGATGTCCTCGCGGGTGGTCTGGCGCACGACGCGCGGGCCGGAGAACGAGAGCAGCGCACCCGGCTCGGCGATGACGACGTCGCCGAGGGCGGCGAAGCTGGCCGCGACGCCTCCGGTGGTCGGGTGGGCGAGCACCGAGATGAACGGCCGGCCCGCCTCGCGCAGCTCCTCCACGGCGGCCACCGTCTTGGCCATCTGCATGAGCGCGAGCACGCCCTCCTGCATGCGAGCTCCGCCGGAGGACGCGACCGACACCAGGGGCATGCGGCGCTCGACAGCGAGCTCCGCAGCGCGGAACACCTTCTCGCCGACGACGGAGCCCATGCTGCCGCCCAGGAACGTGAAATCCATCACTGCGAGCGCGACCGGCAGCTCGCCGATCTCGGCCGTCCCCACCAGCACGGCGTCGCGCAGGCCGGTCTTGCGCTCGGCTTCGGCGATCCGCTCCGGATAGGGCCGGGAATCGACGAACTCGAGCGGATCGGCGGACTCCAGGTCGCGGGCCGTCTCCGACCAGGTGCCCTCATCCACCAGCTGGACGATCCGCTCGCGGGCCGTCACGGGGAAGTGGTACCCGCAGTGGACGCAGACGCGGAGGTTGGCCACCATCTCGTCCTCACGGTAGTGCGAGTCGCAGCGCGGGCAGGTGTTGCGCGCGGGCGTGGTCGGAGCCTCGGCCTGCTCGGCCGGCTCACCAACCGGGCTGATGTCAACGCTGATCTCCTTGGCCACGCGCTTCCTCGTGGGACGCCCCGCCGGGGGCGATGGTTGCGGCTCAGCCGGCGGTGCCGTCACCATCCCAGCGCCGCAGCACGAGCACCGCATTGTGCCCACCGAAGCCGAACGAGTTGGTCAGTGCATACTCGACGTCGGCCTCGCGCCCGGTGTTTGGGATGTAGTCCAGATCGCACTCCGGGTCGGGGTCGGTCTGGTTGATGGTCGGCGGCAGGAACGAGTCGCGCATGGCGAGGATGGTGATGATCGTCTCCAGGGCGCCCGCAGCTCCGAGCATGTGGCCGGTCTCGCTCTTGGTCGAGGAGATCGGCACCTTGCGAGCCGTCGCCTCGCCGAGTGCCAGCTTCAGCGCGCGCGTCTCGGCGGAGTCGCCGGCCGGCGTCGACGTGCCGTGCGCATTGACGTATCCCAGCATCTCCGGTGTGACGCCCGCGTCGTCCAGCGCATTGCGCATCGCCCGGGCCGGGTTCTCGCCGACCGGGTCCGGCTCGGTGACGTGGTGGGAGTCCGACGACATGCCGTAGCCGAGGATCTCGGCGTAGATGTGGGCACCGCGCGCCTGTGCGCGTCCCAGCTCCTCGAGGACGAGCACGGCGCCGCCCTCGGCCAGCACGAACCCGTCGCGGCCGAGGTCGAACGGGCGGCTCGCCCCCTCTGGGTCGTCGTTTCGCCGGGACAGCGCCCGCATGGTGCCGAACCCGCCCAGGCCGAGCGGCAGGATGGGCGCCTCGACGCCACCGGCCAGCATCGCGTCGGCCATGCCGGCCCGGATGTAGAGCACCGCGTTTCCGATCGACATGGCCGACGCGGCGCACGCGGTGCACTCGGTGGTGAGCGGGCCCCTCGTCCCAAGCGCCATCGAGATCTCGGCCGCGGCCATGTTCGGGATCAGGGCCGTCACCCAGAAGGGATTGAGGCGGTCGGGCCCGGCCTCGAACAGCTTGCGGTGGGCGACCTCCTCGGTCGCCAGCCCGCCGATTCCAGTTCCGACCGAGCACCCGATGCGCTCGGCGTCCGCGCTGATGTCGATGTCCGCGTCGGCCACGGCCATGGTGGCAGCGGCGACGGCGAAGTGGGCGAACCGGTCGGTCTTTCGCACCGAGCGGTGGTCCATGTACTGGTCGGGCTGAAACCCCTTGACCTGAGCGGCGATCTTGACGTGCCCCTCGAAGCCCTCCACGATGGACACGCCCGACCTGCCCTCGCGAATGTTGCGCCAACTCTCGTCCACGTCCAGGCCGCACGGCGTGACCGCGCCCACGCCGGTGATCACGACCCGGCGACGGCCCTCATGCTCACTCATATGCCTAGCCCTCCATCGACCGCCAGCACGTCGCCGGTGATGAACCCGGCAGCGTCTGATACAAGGAACCGTACCGCCCGCGCGACATCGTCCGGCTCTCCCAGCCGACCGAGCGGGGTGTTTCCGAGGATCGCGGTGCGCGCCTCCTCGGGCAACGCATCGGTCAGCTCCGTCGCGATGTACCCGGGTGCGATCGCGTTCACACGGATCCCGCGGCCACCCAGCTCCTTCGCAAGCGACTTGGTCAGGCCGATCAGCCCGGCCTTCGACGCGGCGTAGTTCGTCTGCCCGGCGTTGCCATGCACGCCAACGATGGAGCTGATGTTGACGATCGCTCCGGCGCGGCGCTTCAGCATCGGCCTCGAGAGCGCCCGGCACGTGAAGAACGCCCCGCCCAGGTTGGTGTCGATGACCATACGCCAGTCGTCCTCCGACAGCCGCATGATCAGGTCGTCTCGTGTGATGCCCGCGTTGTTCACGAGGATGTCGATTGGCCCCACCTCGGACTCGACCCGGGACACCAGCGCGGCCGCACCCTCGGCGGTGGACACGTCGCCCTGCACGGCCTCGGCGCGGCCGCCGGCATCGCGCACGCGAGCAGACACCGCCGCCGCGGCGGACTCGTCACGGACGTAGTTGACGACGACGGTGGCGCCGGCAGCGCCGAGCTCGGCGCAGATCGCGGCTCCGATCCCCCGCGACCCACCGGTCACCAGGGCGATCCTCCCATCCAGCTCAGGCATCGACCATCACCTCCGCAAGTGCTTCCAGGTCGGTCGGGTCGGACACCGCCAGCGTCCGCACCGATCCGTCGATTCGCTTGACGAGGCCGGTCAGCACGCCGCCGGGCCCGACTTCGACGAACGTGTCGACGCCGGTGGCAACGAGCGCCTGCACGGCCTGGGTGAACCTGACGGGCGCGGTCAGCTGCTCGACCAGGAGGCCGGGCACGCGATCGGCGGTCTCGAGCGCACTCGTGACGGTGCTCATGAACGAAACCTGCATCTCGGCGAACTGGACGGCACGCACCGCGCCCCGGAACGCCTCCGCCGCGCCGGCCATCAGCGGGCTGTGGAACGCACCGGCCACCGGCAGGCGGATCACCTTGCCGCCGACCGCACGCGCCTCCTCACCCACGGCCTCGATCCCCTCGTCACGCCCGGAGATGACCACCTGACCGGGACAGTTGTAGTTGGCCGGCCACACGTCGTCGCGCGCGGCGCACAACCGCTCGACCTCGGCGTCGTCCAGCTTCAGCACGGCAGCCATGCCACCGCCGGTCGCGGCCTCGGCGCTGATCCGCCCGCGCTCGGCCACCAGCCGCAGCAGATCGCCGGCCGATGCAGCCCGCGCTGCGGCGAGCGCCGCGTACTCGCCGACGCTGTGGCCGACAACCACGCTCGGAACCACGCCCGTGCGGTCCTCGACCGCGCGCAGCGTCGCGATCGACGCCGCCACCAGCGCGGGCTGTGTCACCTCCGTGCGCGAAAGCTCCTCCATAGGGCCGTCGAAGCTGACGGCGCGGACGTCGAAGCCGAGCAGGTCGTTGGCCTCCTCGAATACGGCCGCGGCAGCGGGCACCTCGGCGGCCAGGTCGCGCGCCATGCCGACGCGCTGGCTGCCCTGGCCGGGGAAACAGAAGGCGACCCGGGTCATGCCCGCTCCTTCGTCCACTCGAGCAGCGCCGATCCCCATGCCAGCCCGCCCCCGAAGCCGACCATGAGCACGATGTCGCCGCGGTCGATGCGACCCTGCCGCCAGGCCTCGTCCAGGCCGATCGGGATCGAGCCGGCCGACGTGTTTCCGTACCTGTCCACGTTCGAGAACACCTTCCCCTCGTCGATGCCCAGGCGCCGCGCCGCGTGATCGATGATCCGCCTGTTCGCCTGGTGCGGGATGAACAGGTCGACCTCCGCGATGGTCATGCCGGCCGCGTGGAGGCAGCGCTCCGCCGACTCGACCACCACCCGCGTCGCGAACTTGTACACCTCGGGGCCGTTCATCTTCACGTACGGGCCCTCGTCACCGAAGGCGGCGTTGCCTGCTGCAGCAACGGACAGCAGCGGGCCGCCGCTGCCGTCGGAGCCCATCTCGAAGCCGCGAAGCCCGCCAGGCCCCTCCGACCGGCCGAGCACGACCGCGCCCGCCCCGTCGCCGAACAGGATGCAGGTCGAGCGGTCGCGCCAGTCGAGCAGGCGCGAGAACACCTCGGTGCCGACGACCAGGACGGTGTCGGCGAGGCCGGAGGCAATCTGCGCATACCCCTGCGCCAGGGCGTAGATGAAGCCGGTGCAAGCCGCCGACAGGTCGTACCCCGCGACGTCCACCGCGCCGATGGTGTTCCCGATCAGCGAGGCCGTGGCCGGGAAGTAGTAGTCGGGGCTGGCGGTCGCCGCCACGATCAGGTCGAGCTCGTCAGCTCCCACCCCAGCGCTGGCCAGAGCGAGCCGGGCCGCCTCCGCCCCGAGGCTCGCCGACGAGTCGCCAGGGGCAGCGATACGCCGCTCGTGGATGCCGGTGCGCTGCGCGATCCACTCGTCGCTCGTTTCCACCATCGTCGCGATCTCGTCGTTCGTCAGCACCCGATCCGGCACATGCGATCCGATGCCGAGCACCACGACGCCGTCGCGGCAGGCCGCGATCACGCCTCCGGCTCCGGGAGCGCGAACGTCAGCGCCGCACGACAGGCCAGCTCCTCCCCGACGGAGGCCGTGGCGTCCGCCTTGCCGATCGGGCCGCGCAGCCGCGTGATCCGGCACTCGAGCGTCAGCGTGTCTCCGGGGGTCACGATCCGCTTGAAGCGCACGTCGTCGATGCCGGCGAAGAGCGCCAGCCGGCCCGCGAACCCCGGTGCGGACAGGCCGCAGACGGCCCCAACCTGCGCCAGCGCCTCAACCTGGAGCACGCCGGGCATGATCGGACGGCCGGGGAAGTGGCCGCGCAGGTACCAGGCATCCTCCGACACGTGATAGCGGCCGACGGCGTGATCGCCAGGTACCAGCTCGACGATCTCGTCCACCAGGAGGAATGGCTCGCGGTGGGGGATGATCGCCTCGATGCCGGCCCGGTCGAGCGGCAGGGCGATATGCGTCACGCGGTGACCGCCTCGGCCGACGGGCCCAGCGCCCGGCGCATACGGGCACGCCCGCGATGCGCGTGGCACTTGACGGTGCCGACGGGCATGTCCAGCACCTCGGCGATCTCCTCATAGGACAGCGCCAGGACGTCCTTCATCACCATCACGTGCCGCTGGTCGGTGGACAGGCCGCCCATCTCGCGAGCCAGCATCGCTCGCTGCTCACGCTGGCACGCCAGATCGTGCGGGCCGTCGACCGACACGACCTCGGGGGCCGTCTCCAGCGGCTGGTGGCGGCGGCGGCGCTGACGCTCGCCCAGATCGCGGCACGTGTTGGCGACCAGGCTGTAGAGCCAGGTGGCGAACCGTGACTCGCCACGGAACTGGTCGATTCGGGTCAGCACCTTCGCAAGCGCCTCCTGGGCGGCATCCTCCGCGTCCTGCGGATCGTCGAGCAGGTACGACGCGAGCCGTCGCACCCGCGGCTCGTGGCGATGCACCAGGGTCTCGAGGGCGGCTCGATCGCCGTCCTTGGCCCGCACGGCCAGCACCACATCCGAGAGCACGGCATGGGCCGACTCGTCGCGCACCCGTTCTCGCAGGGTCAGACGGGCTGCCGCGCGTTTGGGTTGCGAGAACATCAGCGGCGTATTCTATGGAATGCCCTTGCTCCCCGAGCAGGTCGAGCTCCGGCTCCGCGGACGCTTCGGGCATCCGTACGTCTGGCGGGACGAGTGCGCGTCCACCCAGGAGCTGGCGCGGGGACTGCCGCACGGCGGCGTCGCGGCAACCGATCACCAGACGGCCGGGCGCGGACGGCGCGGGCGCAGCTGGGTTGCTCCGCCGGGCGCCGCGCTGCTGTTCTCCCTCTCCCTGGCGCCGCGCACGCCACCCGACCGGCTCTCCGCCTTCTCGCTGGTCGCCGCCGAGGCGGTGGCAACGGCATGCCACCCGGCGGCGCTCGTCCGGTGGCCGAACGACGTCATCGTCGACGGCCGCAAGCTGGCCGGCGTGCTTCCGGAGCTGAAGGAGGGGACGCTGGTGCTGGGAGTGGGCATCAACGCCACGATGACCGCCGAGCAGCTTCCCGCCGATGCCCGCGTGCCACCCACGTCGCTGCGGCTGATCACGGGCGGGCGGGTCGACCGGGCCGCCCTGCTCGCCGATGTGCTGGCCGAGCTGGAGCGGCGCTACGACGCCTTCGAGCGGGACGGGTTCACGGGGCTTCGGCGCGACGAGCTGCGCGGGCGGATGGTGAGCCTGGCGGGCGGGCCGGCCGGCATCGCCGAGGGGGTCGATGCGGAGGGCCGGCTGGTGATCGCGGGCCGCGCCATGACGTCGGCCGAGGTCGAGCGCGTCGAGGCGGTCGAGGAAGCGCAGGGGCGGCCGTGAACCAGGGCGGCCTTGACCTCCGGCAAAGCCCGATCAGCGGCGAGACGGTGCTGATCGTGCCGGGCAGGGCGGGCCGCCCCGGCGCGATCGGCCGGACGACGCGGATCGCCGACGCCTCGACCTGCCCGTTCTGCGCGGGCCATGAGGCGCTGACCCCGCCCGAGGTGGAGGCGCTCGGCCGGGCGGATGGCATGCCCGATACGCCCGGCTGGGCGGTGCGCGTGGTGCCGAACAAGTACCCGGCCTTTCCCGGGCACGAGGTGGTCGTGCACGGTCCCGACCACGTCCTGTCGGTCGCAGATGTCGATCCGGGCGTGTGGGAGCTGGTGCCCGAGGCCTGGCGGCGGCGCCGGGCTGCGCACGAGGCGGCGGGAGCAGCATGCGTGCTGATCGTGATCAACGAGGGGCCGGCTGCCGGCGCGTCGCTCGACCACTCGCACTCGCAGGTGGTGCCGTTCGGCGCGACGCCGCCGGTCGTGGCACGCGAGCAGGAGGCATTCGCGTCGGCCGGCCGATGCGCGCTGTGCGGTCCTCACGAGCACGTCATCGCCGAGCGCGACGGGCTGGTGACGTTCGCACCACCGTGGAGCCGGCTGCCGTACGAGACCTGGATCGCGCCGCGGGCGCACGAGGAGCGGTCGCCGCTCGACGCCCCGGTGGCCCGGGCGCTGCAGGACGCCGTCTCCCGCCTGCGGGCGCTGCTCGGCGATGAGCTGGCATGGAATGCCATCCTCCACGAGCAGCCGGGAGGGTCGGATGGGCCGTTCCACTGGCACATCGAGCTGCTGCCGCGCCTGACGGTGCAGGCGTCGATCGAGATCGGTGCCGGGATCTGGGTGAACGTGGTCGACCCCGCCCGCGCTGCGGGGGAGCTGTCCGGGGTCGGCTGAGATCTACGAGGCGAGCTGCGCGCGCTCGGCCTTCGCGGCCTGGAACTCACGCGCTGCGGCGATGGCGGCACCGAGGTTCAGGCCCTTGTCCTTGGCCTGCTTGATCAGCATCACCATCTCCACCGACTCCATGTCGTACACACGCTGCTTGCGGCCCTTGGTCGGGATCTCCGCTTTCGTCGTCCAGTAGTCCAGCTGCATCTTGGAGATGCCGGCGACGCTGCACACCTGGCTCAGGTAGAGCTCGAGCTGGGGCAGCCGCGCGGTGATGTCCACGGGCTCCAACAGGTCGACTTGTCTCATCGCTGTCCCCTCTCTGGCGGGTCTTGGCGCTGCAGAAAGCGGTATCGACCGTTTTGTTCCTCTTACTGAACCCAATTCCTGCCAGGATTGGAAGGAATTTCCGGGAGCGCCGTTAATCGGTCGCGTCGGGGGCGCCCTCGCCGGCCCCGTCCGACCCATCCGAAATGCCCGGATCCTCGCCGTCCGGCGGCGCGGGCTCGGCCTCGGAGCCGTTCGCGGCGGTCGCGCCGGACGGCTCGGTCACCCGCGCGATCGCCGACACCCGGTCGCCCTCGCGCAGGTTCATGACGCGCACGCCCTGCGTGGCGCGGCCCATGCGTGAGATGCCATCGGCCGCGGTGCGGATCACGGTGCCGTCCTGGCTGATCAGCATCAGGTCGTAGCCGTCCTTGACGATCATCGCGCCGGCCAGGCGGCCGCGCGACTCCGTGTAGCGCACCGTGAGAACCCCCATGGTGCCGCGGCCCTTGGCCGGATACTCCTCGACGCGCGTACGCTTGCCAAAGCCGTTCTCGGTCACGACCAGCAGGTCCTGGTCATCGCGCGCGATCTCGACCGCGATCACCTCGTCGCCGGGCCGGAGCTTCATGCCCTGGACGCCGCTCGTGTCGCGACCCATGGGCCGCACATCCCGCTCCGAGAAGCGGACGGCCGACCCGTTGCGCGAGACGAGCAGGACGTCGTCCTCGCCGTCCGTCAGACGGACGCCGACCAGCTCGTCCCCCTCACGCACCTTGAGGGCGATGATGCCATCGGCCTTCAGCACCGTGTCGTACGACTTGAACTCGGTCTTCTTCACGACCCCGTTTCGCGTCGCGAACAGCAGGTACTTGCCCTCGCTGTAGGTGCGGGTGTCGATCACGGCCTTGACCTTCTCGTCCTGGCGCAACGGCAGCACGTTGACGAGCGCACGGCCCTTCGATTGGCGGGTGCCCAGCGGAAGCTCGTGCACCTTCACCCGGTAGACCTTGCCGACGGTGGTGAAGAACAGCAGGTAGTCGTGCGTCGAGGCCACGAAGAGGTGCTCGATGTAGTCGCCCTCCTTCGTGTCCATGCCCATCACGCCGATGCCGCCACGCCCCTGCGTGCGATAGGTGCTGATCGGCAGGCGCTTGATGTACCCGCTTGCCGTTATGGAGATGACCATGTCCTCTTCGGCAATGAGCTGCTCGAGGTCGATCTCGCCCTCCGCCGCGATGATCTCGGTCCGCCGGGGATCCGCGAACCGCTCCCTGATCTCCTGCAGCTCCTCGCGGATCACGTTCATCAGCCGCTCCTCGTCGGCGAGAATGGCGCGAAGCTCAGCGATTCGCTCAAGCAGGTCGGCGTGCTCGTTCTTGATCTCCTTGCGGGCGAGGCCGGTGAGGGCGCGGAGGCGCAGCTCGAGGATGGCCTGCGCCTGGATCTCGGTGAGGCCGAAGCGCTCCATCAGGCCGTTGCGCGCGGTCTCGGTGTCCTCCGCCGCACGGATCAGCGCGATCACCTCATCCAGGTGGTCGAGCGCGATCAGGTAGCCCTCGAGCACGTGCGCGCGGCGCTCCGCGCGGTCGAGCTCGAACTTGGTGCGCCGGGTGACGACCTCCTTCTGATGCTCGATGTAGTGGTAGAGCATCTGCTTGAGGGAGAGCGTCCGCGGGTTGACCCCGTCCACCAGGGCGACCATGTTCACACCGAAGGTGGTCTGCAGCGGCGTGTGCTTGTAGAGCTTGTTGAGGACGACCTTAGGGATGGCATCGCGCTTCAGCTCGATGTAGATGCGCATGCCGGTGCGGTCACTCTCGTCGTTCAGGGCCGAGATCTCGTTCAGCACCTTCGAGTCGACCAGCTCCGCGATCTTCTGGATGACACCCTCGTCCCCGCCCTTGCGCACCATGTAGGGCAGCTCGGTGACGATCAGCGCCGTCTTGCCACCACGGACGTCCTCGGTATGCACCTTCGCCCGCATCACCACCCGGCCGCGGCCCGTCTCGTAGGCCTCGCGGATCCCGCTCACGCCCATGATCGAGCCGGCCGTGGGGAAGTCCGGGCCCTTGATGTGCTTCATCAGGTCCTCGACGGTGGCGTCCGGGTTGGTCATCAGCTCGATCGCCGCGTCGATGGTCTCGCCCAGGTTGTGGGGCGGGATGTTCGTGGCCATTCCGACCGCGATCCCCGACGAGCCGTTGACCAGGAGGTTCGGGAACCGCGCGGGGAGAACGACCGGCTCCCGGCGGCGCTCGTCGTAGTTGGGCATGAAGTCGACGGTGTCGGCGTCGATGTCGCGCAGCATCTCCACCGCCAGCGGGGAGAGCCGGCACTCGGTGTAGCGCATGGCCGCAGCGGAGTAGCCGTCCTGGTTGCCGAAGTTGCCCTGGCCGTCGACGAGCGGGTAGCGCAGCGAGAACCACTGCGCCATGCGCACGAGCGCGTCGTAGGCAGCCGAGTCGCCGTGCGGGTGGTACTTGCCGAGCACGTCGCCGACGACCGCCGCACATTTCGAGTAGGGCCGGGACGGCTGGAGGCCGCTCTCGTTCATCGAGAACAGCACCCGCCGGTGCACGGGCTTCAGCCCATCGCGCACGTCCGGCAGCGCCCGCCCCACGATCACGCTCATCGCGTAATCGAGGTAGCTGGTCCGCATCTCCTCGGCCAGCTCCCGCTGTTCGATTCGCCCGTCCCCGAGCGTCTCCATGCTCATGCGCGCCTCACCTCACGGCTCCTGCTCGTGGTACGCCGAAACCCTTGGCCATCAGATGTCCAAGAACTTCACGTCGGAGGCGTTCCGCTCGATGAAGTCGCGGCGCGGCTCGACGCGGTCGCCCATCAGCAGCGTGAACAGCTCGTCGGCGGCCTGCGCGTCCTCCATCGTCACGCGCTGCAGCGTGCGCGTCGCCGGGTTCATCGTGGTGTCCCAGAGCTGGTCGGCGTTCATCTCGCCGAGGCCCTTGAAGCGGTTGATGTCGATGCCGTCCTTCGCCAGTCCGAGGACGCACCCGCGGAGGCCGTCGAAGGTCGTCGT
>DASQYY010000107.1:0-7008 GCA_035638975.1 Gaiellales bacterium
CCGCACGACCTCGTTACGGATTTGTTCGGCGGTGATGTCGAACTCCAGCAGGATCCGCCCAGCGAGGCCGTCGTTCACGCGAGCGAGGCTGAGCAAGATGTGCTCGGTGCCGACGTAGTTGTGGTCAAGCGAGAGCGCCTCGCGCAGCGCAAGCTCGAGCACCTTCTTGGCCCGCGGTGTGAACGGGATCTGGCCGTTGGCCACCTCGTCTCCCTGACCGACGAAGTGTGCGACCAAGGCGCGGACATCCTCGATGGTGATGTCGAGCGACTCGAGGACGTGCACCGCAATGCCCTCCTCCCCGCGAAGCAGGCCGAGCAGCATGTGCTCCGTGCCGATGTAGTTGTGCCTGAGCGCGCGCGCCTCCTCGTGCGCATGAACGACGACCTGCTGGGCACGCTCAGTGAACCGCTCGTACACCCGAGCCAGTCTCCCACACCAGTCCCCGCACGTCGTTGCGGCGATGCGGAATCAGCCGTGTGGCGTCAGTCGCCCGGATCCGGCGGGCGCCGCAGCCGCTTGGTCTCGCCGGCCTGCCGCTTCCTGGCGATCCGCCTCGCCGTGGCGGACTTCGTGGGGCGCGTGGGGCGACGCGGCGGGGAGGGCGGTGCCAGCGCCCGGCGCATCAGCTCCGTGAACCGTTTCGTGGCCAGCTCGCGGTTGCGCAGCTGGCTCCGCTCGTCCTGGGCCACGACCCGCAGGCGGCCCTCGGCGTCGAGCCGTGAGCGGAGGCGCCGGGTCGCGCGCTCGCGCTCGTCCTCCGTCAGCGTCGGCGACGCCGCCAGGTCGAACACCAGCTCGACGCGTGTGCTCGACGTGTTCACGTGCTGGCCGCCCGGCCCGCCGGCCCGGCTGAAGCGCACCTCGAGCTCGGAGGCCGGCAGCGGCCGGGACGCGCCTATGTCGAGGACGTCACCGACTGCCACAGCTTCAGCCCCGCCTGGTGAAGGCCCTCGAGGCGCTGCATCTCCGCCGGGTCCGGCCCGCGGTTGTCCGGGCCTGGCGTCTCCGCGATCGCCGGCAGCTGCTGGAGCCGGGGATGGCCCAGCATCACCGCAAGACCGTCGCCGATCTCACCCATGCCGACGTTCGCGTGGCGGTCTCGATTCGAGCCGAACGGCAGCTTCGAGTCGTTCACGTGCAGGCACCGCAGCCGGTCGAGCCCTATGCGCTCATCGACCTCGGTGAGCAGCGCGTCGACGCCGTCCGGCGTCGTGATGTCGATGCCCGACGCGAACAGGTGGCACGTGTCGAGGCAGATACCGACGCCCTCCGGGCGGCCGAGATCGTCGATGATCAGGGCCAGCTCCTCGATCGTTACGCCGATCGTCCCCTGATGCCCGGCGCTGTTTTCGAGCAGCAGCCACGGGCCGTCGTCCGCCCGGTCGCCGAGCACGACCTGCAGGGCCGGCACGATCTGGTGCAGCGCCGCATCCAGGCCGCGGCCGAGGTGGCTGCCGACGTGGAACACGACCCCGTCCGCGCCGATCCGCTCGCCGACGCCGACCGTGTGGGACAGCGCCGCGACGGACTTGCCGTAGACGGCGTCGTCGGTCGCAGCCAGGTTGATCAGGTAGGTGGCATGGATGACGACGGCGTCGATGCCGGCCTGCGGCCGGCGCTCACGGAACCGCGCGATCGCCTCCGGCGTGTGGTTGGTCTGCCGCCACATGCGGGTGCTCTGGCTGAAGATCTGGATCGAGCGGCAGCCGATCGCCTCACCGCGATCGATGGCGGTGTCGATCCCACCGGTGCTGGAGACGTGCGCGCCGAGCAGCATGGAGAGCAGTGTAGGCGGCGGGCTCGAGCGGACGACCGCACCGGGCCGGCTCGCGCCCGCCGCCACTGCGCCACTGCTCAGACGGTGATGCCCGCGCCCAGCTGGACGATCACGTCGCCGTTCAGGAGGGCGGGCGGCGGGGTGGAGGGAGACTTCCGGCGGAGGTACTCCGCGGCGGCGTCGGTAGTGGCCCTGGTCGCCTTCTCGTCGTCGCCGACCGTGATCGCCGCGCATCCGTCCTGCGTGCGCATCAGGGTGTAGCTGCGGACGCCCGGTATCCCGCGGATCACCTCCTCCACCTCATCCCGGTTGCTGGCGAGGAGGTCTGCCAGGTTCGGGTCCGTGTAGCTGCGGATGGTCGCGTGCATGACGCCTCCCTGGTGTCGCGGCGGAGGCGGCCCCGTGCCGCCCGGTCGCCTGCGGCGATCATACGACCATCGGGCCACCGCTGCCTGCGCGCATTGGATCCGCATTCGTCGGCTCGCGGCTGCGCCTGCACCGCGGCCGGTCGAGCCCGCTCTGTACCATCCGGCGATGCCGAGCGAGGCCGTCCGCGTACGCTTCCCGCCCTCTCCCACCGGGCTGCTCCATGTCGGCAGCGCCCGAACGGCGCTCTACAACTGGCTCTACGCACGTCACACCGGCGGCGTGCTCGTCCTCCGCTTCGAGGACACCGACCGTGCCCGCTCCACGCCCGAGGCGATCGATCAGGCGTTGCGCGTGCTCGAGTGGCTGGGCATCGACTGGGACGAGGGCCCGACCCGCCAGACGGAGCGCATGGATCACTACGCCGCCACCGCCGAGCGCCTTGTCGCCGACGGGAGGGCGTACCCCTGCTACTGCACCGCCGAGGAGCTCGAGGCCGAGCGCAGCGAGCGCCAGAAGCAGGGCCTGCCGCTCACGTACTCCGGTCGCTGCCGCCGTCTCACCGAGGCCGAGCGGCGGAAGTTCGAGGAGGAGGGGAGGAAGCCGGCCATCAGGCTCATCTTCGACCCCGCCGGCGAGACCGTCATCGAGGATGTCATCCGCGGCGTTGTTCGCTGGGACAACGCACTGCAGGGCGACTTCATCATCCTCCGGTCGGACCGGACGCCGACGTACCAGTTCGCGAACCCGCTGGACGACATCGCCGCCTCGATCACGCATGTGCTGCGCGGGGAGGACCTGCTCTCCTCGACGCCTCGCCAGCTGGCCGTCTACCGGGCGATGGGGGCCACCGAGCCGCGGTTCGGCCACCTGCCGATGATCCTCGGCCCCGACAAGAAGAAGCTCTCGAAGCGGCACGGCGCCGTGTCGGTCGAGGAGTACCGGGATCGCGGGTACCTCCCCGATGCGGTCGTCAACTACCTCGCGCTGATCGGCTGGAGCTTCGACGACAGGACGACGGTGATGACGCGCGAGCAGTTGGTCGAGCGCTTCTCGATCGAGCGCGTCAACCCGAGCCCGGGCGTGTTCGACGAGGCGAAGCTGCAGTGGCTGAACGGCGAGCACCTCCGCCTGCTCACCCCCGGACGCTTCGCCGCGGAGCTCCAGCGGTACCTCGACCTGGAGGGCTCGCCGCTGGCGGCGCAGGCGGAGCGCGTCGCCGAGGTGGCCCCGATCGTGCAGGAGAAGCTCCGTGAGCTGTCGCAGTTCGAGGCCTTCGCGGGATTCCTGTTCGGCCCGGTCGAGTACGACGAGGAGGCCGTTCGCCGGGTGGTCGACGACCCGGATGCGCCGCGCGCGCTGGAGTCTGCCCGTGCCGCGCTGGAGGGCGTTACCGACTGGAACGCGGCATCCATCGAGGAGGCGCTGCGGGCCGCCTGCGAGGAGACGGGGCTCAAGCCGCGCGTGCTGTTTGGGCCCGTGCGCGTGGCGATCTCGGGCCATACCGTCGCCCCCGGCCTGTTCGAGAGCCTGGAGCTGCTCGGCCGCGATGAGTCGCTGGCACGAATTGCAGCGCTCGGAAGGAGATTCGTCACCGAGGGCTAAGGACGCTCGAGGATCCCTATGGACTCGAGCTCGACCTCACGCAGCCTTCCGGTGACGCTGCCGCGCTTCAGCCTCGCGGCGCTCCTGCTTGCGCTCGGCCTGGCCGCCATGATGGCGATGGTCGTCGGGCTGGCAGCCTTCACGATCCAGGGCGGATCCGGCATATCGCAAGAGCAGCTGGTCGTCGCCAAGCGGCTCGCCTATCAGCAGGGTCATGATGCGGGATACGCCGCCGGCGTGCTCAAGGGCAAGACCACCGGCCACGACGTGGGGTACAAGCAGGGCCACCACGATGGCATGGTGGCGGGGCTGATCAAGGGCCGGAAGGCCGGCTACCAGAAGGGCCACACCGCCGGCTACAACGCCGGATACGCCGCTGGTGTCGCCGCCGGCCAAGCCGCCGCCGCATCCGCGGCGAAGAGCACCAAGAAGAAGCCCGGCGGCTGAGCCGCGCGCCGCACCGCCTGTGAGGCCCGCGGCCACGCTGCGCATGCTTCACCGCGGCGGGAAGCTCCGCTGCCGGTAAGCGGTCAGGCCGCGGCTCGCCGCCGGCCGGCCATCCACTGCGCAAGCGAGTTCTGCACCGGATCCAGCACCGGGTTCCCAGCTGCCGCTGCGAGGCGTGCGCCGCCGGCGTCGGCACCGTGCAGCCGCACGAAGCCGTTTGCGGCGGCGTGTACCGACGCCTCGAGGCCCGGCTGGTAGGGCTGCACCACGATCGTCACGTCCGCGCCCGCGTCGAGATCAGCGCCGGCTGCCGCGGCGGCCGCCATCACGCGCTCCGCGAGCTCCGCGCCGCCGCCGTGCACCCGGCGATCCGCGAGCAGGTACAGGCAGGCGTCGTCGCCGGGGTTCGTCGCCGACGCCCACGCCGCCAGCAGCTCGCCGAGGCGGTCAGCACCTCGCCACGCGGGCGTCGCGAGCAGCCGCGCCCCCGCGTTCCCCTCGAGCCGGAACGGCACGACGTCGGGCCTGGCCGACCGCGGCGGGGCGGCGGCGATCGCGCTCAGCCGCTCGGCGTATCGGCGCGCGATCGCATCCCAGCCGAACGCCGCCGCCGCTGCGATTGCGGCATCGCCCCGTGCCCGCCGTCCGGCGGCGTCGCGGTCCGCCTCGATCAGCAGGTCGCGCATGGCCGCCACGTCGGGCTCGAGCATGAAGGGCGTGCTCGCCGTGACCCACTCGTCCACCCGGTTCACGGCCTTGTAGGCACGCCGCGCGGGCACCCGCCAGCATGCGGCATCGGGGATGAACTCGTCGGTCGGTCCGCCTGCCGGCACGATCACCGGGAGCCCGCTGGCCATCGCCTCCAGCGCGGGCATGCAGAAGCCCTCGCCCCGGTAGGGGAGCAGCATCACGTCGCAGGAGCGGTACAGCGCGGCCATCTCGTCGTCGGCCAGATCGCCGTGCAGGTAGACGATGCGCGGCAAGGTGAGCTCGCGCGCGTACTGCTCGAGGCGCGTCCGGTCGGCGCCGGGATAGATCGTGTCCGCGCCGAAGTCCTTGATGACGAGCGTGACGTCGTCCCGGCCCTGAAACGCGTCGAGGTAGGCGGCGAGCAGCAGGTCGGGCCCCTTTCGCTCGATCAGGCCGCCGACGAACAGGAACCGCGTGCCGGGCGGGGTGTCCAGCGGCAGCTTCGGGCCGTCCGGTCGGAACAGCTGCAGGTCGACGCCGTTCGGCACCACCTGGATGCGGGCGGGATCGACGCCGCCGGAGACGTACATCTGCCGGACGTATTCGCTCGGCACCCAGATCTCGTCGACGTTTCCGCGGATCGGCTCCACCCACTCCTGCGGTATGGCGCCGAACTCCCAGGGTTGGATCACGGCCAGGCGTGCGGATGACGGGCCGAAGTCGTACGGCCACTGATGGCGCACCTCGACCTCGGCGGGGTGCTGCAGCGCCGGGTCGAGCGACTCCCCGTTGCGGAGCACCCGTTCGACCGCGAACCGCGGATCCTCGCCCAGCCGGGCGCACACCTCGCGGTTGATGCCCGCCAGGCTGGTCTTGCGCAGCTGATCTCCACGCCACCGAACGGTGACCGGCGCTCCCGGGCTCGTCGCCGGCGCCGGCCGCTCTCCGCGGTAGATCCGCTCCAGCTCGTCGACGTACGCGGCGAACTCGCGCGGCGGCTCGATCCCGGCCTGCAGGCGCTCGAGCAGGCCAGGCTCGGACGCCAGCCGGTCGAGCACCGCCGCCAGGTCGCCCGCGTCCCGGCCGTCGAACAGCAGGCCGTCGACGCCGTCGCGGACGAAGTCGGGAATGCCGCCCATCCGCGAGGCGAGCACCGGCACCCCGCCGGCCATGCACTCGGAGACGACGAGCGGCGCGCAGTCCCACCAGAGCGACGGGACAACCGCGACGTCCACCCCTGCCAGCCGCTCGATCAGCTGCTCGTGCGAGAAGGCGCCGCAGAGCTCGACCACCCCGCGGTGATCGAGCAAGCGCAGGTGCTGCTCGAAGGCTTCGGGCGCGTCGCCGTGGATCTGCACCCGTACCTCGGCGGCGCAGCGCTGCGCCGCCTCGACCAGCAGGCTGGGCCCCTTGTGCGGATAGGCCGACCCGAAGAAGCCCACGGTCAGCGCCTCGCCCCTCCTCCCCGGCTGGCGCGCGGCGCCGAGCGCGTCCCAGATCACCTGCTCCTGGGGCATCGCCTGGCGCACCACGTCGATCATCTCCTCCGGATAGCCGTTGGTGACGAGCGTCCGCTTCATCGCCTCCGACACCGCCAGGATCGAGGTCAGGCCGCGCTCGAAGCGGCTGCGGATCTCGGTCAGGCGCTGCCGGTGCCCGCGCCGGTCGGCACTGCCGACACACGCGGCGCAGGCGGTGCCGTCGCCGGGCCCGTGGCACAGCTCCAGCCGCTCGGTGTAGAGGTAGGCGCGCGGGCAGATCGGCCAGTAGTTGTGGGTGGAGAAGTGAGCCGGGATGCCGCGTTCGGCGATCTCGTCCAGCAGGGCCGCGCCCAGGTTGTGCAGGTTGTGGACGTGGACGACGTCGGGCCGATGCCGGTCGAGGGCCTCGGCGAACGCCGCGGTGATCGGCGGATCGTCGATCTCACGCTGCGGGTTGCCGAGGTCGAACAGGCCGTGCGGGCGGTTGTGCACGCCGATCAGACGCACGTCATCCTCCTCCCACTCGAGCACCTCGTAGGGCCGGCGCGACTCGGTGTGCCGGACGGCCGCGTGGAAGACGGTCACCTCCCAGCCCCGCCGCGTGAGCTCCTTCGAGACGAGGCGAGGGACCGTCGTGCC
>DASQYY010000108.1:0-9236 GCA_035638975.1 Gaiellales bacterium
ATCGCATACGAGTAGGTGGACAGCGGGTACGCGTTGGCAGCCGACGCCGGCGGATTGACCAGCGGGATAGAGCCGTCGGGCTGGATGCCGCTCGCTGCCGCAGCCGCCGCGCTGATCGCGGTCGTGCTCGGCTCCGGGTAGTTGCCCGCGGCGTTCTGGATCAGCGCCTCGTCGAGCGAGTCCGCGGCGATGTAGGACACCGCGACGTAGCCGATCGAGCCGTCGGTGCTCTGCACCGCGGCAGCGACACCCGAGTTCTTCTCGGCGCCCTGCCCGGTCGGGAAGGACGGCTGCGTCGAGGCGCCGACCTTGCTCTTCCAGTCGGGGCTGACCGCGGACAGGTAGCTCGTGAAGACGAAGCTGTCGCCCGAGCCGTCGCTGCGGTAGACCGGCGTGATGTGGGTGCCCGGCAGGTTGACGCCGGGATTCAGCGACTTGATGGCGGGATCGTTCCAGGACGTGATCTGCCCCATGAAGATCTTCGCCAGCACGTCGCCGGTCAGCTTCAGCTTGTTGGGAACGCCGGACACGTGGTAGGTGACGACGGTCGCCGCGAGCGCCCACGGGATCTGGACGCAGCCCTTGCAGGCCGTCGCCTGATCGGACGACAGCGGCGCGTCGCTGGCGCCGAAATCGACGGTGCGGCTGGTGATGGCGTCGATGCCACCGCCGGAGCCGACCGGGCCGTACGTGATCGTGACGCCGGCCTTGGTGGCGTAGTCAGGCGCCCACTGCGCGATCAGCGGGGCGACCAGCGTGCTGCCGGCGCCGTTCAGCGCCTTGTCGCTGGACGCCGGGGAGCCGGAGCTGCTGCTGCTGCTGCTGCCCGACGAGCCGCACGCAGCCGCCAGGACGGCGATGGCGAGCACCACGGCAAACAGCGCAGATGACGTAAGTTTCCGCATCAAACACCCTCCATATCGATGACCCCCGAAAGCCGAGGCCTGCCTCTCAGCTGCAGGATTGACTAGGCCTACCCAGGCGGGGGGTACAGGATGGTGGCGATATGGTGAACATCCGGTGAACGGGCCTCGTGCCGGTCGCGGCGCCCGGGAACCATCTGCCAAACTCCACCCCCATGGCCAGCACCCGACAGACATTCCAGCAGCAGCTCGATGCCGTCGAGCAGGAGCTGCACAACCACGGCAAGCTCGTGCAGCGGGCGCTCGACCGCTCGGTGCAGGCGCTGCTGGCCGGCGACGAGCAGCTCGCCGACCTGGTGATCGCGGGGGACGACGAGAACGACGCCTCCTACCTGCGGATCGAGGACGACGTGGAGCGCCTGTTGGCGCTGCAGACGCCGCTGGCGACGGATCTGCGCCTGATCCTGACCATCCTGCACATCAACCTCCACCTGGAACGGATGGGCGATCAGTGCGTCAACATCGCGAAGCTGACCAAGCTCACGCTGGGGCTGGTGATCGCGTCCGAGCTGCTCGAGTCGTTCAGGAAGATGGGCGAGCAGGCCGAGGCGATGGCGGCCGAGGCGATGACGGCGTTCGCCGAGCGCGACGTCGAGCGGGCGGAGCGGCTGGTGATCATGGATTCCGTGATCAATGCGGAGAACCGGGAGCTGGCCAGACGGATCATGGCGCTCGGAGGCGATGAGCGGATGCGGGAGGCGGGCCTGCGGGCCATCCTGATCTCACGCTGCATGGAGCGAATCGGCGACAACGCGGTCGACATCGGCGAGCGGGTGGCCTACCTGGCGTCCGGCCAGTTCCGTGAGTTCACGGACGCGTCGCACACGCCTGGCCAGTAACCCCCAGTGGGGTCAGCCTGAAGGCTGACCCTCGCCGGCAGCCGCCTCGTCCACCAGCCACTCCGCGCCCCGAACCATCCCCGCCGGCAGTGGCTCACCCGACCGGATACGCCCGAGCGCGTCCGCCTTTGCTGCGCCGCTGACGAGGAAGATCGTCCGCCGAGCCGCGTTCAGGGCGGGTAGCGTGAGCGTCAGCCGCGACATGCCCTGCACCACCTCGGGCGGCGCGATCACCCAGCGCTCCTCCTCCAGCAGCGCGATCGACCCCGGGAACAGCGAGGCCGTGTGCCCGTCGTCGCCCATGCCGAGCATGAGCAGATCGAAGTCCGGCGCCTCCCCGAAGAACGCCCGCAGCAGCCCCTCGTATACGTCCGCGTCGGTCAGGGGGTGCACCTGCGCCTCCGGGATCGGAACGCGCGATAGCAGCGTTTCGCGGGCGCTTCGGTAGTTCGACCGCTCGTCGTCCAGCGGCACCCGCCGCTCGTCGCCGAAGAAGACGTGCCAGCGCGACCAGTCGATCCGGTCTCGGTACTCCTCTCCGGCCAGCAGCGCGTAGGTCGCCTTCGGCGTCGAGCCGCCCGAGAGCGCGATGGCGAAGCGCTCCCCCGCGGCCGCTGAGGCCTCGGCGATCACGTCGGCGCCGGCCCTCGCCACCGCCTCGCCGTCGGTCACGACGCGCAGCTTCATGCCGCCGCGGCCAGCGCCTGCTCGAACGGCCGCTCGGCTCCCAGCCGGTCGAGCTCCCCGGACAGCAGCGCGACCAGCCCCGGTGCGGGCAGCCCGACGGCTCGCGGCGCGAGGTCGGGGCCGCGAGCCTCGCCGTGCTCGTTGCGCGCCGAGCGCTCCACGACGAACGGCTCGTCCCCGCAGAGCAGCTCCACCCGGTTGATCCGCCTGGCACGGGAGACATCGAGCCCGACCTGCCGCTGGAGCCGCGAGCGCAGCCACCCGACGAGCAGCGCCGCCTGATTCGCCGGGCCGGTGACCTCGACGCCGATCAGGTGGTCGAGCGCCTTGCGCTGCTGCGGTGCGTCGAACAGCGCGGCGATGGCCTCCCGCCACGGGTTCGTGCGCACCCACGCCAGGTCGGCGAGTCCGGCGGCCATGCGCTCAACGTGCCGCACAGCCTCGATCCCGGCCTGGTCGGAATCCACGATCACGCGCGTCGCGGCCTCCACCAGCTCCTGAAGCACCGGGTCGTCGGGGTCGGGGATCCGCCCCTGCCACCAGAGGAACACGGGCAGGTCTGCAACCAGGAGCGACAGGACAGCGCTCGGCAGTGCGGCGCGCGCGCCGTGAATGAGGATGCGCTCGGTGCACACCTGCTGGCCGCCGCCGCTCCAGCAGGTGCTGGCGACGCGGGCCTTGGGCGTGCCGCCCGTCGGGTTGATCACGATTGCCCGCAGCGGCCGGCTGCCTCCGATGCCCTCGAGCACCCGCTCGGTCGCGTCGGCGTCGTCGTCGCTGCTGCAGGTGATCACAAGGTTGAGCGTCGTGGCACGGACGCTGCCGAGGCTGTCGCCGCCGCGCAGCTCGGCGAGCGCGCGCTCGACGCCGGCCAGGCCCGTCCATCCCGACGTGGTCACCGCCGGCTTGCTCACGGCCGCCGCCATCGCCGGCCGTCGCGCGCCATCAGGTCGTCGGCTGCATCCGGCCCCCACGAGCCGGCCGCATAGGGCTGCGGCTGCCCCGTCTGCCACTGCTCGATCAGCGGATCGCAGATCTGCCACGCCCGCTCGACGCTGTCCTGCCGGGTGAACAGCGTGCTGTCGCCCCGGATGGCATCGAGCAGCAGCGTCTCGTATGCCTCCGGCACGTCGGAGAGGAACGAGGAGCCGTACAGGAAGTCCATGTTGACGCTGCGGATGCTGAGCGTCGGCGTCGGCGCCTTCGCACCGAACCGGAGCGAGATGCCCTCGTCGGGCTGGATCCGCAGCACCAGCGAGTTGGCCTCGAGGTGCTCGGACGCCTCGCGTGAGAAGGGCAGGTGCGGGGGGCGGCGGAACTGCACAGCCACCTCGGTCACCCGCTTGGCCAGGCGCTTCCCGGAGCGGATGTAGAAGGGCGTCCCCGCCCACCGCCAGTTGTCGATCTCGAGCTTCGCGGCGATGTAGGTGGGCGTGTTCGAGTCGGCCGGCACCTCGGGCTCGGAGGTGTACGCCGGCACCTCCTCCCCGGCCACGTAGCCGCGGTCGTACTGGCCGCGCACGGCGTCCTCGAAGCTCATCGGACGCATGGCGCGCAGCAGCTTTGCCTTCTCGTCACGGACGGCCTCGGGCTCGAAGGCGGCCGGCGGCTCCATCGCGACCAGGGCCAGCACCTGCAGCAGGTGGTTCTGGACGATGTCGCGCACGACGCCGGTCTCCTCGTAGAAGGCGGCGCGGTGCTCGACGCCGATCGACTCGGCGACCGTGATCTGGACGTGGTCGACGTAGGAGTTGCTCCAGATCGGCTCGAAGATGGCGTTCGCGAACCGGAACGCGTAGATGTTCTGGACCGTCTCCTTGCCCAGGTAGTGATCGATCCGGTAGACCTGCCGCTCCTGGAACCAGCGATGCACGGTCTCGGCCAGATCGCGGGCCGACTCGAGATCGCGGCCGAACGGCTTCTCGATCACCACCCGCACGAGGTCGGCGGGCCGCGAGAGCTTGGCGGCGCCGAGGCCCTTGACGATCACCGGGAAGAAGCTGGACGGTGTCGAGAGGTAGAAGACCCGGTGGGCGCTGCCCCCGATGTGGGCGTCGAGGTTCTCGACCGTCGTCGCCAGCTCGTGGAAGTGCCTCTGGTCGTCGAAGCCGCCCGCGTGGTAGTGCAGCATCGACTCGAACGCCGGCCAGAACCGCTCGTCCATCTTCGTTCGCGAGTGCGCCTCGATCGCCGCCTTGGCGAACCGGCGGAACCCCTCGTCCCCCAGGTCGGTGCGGGCGTAGCCGACGACGCCGAAGCGCGGCGGCAGGAGGCCCCGCTTGGCCAGGTTGTAGAGGGCCGGCAACAGCTTGCGCTGCGCGAGGTCTCCCGTCGCCCCGAAGATCACGAACAGGGCCGGCTCGCTGGCGCCGCCCACCCGCAGGCCCTCGCGCAGCGGGTTGTCCCGCGGCGCGGCGCGAGGACTCACTCGCGCACCACCGCGTGCCCACCGAACTGGTTGCGCAGCGCCGCGATCGCCTTCATGGCGAACGGATCGGGGTCGCGCGAGGTGAACCGGGCCATCAGTGCGATGGCGATGGTGGGAGCGGCGACGCTCTCGTTGATCGCCTCGAAGACCGTCCAGCGGCCCTCGCCCGAATCCTCGACGTAGCCCTTGATGTGCTCGAGCTTGGGATCGTCCTTGAGCGCTGAGGCAAGCAGGTCGAGCAGCCAGGAGCGCACGACGGAGCTGTGGCGCCAGACCTCCGCGACGGCGGGCAGGTCGAGCTCGAACTCGCTCTTCTCCAGCACCTCGAAGCCCTCGCCGTAGGCCTGCATCAGCGCGTACTCGATGCCGTTGTGCACCATCTTGGTGAAGTGGCCGGATCCGACCGGGCCGGTGTGGAGCCAGCCGTCGGGCGGGGCGAGCGTCTCGAAGGCGGGTGCCAGCGTGGCAATCGCCGCGTCGCTGCCGCCCATCATCAGGCAGTAGCCGTTCGCGTAGCCCCATACGCCGCCGGACGTGCCGCAGTCGATGAACTCGATCCCGTGCTCGGCCAGCCGTCGCGCGTGCTCCTGGGAGTCGCGGAAGTTCGAGTTGCCGCCGTCGACGACGATGTCCCCCTCGGACAGAAGCCCGGTCAGCTCCCCGACGGTCGACGAGGTGGGCGCGCCTGCCGGGATCATCAGCCAGACCACGCGCGGCCGCTGCTCCAGCGCGGCCACCGCGTCGGACAGCGATCCGGCCCACGTGATGCCGAACTCGGCCGCCAGCGACGCCTCGCCGCTCCGCGTCCAGCCGACCACTCGGTGGCCGGCGTCGCTCAGCCGGTGCGCCATGTTGCCGCCCATCCGGCCCAGCCCGATCATTGCCAGTTCCATGTCGAGTCCTTTGTCCGGGGGACCTAGGCGGCGCCGCGGGCGCCCATCCGGTCGAGCTCCTGCTTGATGGTGTCGCCGAGCGAGTCGAACGAGGCGATGAACGCCTCCACCCCGTCGACCTCGAGCTGCCTCGTCACCTCGGCCAGGTCGACCCCGGCCTCGGCCAGCTGCTCCACCGTCCGCCGTGCGCCCTCGACGTCCTCGTCCACCGTGCGCCGGACGGTGCCATGGTCGAGGAAGGCGTCGATGGTGGCGTTCGGCATCGTGTTCACGCAATCGGGGCCGATCAGGTTGTCGACGTAGAGCGTGTCCGGGTATTCGGGGTTCTTCGTACCGGTCGACGCCCACAGCGGCCGCTGGACGCGCGCGCCGTGCGAGGCCAGCTCGCGCCAGCGGTCGTCGGCGATGATCTCCAGGTAGCGCTGGTAGGCGAGCTTGGCGTTGGCCACGGCCACCGTGCCGCGCAGCGGCGAGCCGTCCGGGAGCATCTTGTCGACCGCGGTGTCGACGCGGGACACGAAGAAGCTCGCCACCGAATGGACGTCGTCGATCGGCTCGCCCGCCGCCAGGCGCCGTTCGAGGCCGCGGATGAACGCCCAGTGCACCTGCTCGTAGTTCTCGAGCGAGAACAGCAGCGTCACGTTGATGTTGATGCCGCGGAAGATCGACTCCTCGATCGCGGGCACGCCCTCGGCGGTGCCGGGGATCTTGATGAAGATGTTCGGGCGCGCGATCCGCTCCCAGAACTGCGGCGCGGCCGCGATCGACGCCTCGGTGTCGTTTGCCATGGCGGGCGGCAGCTCGAAGGACACGAAGCCGTCCAGATGCCCGGTGTCGTCGTAGACGTGGCGGATCTGATCGGCGGCGCCCTGGACATCGGCGATGGCCAGCTCGAAGAACACATCGGTTGCCGACATGCCGCTGCCCGCCAGCGCGCGGATCGCAGCGTCGTAGTCACTCGACTCGGCGATCGCCTTCTGGAAGATGGTCGGGTTGGAGGTGACCCCGACGATGCCCTCTGCGAGCAGGCGGCGGAACTCGCCCGAGCCGAGCCAGCCGCGCTGGATGTTGTCGAGCCACGGGCTGGTGCCCGCGGCGGCGAGATCGTGCAGACGGGTCATGACGGGACGCCCCCTTGGCGAAGATGTGAGAGGACACGCTGCGCCTCGTCGGCGACGTGGCGCGGCGTGAAGCCGAGATGCTCGAGCACCGAGGTGCCCGGCGCGGACGCCCCGAACCGGTCGAGCGCGACGATGGCGCCATGGTCGCCCGCGAACCGCTCCCAGCCGAGCGACGCACCCGCCTCGATGCAGACACGGGCCTCGATCGACGGCGGGATCACCTGCTCCCGGTAGCCGGCCGGCTGCTCGTCGAACAGCTCGAACGAGGGCAGCGAGACAACCCGGCTGGTGATGCCATCCTCGGCCAGCAGCTTGCGCGCCTCGAGCGCGGTGTGCACCTCTGCGCCGGTGGCGATCAGCAGCACCGCGGGGTCCTCGTCCCCCTCCAGCACGTACCCGCCGCGCACGGCCTGATCGATCGGCAGCTCACCGGCGTCGAGCACGGGCAGGGCCTGCCTGCTCAGGATCAGGGCGGTCGGGTTGCGCCGGGCCATGGCGACGCGCCAGCCGATGGTGGTCTCGTTGGCATCGGCCGGGCGGAACGTGGTGATGTTGGGCGTCGCTCGCAGCGTGGCCAGCTGCTCGACCGGCTGATGGGTCGGTCCGTCCTCTCCGAGGCCGATCGAGTCGTGCGTATAGATCCAGATCGCGGGGACGTTCATCAGCGCCGAGAGGCGGACGGCCGGCTTCATGTAGTCGAGGAAGTTGAAGAACGTGGCGCCGAACGCGCGCAGGTGCGAGACGACCAGCCCGTTGACGATGCCGCCCATGCCGTGCTCGCGGACACCGAAGCGGAGGTAGCGGCCGTCATAGTGACCCGGCTCGAAGTCCTCCCAGTCGGGTGGCTTCGTGTTGTTCGACGGCGTCAGGTCGGCGGACCCACCCACCAGCTCGGGCACCTGCGCGCCCAGCTGTGCGATCACCTTGCCGGACGCCGCCCGGGTGGCCATTGGCTTCTCCTCGGGGGAGAACCACTCGATCGACAGGTCGCCCGGCGTCTGACCGGCGTAGATCCGCTGCAGCTCATCCCACCGCGGGCTCTGCGATATGCGCGCCGTCCACTCCTGCTGCAGCCTGGCGCCGCGGTCGAGCGCCTCGCGGTAGCGGTCGCGCGCCGCGTCGGGGACGAAGAAGAACTTCTCGGGGTCGAACCCGAGCGCGCGCTTGGTCTCGGCCTGCTGCTCGGGGCCGCGGGCATCCGAGTGGGCACGCGAGGTGCCGGCGTCGCGCGAGCCGAAGCCGATGATCGTCTTCACGGAGATGATGCTCGGGCGCCCGGTGACGGTCAGGGCATCCTCGATGGCGGCGTCGATCGCGGCCATGTCGTTGCCGTCGGGCACCGTCGAGGTGTGCCAGCCGTAGGCGGCGTACCGCGCCGCGCGATCCTCCGTGAACGCCAGCTCGGTGTCGCCGTCGATGGTGACGTGGTTGTCGTCGTAGAGGAAGAGCAGGTTGTCCAGGCCGAGATGCCCAGCAAGCGAGGATGCCTCGCCCGAGACGCCCTCCATCAGGTCACCGTCCGTCACGATGGCGTAGACGCGAAAGCCGGCATCCGGCCCGTAGATCGCCTCGAGGTGCTTACCGGCGATCGCCATGCCCACGGCGTTCGCCGCTCCCTGGCCGAGCGGCCCTGTCGTCGTCTCGACACCGGGCGTATGGCCGTACTCCGGGTGGCCGGGCGTCATGCTGCCCCACTGCCGGAACCGCTTCAGCTCCTCCAGCGGCAGGTCGTAGCCGGTCAGGTGCAGCAGCGAGTACAGCAGCATGCAGCCGTGGCCGCCCGAGAGCACGAACCTGTCGCGGCCCGGCCAGGCGGGGTCGGCAGGGTTGTACCGAAGGTGGCGCGTCCAGACCACATGCGCCATCGGCGCCGCCCCCATCGGCAGGCCGGGGTGCCCCGACTTCGCCTGCTCGACCGCGTCCAGCGAGAGGGTGCGGACGGTGTTGACGCAGAGCTGATCGATGTCGTCGAACGGCTGTGGCACACGCTCTCCTCTGGGACGCACGACGGCGGGTCGCGCAGAACCGTATCACCGGCGATCCGGCCCGACCCGGGCGGTCCGCCCGGGGCGCGGTGGGCCCGAAGACGCGATCACCCGGCCCCGGCGCCCGCGGGGCTGTCGGGTAGATTTCCCCGCGCAGGAACGGCTCACACCACGGGGTGGGAATGACCATCAGAGCGGGTGCCGACCTCGGCGGCACGAAGATCCAGACGGTGGTGATCGACGCGGATCACCAGGTGCTCGGGCAGGCGCGCAGGCCCACGCCGAAGGACGCCGGGCCGCCGGGCGTGGCCGCGGCGATCGCGGGCGCGGTCAGGGACGCCGCGGATCAGGCGGGAGTGG
>DASQYY010000109.1:0-10598 GCA_035638975.1 Gaiellales bacterium
TCGCCGCACATCGAGGAGCTGACGGGCGAGCCGGCGAGCAGATGGCTTGGCCGAGAGGGATTCGAGCGGTTCCGCTCCCAGGTGCATCCGGACGACCGGGACGACCCTGAGCGGTGGCGGTACGACGGCCAGCCGAGCCTCTACCGCTGGCGGCGCAGCGACGGCCGGTGGATCTGGATCCGCGAGCTCGACGGCCCGTCGCCCGAGCAGGAGTCCGCCGTCGGTGTACTGCTGTTCGACGCCACCGAGGAGGTGACCGCGCAGCTCGCGCTCCGCCAGGCGCAGCGCACGGTGGTCGAGTCGCTGGAGGCGCTGGTCACCGCGGCGGAGGAGGAGCGATCACGGATCGCGACCGAGCTGCACGACGACACGGTGTCCGACCTGACGGCCGTGCTGATGCACATCCGCCTCCGCATGCGGACGCACCCGGAGCTGGAGCCGCTCGAGCAGGTGGTCAGCCAGGCGCTCGAGCGCACGCGCAGGCTGATGTTCGAGCTGCGTCCGCACATCCTCGCCCACGACGGGCTGCAGGCCGCGATCGAGCAGACACTCAAGGTCGCGCCCGCAGATCACTCGTGGGAGAGCGAGGTCGACATCGACATCCCCCGGCAGTCCGACACCCTCGAGGCGCTGGCCTACCGGTCGATCCGCGAGCTGGTGGTGAACGCCCGCAAGCACAGCCGTGCCGCCCATATCACCGTCACCGGCCGGCAACAGGGCGACCGCCTGCGGTTCGTCGTCGATGACGACGGTGTCGGCTTCGACCCGGCGACGGCCGGCCGCCGTGAGGGCGCCATCATGCACATAGGCCTGGCCACGACGCGCGAGCGCGTCGAGCTGGCTGGGGGATCGCTCGAGATCGACTCCAGCCCCGGCGGCGGCGCCCGCTTCACGATCACGCTTCCCGCGCAGCCACGAGCGGCCTCAGGCGCACCCGAGGCCGAGCCGGCTGCCGGCGAGCTGAGATGATTGATTCCACGACGCCGCACGTCTGACCGCCTGACTCCGAGTGGTTGCCCACTGTGTTCGGGCTGCGACAGGTAGGACGGCGCATCGCGGCGTCCTCGGTCGGGCGATATTCCCGATATCGGCCCTCGCCGATCCTCGCGCTGCTTGCCTGCCGATCGCTCAGACCGCACGGCGCCGTGGCATCGATCATCTCGGAGCGGGGAGGCCGCATCTGCGATTTGCGGTAGGCCCGTCGCCGCATTTCGCCGAGCCGCGGTTGGCCCGGATCGAGGATGTCCGCGCCATGTCGCGGCGGCCGATGCTCGGCACACCACGAGGTGATGTCGGTGATGTCGAAGGAGGCACCATGGAGAGCGAGGTCCGGCTTACCGCCGAGACGGCCGAGGAGCTGTGGCGGCGGTGGAGCGAGCAGGGAGACGTGTCTGCGCGTGACCGCCTCGTGCTCTCCTACGCGCCGATGGTGAAGTACCTGGCGATGCGGAAGATCCGCGGCGCCCCCAACCACGTGTCGCTGGACGATCTGGTCGCCGCCGGCCTGCTGCGGCTGGTGCAGTCGGTCGACGGGTTCCAGCCGGAGCTGGGCGCCACGTTCGAGCAGTACGCCTGGACGCGCGTGTCGGGCGGCATGATCGACGAGCTGCGCAAGGCCGACTGGGCGCCGCGCAGCGTGCGACGCCGGCAGCGCGAGATCGAGGAGGCGCGCAGCCTGCTGTCGCTGCGGCTCGGCCGGGCGCCGACGACCGCGGAGATCGCAGCGCGCCTGGATCTGGCGACCGACGAGGTCGAGGCGCTCGTCGCTGATGTCGACCAGGCCGACGTGGGATCGCTGAACGCCGTCGTGCACGACGGCGAGGAGGGCGGCATCGAGGTCGTCGACACGATCCGGTCGGGCGGCCGCTCGCCGGAGGAGGCGGCGCTCGCCGAGGAGCGCGCCGTCGTCATCCGCGAGGCGCTGGAGCAGCTGAACGATCGCGAGCGGCTGATCATCCGCATGGTGTTCGTCGAGGGGCGCTCGGCGCGGGAGGCGTCGCGCGTGCTCGGCGTCTCCGAATCCCGGGTGAGCCAGGTGACACGGGAGATCCGTGCGAAGCTGGCCGGGCAGATCGAGCGGTATGACGCACACGCTGCGTGACCGATTTCGGTCGGCGTGCGAAGATACGCCGGTGCCGGCGCCCGCCATCAGCGTCCTGATCGTCGACGACCATGTCGCCACCCGCGCCGGGCTGAAGGCGATCCTCACCTCCGAGCCGGACATCGGCGTGGTGGGGGAGACTGGCACCCCCGAGGCCGCGGTGGCCATGGCCGGCCGCCGCAGGCCGGACGTCGTGATCATGGACCTGCAGTTCGACCACTCACTGGCCGGGTTCGACGCGACCCGTGAGATCCTCGCGTCCGACCCGTCGATCGCCGTGCTGCTGTTCACGGCGTTCGGTGAGCGCCAGCTCCTCACCCGCGGCCTGGAGTGCGGCGCGCGCGGGTTCGTGATCAAGGATGCGACGCCGGACGAGGTGGTGCGCGCGGTGCGCACCGTCGCCGGTGGCGGGGCGTTCGTCGATCCGTCCCTGAGCGGTGATCTGCTCCGCAGCCCCGCGGCCGGCCAGCTGGCAGGGCTCTCCGACCGTGAGCGCCAGATCCTCTCCATGCTGGCGGACGGTGTCCCCAACAAGGAGATCGCCGCGCGCCTGTTCCTGTCTCCCGAGACGGTGCGCACCCACGTTCGAAACGCGATGCGCAAGCTCGACGCCGACACCCGCACCCAGGCGGTCGCGCTCGCAATCCGCGAGCGGCTGATCATCTAGCGCGTCGCTCCCAGCCGCGTTTCTCAATTCCCGGCGCGCGTTGCCGAGCAACCGGGCATGATCCCCGATCTGCCCGGGTCGCCGGCCGCAGCGCAGGAACGCGCATCCGCTCAGCACGGCCTCGCATTGGCCTGGCACGGCGCCGACGCAGAGCGGCCGCTCGTCGCCCGCAGGCCGATCTTCACGCGCGACCTCACCGTTGCGGCATACGAGCTGTTGACCGCCGTGCCGCTCGCGCCGATCAGCGACGAGCGGCTGGCCGGGCTGGTGATCTCCGCAGTCGCCGACGTGGGACTCCCCGCCCTGGTCGGCACACGCCAGGCGGTAATCCCCGTCAGCAGGCGCTTCCTCGAGCGCGGCTTCACGCGGCTGCTCCCTGCGGGCAAGGTGATCTTCGCGGTTGCGGACGAGCTCGCGTCCGAGCCGGGGATCGCGGAGCACCTGCGCGGGCTGCCGGCTGATGGCTACCGTGTGCTGGTCGAGCAGCCCTCGACTCCTGCAGCCGTCGAGCTCGCCGACCTCGTCTCGTTCGACGCCGATGCGTCGCCGGAGGCCGCGGCCGAGGCGGTCGGCGCGGCGGGTGGCCGCTCCGTCGAGCTGCTTGCCCGCAACGTCACCGAGCACGATCAGGTCGACCGGCTCGCTCGTGTCGGGTTCACGCGCTTCTCCGGCACGTTCCTCGGCCGGCCGCGGCCGTTTGCCGGCGGCCAGGCGGGCGAGCACCGCAGCTCCCGGATGCGGCTGATTGCCGCCCTCCAGGATCCGGCCTGTGACCTGGAGACGTTGGACGACGTGATCAGGGCCGACGCGGGGCTCTCCTACCGGCTGCTGCGCTTCGTCAACTCCGCCTACTTCAGCCTGCCGCGGCACGTCGACTCGGTCCGCGACGCCGTCGTGCTGCTCGGGCTCCAGAACGTCCGTGTGTGGGCGTCACTGCTCGCCATCGCCGGAGGGCAGGTGGGGCCGGCGGAGCTGCTTCGCAGCTCGCTGGTCCGTGCCCGTATGGCGCAGCTGCTCGCCCGCACGCTCAGCGTGCAGTCCCCTGAAGCGGCCTTCACCGTGGGCCTGTTCTCGAACCTGAGCGTGCTGCTCGGCGTCGATCTCGATTCGGCGCTGGAGGAGCTGCCGCTCACCGTCGAGGTGAAGGGCGCGCTGCTCGGTGACGGCGGCCCGCTGGACGAGGTGCTGCGGCTTGTCGTCTCGTACGAGTCAGCACGCTTTCAGGAGGTGCCCCGCGTGGTCTCCATGGTGATGGGCGGCATCTACGTGGACGCGCTGCGCTATGCGGACGGCGCCATGGGTGCCGGGCTCGATCCCGCGGCTGTGTGACGCCAGGCAGGCGGGGGTTCCGGCCGGCGGAGACGCCGGTACCATGGGATCAATCGACGCAGGAGGCAGGGTGGAGACGGCAGGCTCCGCGCGCGACACGCGCGCCACGGAACGCCGTGGACAGCGGATGATCTGGATCGGCACGGCCGTCGTCGTGCTGCTGGTCGCTGCCGTGACAGCCGTGCTGCTCGCCACCAGGGGCGGCACCTCGATTCCCGGGCCGGCGAAGCCCTCGGCGGCCGACCTGGCGGCGCCGGCATCCCTCCGGCACGCCGCGGCCGCCATCGGGTTCCACCCCGAGCCGATCCCCGGCGTCGGGAAGATCGAGGACGACCCGGCTTCGGCCGCCGTGCCGTCGACCAATCCCGCCCTGCTCGCCGCGGGCACCGCCGCTCCGGCGTTCACGCTGAAGACGCCGCTGGGCGACACCGTCTCCCTACACGAGTTTGCCGGGAAGGCACTGCTGCTCGAGTTCTTCGCGACCTCATGCCCGCACTGCCAGGCGGAGGCTCCCCACCTGGAGAAGCTCTACCGCAGCCTCGATCACTCCCGCTACGCGATGGCGGCGATCAACGCCGACGGCGAGGGCGCTCCCAGCATCTACGCCTTCCACCGGTACTTCGGCCTCACGTATCCGGCGCTGATCGATGTCCGCGGCCGGGCGGGGTCGTGGCACTCGCCGGGCAACCTGGGACCGGTCACCGCCGCCTACAAGGTGTCGAACTTCCCGACCTTCTACGTGATCTCGCCGTCGGGCCGGGTGGCGTATGCCGCGAACGCGGAGGAGCCGACGGCGAAGCTGATGCAGGAGCTGCAGCAGGCAGCCGCCGGTGGATAGGTGGCTCCCCTGGGCCGGCCTGGCGGTGCGGCTGGCCGGCGCGGCGGTCTGGCTGTTCGCAGGCATCACCAAGCTGACCGACCTCGAGGGCTTCCGCCTGCAGGTGCACGCGTACCAGCTCCTGCCTTCCGGCGTCGAGACGGCCTTCAGCTACGCCCTGCCGCTGGTCGAGATCGTGCTCGGGCTCTACCTGCTGGTGGGCGCGCTGGTGCGGCCAGTGGCGATCATCTCCTGTGTGCTGATGGCGATCTTCATCCTAGCCGAGGCCCAGGCATGGGCGCGGGGCCTCGCCATCGACTGCGGGTGCTTCGGGACGACTGTCCGAACCACGGTGGGCGCCACCACGATCCTGCGTGACCTGGCTCTCGGGATCCCCTTCTACCTGCTCGCCTGGCGGCCGGCGAGACGGTGGTCGGTCGACGAGGCGCTGCTCGGCCGCGAGGATCGCTTCGTGATCACGCCGCCCAGCGCTCGAACGCACGCGTGAAGGCGCCGAGCAGCGCGGCGTGGAGGTCGTCGGCCCCGGCGGTGCGGAGCCGGCGCGCCCAGCGCCCGCGCTCGGTCGCGCGGTGGTGCAGCCACTCGCTCTCGAGCGACCGCGCCTCCGCCCGGCCCGCCTCGGATCGCGCCTCGATCGCGGAGCGGATACGGGTCGCCTCGGCCGGGCGCTGCTCAAGCAGGCGCAGGTCGCGCAGGCAGTCGCCGCACGGTCGGGTGACCAGCTTGGCATCGACAGGCCCCGCGCACGCGCCGCAGACCGGGCAGCCGTAGGCGGCCAGGCGTACGCGGTTGGCCGGCGCCGCCGCCCCTTCTGCAAGCAGCACCCAGACAACGCCGGCGCCGGCCTCGAGCTCGGTGCCTCGGACGGCAACGGGCTCACCGTCGTACGGCCAGACGCGCACGCGGTCGCCGGCGCGCAGGCCCGTACGGCGGCAGACGGCCTGCGTGGCCTGCTCGGGAGCGACCGGCCGGGGCCGGGGCGGCTCGCGGCGGCCGCCCATCGACGGCTCGGGCCACTCGCGTCCACTCTCGATCCACGCCTGCACCACGTCGCGGGCGTCGTTCAGGGCACGCGTGAGCACGGTCGCGGCTTCGCTTCGGTGCTCGGAGGACGCGTGCAGGTCGGGGTGCGTGCGGGCGACGCGTGCCTTCCACGCACGTGCGAGCTCGTCCTCCTCGACGGGAGGCCGGAGCCCGAGCAGCCACAGGGCCCGGGCGCACTGGCTGGCACGAATCGCGCGTCGTCGCATCCTCAGCTCACGATAGCGGCCGTTCCAGGACGATCTCATCCCTGATCGGGATGCCGTTCTCGGCCACCAGCGGGATCTCCGGCTTCAGCCGGCGGCCCTCGTCCACCGCGCCGGGCCGCAGCTCGCGGAGCGTGAAGCCGCGCCGCTGGTAGAAGCCCAGCGCGCGAAGGTTGTCGTTGGTGGTGATGAGGCGCATGCGCCGGCACCCGGCGGCCGCGGCCGCCCCACAGGCCGCCTCGAGCAACGCGCTGCCCACACCCTCGCCCTCGCGCACCGCATCGATGCTGAGCAGCTCGCACGCGTCGCCCGTGATCTCCCAGGTGGCGACGCCTGCGACCGTGCCGTCCGGGTCTTCTGCGATCAGGCCGGGCAGCCGGTCGACGCGGTAGATGCTGCCGTGGGCGACCATCTCCGGCGCGCCCCAGCGCTCGGTCATGAACTCCGTCAGCCACCGCCGGTCGGCCTCGTCGATGGCCCGCACGGCGATCTCGGCGCTCACAGCGCCCAGTACCGCCGGAGCACTGCGAGGGCGGCTTCGATGCCCGCGTCGCCGCGATCATGCTCGTCCGGCATGAACGCCAGCGGATCCTCGAGCAGCGGCCCGACACCCAGCACGCCCTCCAGCGTGGCGTGCGCGCAGAGCGCGGAGTACGTGCGCCCGTACCCGCCCTCCTGGATCACCGCGATGCGGCCGTCACAGTGCCGCTCCGCCAGCGCGGCGGCCAGCCGGCCGAGGCGGCGGAACCCCGCCATCGTCACGCACTGGCGCCCGTTGGGGTCGAACTGGCTGGCATCCTGGCCGGCGGCGACGATGATCAGGTCGGGGTGGAACTCGTCGACCAGCGGCATCACCAGCCGCTGCATGGCCCGCTCGTAGGCCGTGTCGCCGCTCCCGCATGCGAGCTCCACGTTGGCGTTGAAGCCCTCGCCGTCGCCCGTTCCGACCTCGACCGGCGAGCCGGTCTGCGGATGCGTCGGCCCCCAGGGGCCGTGCGCATGTGCAGGGAGATGGTCAGCACGTCACGCCGGTCGTAGAGGCATTCCTGCGTGCCATTGCCATGGTGGACGTCCCAGTCGATCACCGCGACGCGCTCGGCTCCGCGCCTCCTCGCCGCGTCCGCAGCAAGCGCGGTGTTCGAGAACAGGCAGTAGCCGTCGGTCATCGCCGGCTGCGCGTGGTGGCCGGGAGGGCGCACCAGCGCGTACGCGGCGTCGCAGTCGCCGCAGGCGACCGCCTCGGCAGCGGCGATCGCCGTGCCCGCAGATGCCAGCGCCGCGTCCCAGCTTCCCTCGGAGACGACCGTTGCCCACGAGAGCACGCCGCCGCCCGCCTCGCAGAAGCGGCGCACCTCGTCGATGTAGACGGGGTCGTGCAGCCGGGCCAGCTCGTCGATTCCCGCGTGGCGGCCGTCGCGCCACCGCAGGTGGGGCGCGAGCGGCCCATCCCGCAGGCAGGAGCGGATGTTGCGGATGCGCACGTCGTTCTCAGGGTGCAGCTCCGGCACCTCGATCAGCGGTGACGGCACGCCGTCGAACACGCCCGATCCGGTGTCGTGGCGCAGGGCGTCGTCGTGCCAGAAGACGTGCAGTGGGCGCTCGGCCATCGGGAGGCGCGACACTACCCGACGGCCGCGCGCGCCCGCAGGGAGTCCTGCGCGGGGTCTACCATCAGCGCCCATGCCCGGTGCCGTCACAGCGCTGCTCGCGCCGCTCGCGGTGGCCGCAGCGCGCGTCCGGCGGCGGCCCTTTCGCGGGATCCTGGCGGCGCTCGGCATCGCTGCCGCAACGGCGACGCTGGCGGCGACGATGGCCGGCGGCCGGGTCTCGTCGGAGCTCACCGTGCAGCGGGCGCTTGCGCGCGTGCCGGTGGGGCAGCGCGCGCTGCGCGTGATCTGGAGCGGGCCGCCGTCGCGACCCTACCGGGCGATCGACCGGCCGGCGCGCCGGCAGCTCGCCACCCTCGCGCATGGCCCGGCCGTGGCCACCGTGCTGTACCGCGAGACGCGGTTCGACCGGGGACGGATCGCCGCTGTCGCCGGCCTCGACGACCTCGGCCGCTACGTGCGGCTCACCAGTGGACGGCTGCCGCGCAGCTGCACGCCGACCCGCTGCGAGGTCGTGCAGGTGGCCGGCGCTCCCCTGGCCTCCGTGACCACCGGCGGAGCGCAGCTGGTGCGGGTCGGGGAGGGGCGGCTCACGTCCGGGCTCCCGTTCGGCTCGCTGGCCGCGCTCGGCGTCAGCGCCGGGCACAGGCGGCCCCCGGCCACGCTGGTCGCAGCAGACGTCGCGGCGGTCTCGCAGATGCCGGCGCTGCGGGGGCTGTACCGGACGTACGCCTGGACGCGGCCGATCGACCCGCGGTCGCTGCACAGCTGGGACGTCGGCGGCCTGCTCGAGCGCGAGGCCCGCGCGCTCTCGGCGCTCGGGCCGGGCGACAGCCTGTGGAGCATCTCCTCTCCCGACCAGGCCGTCCTCGACGCAACGTCGCGCAGCGATACGGCCTCCACCCGCCTGACGCTGGTCGGCGGCGAGATCGCCGCCCTGCTGCTCGCCTTCGTGCTGCTGGCGGCCAGTTCGCTGCGGGCGGACGCCGTCGCTGAGCGGCGCCGGCTCGAGCGCCGGGGCGCGCGCCGGGGCCAGGTCGTGCTGTTCGCCGTGGCCGAGGGCGGGTGGGTCGCGCTGCTCGGGGTGCTCGCAGGGTGCGGGATCGGCCTCGCCGTCGGTGCGGTGATCGCACGCTCCGCCGGGCTCCCCGCGGGGGCGGTGCTCGAGCACTCGCTTCTCTCCGCGGAGGGGCTCGCGGTGGCGGCCGCAGCGCTGACGGTCTCGACCGCGGTGGTGGTCGGCGTGCTGCTCCTGGGCAACGGCCGGCTGGGAGCGCGGATCGCCGATGTGGCCGCGGTCGCCGCGCTGGCGGCGCTGGTGCTGGCGGCCGCCCGCGGCGCGACCGACACGAGCGGCGGCGGGGCCGACCCGCTGTTGCCGTTCCTGCCGCTGCTGGTCGCGCTGGTGTGCGGCGTCGCGGTCGCGCGGCTGCTGCCTCCGCTGATGCGCGCCTGCGAGCGCCGGCTGCGCCACGCGTCGGCGGCGGTCCGGATCGCCGTGGTCTCGGTGGCGCGTGAGCCGCTCGGCCCTGCCGTCGCCGCCGCGTTCCTCGCGGTCGCCCTGGGGCTGGCGTTCTTCGCGTCCACCTACCGCGCCACCCTGTCGGTTGGGCAGGAGGATCAGGCGGCGTTCGACGTGCCCGCCGACGTCACCCTCAGCGAGGGCGCCCAGCTCGTCCGCCCGCTCGACGCCGCGTCGCTGCAGCGCTACCAGAGCCTTGCCGGCGGAACCGTGGCCATGCCGGTGCTGCGCCTGTCGGCGACAGCCGCGGCGTCGGGCTCCCGGCCGTCCGACGTGACGGTGCTCGGCGTCCCCGCCGGCGACATCGGCCACCTGCGCTGGCGCGGTGGAGGGCTGCCGGGCGGTCAGGCAACCCTCGCCCAGCGGCTGGGCGCAGGCGGCCCGGCCGCGCTGGCCGGGCCGGTGCTGCAGCCGGGTGAGGTCGCCGTACCCGTCCATGTCAGCGGCGCGCAGGTCGCCATTGCGTTGATCGCGCAGCGCGGCGACGGCTCGATCACATCGGTGTCCCTGGGGACCGCTTCGCCCCACGGTGCGGGGGTGCTGCGGCGGCAGCTGCCCGCCGATGTCGCCGGTGCCCGGCTGGTCGCCCTGCAGATCGACCGCACGGCGGCCGACTCCAAGATCGCGATCCATCAGCAGGGCGAAGGCGGGGCCGCCTCCGGCACCCAGGGCGCCCTCGCCCTCGGCCCGCTGCGCGAGGCCGGCGCAACGCTGACCGATTGGCGCGGCTGGGTGGGCCGCGGCGGGCTGTCTCCCTCCGCCGGCGGGGGTGCGCGCGGTGTTCGCGTGCGGTTCGCGATCACCGGGGCCACGCGGCCGCTGCTGCGCCCGACAGAGCCGACCGATGGGACGCCGCTGCCGGTTGCCGTGAGCCCGGACATCGCGCGGGCGGCGCACGGCGGCCTGATCGAGCTTCGCTTCGCCGGCCAGACGGTGCCGGCGCAGGTCGTCGCGGTGGGGGACCGGTTCCCGACGCTGGACGGGACGTTCGCCGTCGCCGACGAGTCGCGTCTCGAGACCGCCCTCAACGCAGACGACCCGGGCTCGGCCGTTCCCGAAGAGCTCTGGCTGCGCGCCGGCCGGACGTCCGCGATCCCGGCCCTGGATGCCGCGGTTCGCCGCCCGCCGTTCACGGCGCTTGCCCGTCAGTCACATGCGGCGACCCTGCGGTCGTTGCAGAGTGACCCGCTGTCGAAGGGCATCCGGCTCGTGCTGCAGGGCGCAGCACTGCTCGCCCTCGGCCTGGCCGTGGCCGGGCTGGTGCTGGCCGTCGCCGGCGCAGTCCGA
>DASQYY010000110.1:0-11279 GCA_035638975.1 Gaiellales bacterium
TGAGGCCGATCGCGCAGACGATCAGCATCGCCATGAGCAGCCGGTGAATCGCAGCCTGCGCCTCCGCCACCGGCACCGCCGCGACCGCCTCGCCCGTGCCGGCGCGTTGCACCGCGGCGAGGTAGCCGACGCCTCCGATCGTGAGCGAGCTCGAGCCACCCGGCTTCGGCAGGCGGTGGGAGAGCAGCTCGCGGGCGGCCGGCCGGTTGGAGAGGACGGTTCCGTCCGGGGCGACCGTCATCAGCAGCTGGTCGGAGCCGCTGCGAGCGTTGAGGTATGCCTTGACCACGTCGTCGCTGCGCTCGTGCTCGGCGTCCGACTCGCCGGTGGAGGTCAGGTAGGCCGCATCGCTGGACACGCCGCCCGAGCTGCTGCCGCCGTCGCCGCCCTCCCAGCCACCCGTGCCGCCACCGGTCGAGCCCGAGCCGGTGTCGCCACCGCCGTCGGTCGAGGCCGGAGGAGGCGTGGACGTCGAAGGGGGAGCGGACTGCGAGCCTCCGGTCGACGGAGGCGGCGCCGGCGAGGACGTCCCTGAGCCCGACCGCTGCGTTCGTTCGCTGACATCGCCCCTGTGCCTGGCGCGAGCGAGGTCGACCGCGGCCTGCCGAGCCTGATCCTGCAGCACCTGGGCGACCTCGCGCCGCTCGACCAGGTACACGGTCAGCATGCCCGCGAGCAGCACTCCCAGCGCGAGCGCCGCCGTGATCAGCGCGAACCGCGTCCGTATGGCGAGATGCGGCTTCATGCGGCCTGTGCGCGACGCAGCCGGTATCCCATTCCGCGAACCGTCTCGATGGCGTCGCCGGCATCGCCCAGCTTGCGGCGCAGGTACCCGATGTAGACGTCGACCAGGTTCGAGCGGGGGTCGAAGGTGTAGCCCCAGACGCCGTTCAGGATCTGCTCGCGGGACAGCACCTGCCCTGGGTGTCGCATCAGGTAAGCGAGCAGCGCAAACTCGCGGGCCGAGAGCGGCACCTCCACGTCCTCGACCCGCACCTCCCTGGTGAGCAGGTCGAGCCGCAGCCCGGCCGCCTCCAGCCGGTCGGCCGACCGCGCGACATCGCCGTCGCGCGTGTGCGCGCGGACGCGGGCGGCCAGCTCGGCAAAGGCGAACGGCTTGACGACGTAGTCCGTCGCGCCCAGATCGAGACCCCGCACGCGGTCCGTGATCTCCCCGCGAGCCGTCAGGAGAATGACGGGCACGTGCGGATCGCTTGCGCGGATCGCGGCCAGCACGTCGAACCCGTCCATGCCCGGAAGCATGACGTCGAGGATGACGACGTCGGGATGGGCCCCTGCGAACACGCCCAGGGCGGTGTCGCCACGATCCGCGGTGGTGACGGTGTGTCCCTCAGCCACGAGGCCGCGTCGCAGGAACGACATGATCAGGGGCTCGTCCTCGACCACCAGGATGTTCATGGCCGTTCCAGTTTGACGCATGCGTGTGAGACGGTTCTCATCAGCTGCATCCTGAGCATGCACGCCGCAGCCCGGCGAGCCATCGGGGAAGTCCCCGTTCGGCCTACTGGAACGGCACGGTGACCGGGCCGGGCAGGCGCCGGTAGATCGCGAAGAAGTCGCGGTCGTCGGGGACGAGGTAGCGCGTGGGCGCCTGCTGGTAGTTGGGCACGATGCGATCCGGCTGCAGCGTCGAGCCATGGCGGTAGGTGATCAGCGTCGGCCACTCCGGGTTGATGTCGAGCTGCATGGCGCGCACCGCCCCGGCGTGCTGCAGGATCTTGGCCATCGACGTCACCGTCTGCCAGTCGGCGGCGGCGTAGATCAGGTTGCCGTGGCGGTCGATGCCCGCGCCGGTTCGCCAGACCCGGGTGGCGTTGCCGAGGGTGTAGCCCCACTGCGACGAGTCATTCAGCGCAGGGTTGAGGCGGCCGTTGTCGACGATCAGCGGAAGGCTCTGCCGGGCGAAGGCGATCTGCGGGCCTGCCACGGGGCCGCCGTGCCAGGTGGTCACGTCGACGCGGCCGTCGCGGTAGCCGATGAGGGTGGCCAGGCCCCGCTTCAGCGGTTCGTAGCCGCGGCCGCCGATCGACGAGCCGTTGTCGCCGTCCTTGTAGATGAAGCCGCCGTTGAACGTCGCGAGCAGCCGCCAGCGCTGGTCGTAGGGGATCGACATGGGGCCGCGCACGGGCGCGTTCGGCGGCTCGTACCGCCCGGGGTACCAGGCCGCCGCGGTGCGGGTGTGGTCGAACCAGGCCACGTACGCGACCACCCGCGGGTAGTCGGGCTGCGGCCGGAACGTCGTGAGCAGCACCGGCGGGCGGCCGTTGACCACCACGCCTGTGCCTCGCCAGACCCCCTCACCCGGCAGCGGCTGCGCGAAGAGCGGCTTGATCGGGGGCGGCAGCGGCGTGCCGGCCGCGGCATGCCGACGCCTGGTCGCAGCGGGGGTGGGGCCGACCCCGACGCTCGGCAGGCTGGTCAGCTGGGGGCCGCCCTTGCCGGGCGCCTTCCAGCTGTAGTAGTAGTGCTCGACCTCGTCGACCAGCCAGTTGCCGTGGTGGGCCCGGATCCACTCGACGGTGCGTGGCCACAGGGGCAGGCTCGACGGCTGCATCATCGTGGTGGTGTAGGAGTAGGCCGGCGCGGCGAGCAGGAGCACGATCACGGCGAGGGTGACGAGGGCCCACCGCCTCCGGTGTCCGCTGTGCTGCTTTCGCCCTGGGCGCCTGGCCCGGGTCTCGCTGGTCATGGCCGCCGACGGTACCCCCGCTTCATGAGGAAAGGCTGAGGGTCCCGTTGTCGGCGGATGAAGCCTGGTTGTGGTCTCGTTGCGCGAGCGCCTCGCGGGGCGGGTACGCGCCGTGACGGCGGCGCACTCGTCTACCCTGGTCCGCCGATGACCGCTCGCCGCCGACCGGCCCCACGCCGCCGAGCCCGAGGCCGGCTGATGGCCGCATCGCTGGTGCTCGCCAGCGCCGTCGCCGCCCTGGGCGGCCTGTGGTTCGACCGCAGCTCGAATGGCACCGCGAGCACGAGCGGTGCAACCACGCCGCCGCCCACGACCGCGGGCGCGAGCCACACGGCGAAGCCGGCGCTGCGCTTGACGGTCAGCCGCGCCGGGCGCCTGCCGGCAGCCGTGCAGGACAGCGCCGTTACGGTGATCGGGGACACGGCGTACGTGTTCGGCGGGCTCGACGCTGCTGGATCGTCGGTCGGCACCGTCTCACGGATCCGCGGAAGCTCGATCCGGACGATCGGGCAACTGCCCGTGCCGCTCCACGACGCCGCGGCCGCGACCGTGGCCGGCCGGCTGTACGTGCTCGGCGGCGGCCAGGTGACGAGCGCCTCGGGCATCGGGGTGTTCACGCCGTCGACGGGACAGACCCGGCTGACAGGTGCCCTGCCGACGCCGCTCTCCGACCTGTCCGCGACGTCCCTCGACGGCACGACCTACGTCGTGGGGGGGTTCACGGGTTCGGCGTGGTCGGATGCCATCTACAGCTTCAGGGGAGCGCGGGTACGGCGCGTCGGGCGGCTGCCCGTTCCCACGCGCTACGCCGCGGTGGCGACGGTCGGCAACTCGGTGATCATCGCGGGGGGCCGGACGGAGGCCGGGCCGACCGCGGCGATCTACCGCTTCACACCGGCCGGCGGCCGGGTGCAGAGGATCGGCACGCTGCCACAGCCGCTGATGCACGCATCGGCCGGCACGCTCAATGGCGCCATGTACGTCGTTGGGGGCCTCGACGCCGCCAACCGGCCACTGAGGTCCGTCGTCGGCATCCGCTCCGACGGCTCGGCGAAGGTGACCGCACGCCTGCCAACGCCGCTCTCCGACGCGCCGGTGGCGACGCTGCCGGGCCGGCTGCTGATCGTCGGCGGCAGTACCGGGGCGAGCCCGACCAACGCCGTCGAGTCACTCTCGTTCCAGCCGGTGAAGCCGCAGACGACGCCGAAAGCGGCCCCGCCGTCCACGGCGAAGGCCGGCTCTCCCGCGATGTTTCGCGGCCCGCTCCCGGGCGACATGCTGATCGCCGACCGCGGCAACGACCGCATCCTGCTGGTCGACCCCCGGCACCGGGTGATCTGGATGTACCCGCACAACAGCTCCCAGACCCGCCTCTACTTCGACGACGACACGTTCTTCGCGCCGGGCGGAAGGTCGATCATCTCCAACCAGGAGGAGAACCACGAGATCGTCGAGCTGAGCTACCCCGGCGGCCACATCATCTGGCGCTACGGGCACGCCGGCGTCCCGGGGTCGGGTGCCGGGTACCTGAACACGCCCGACGATGCCTACCGGCTCGCAGACGGCACGGTGATCGTCGCCGACGCCTACAACTGCCGCGTGCTGGAGATCCGCCACCACCGAGTGGTCCGGTCGATCGGGCAGGCCGGCCACTGCGTTCACGACCCGCCCCGGTACCTGGGAGCCGTCAACGGCGACACGCCGCTTCCCAACGGCCACATCCTCGTGTCCGAGATCAACGGCTCCTACATCGACGAGTTCACGATGAGCGGACGGCTCGTGCGGGTCTACCGCGCGCCCGTCGCCTACCCGTCCGATCCTCAGCTGACCCTGAAGGGCAACATCCTGCTCGCGGACTACGCCTCGCCCGGCGGCGTCGTGATCCTCTCCAGGCGCACCGGGCGGCTGCTGTGGCGATACCAGCCCACCAGCGGGCCTGGCCGGCTGGATCACCCCAGCCTGGCCGCGATGCTGCCGAACGGCATGATCGCGGTCACCGACGATTACAACCACCGCATCGTCATCATCGACCCGCGGACGCGGCGGATCGTCTGGCACTACGGCCATCTCGGGATCTCCGGCCGCGGCAGGGGATACCTGAATACCCCGGACGGCTTCGACTTCGTGCCGGTGACGCCCGACGGCAAGCCGGATCCCGCGCAGATCACGCACGGTAGATAGCGCGGCCGCGCGGCCCGGTATCCTTGCCCGCCGTGGGGAGACGGCACGTTCTCGGCCCGCTGCTGGCCTGCATGGTCGTACTGGCAGCAGGGCTGGCGCTGAAGCTGGGGCATGTCCACGGGCCCGCGCCGTTCGAGGATCCCGACGTGAGCGACGTCCACATGCTGTACGTCCAGCGGCAGCTGAACGTGGGCGCCACGCCCTACCTCGACTACCGGCCGTACGACCCGAGCGCGTCACCGAAACCGCTGCCGCCGGGGGCCACGCAGAGCGCCGGCTGGGTCGAATACCCGGTCGGCATCGGGGCGGCCATGTGGGCGGCGGCCCAGCCCGCCCACAATGCCGACCAGTTCCTGCTGGTCACCGCGATCGGGCTGTCCGCCGCCGCGCTGTTGACCGTGGTGCTGCTCGCTCCGACGGGCCCACGCGCCTACCTGTTCGCCGCGTCGCCGGTCCTGCTGGTCTACGCCTTCCACAACTGGGACCTGCTTCCGGTCGCCGCCGTCACCGCGGCGATCACGGCGCTTCGCAACCAGCGCACGGGGGCGGCGGGCGCACTGCTCGGGGCCGGCGCCATCCTCAAGATCAATCCCCTGCTGCTCGTGCCGGCCTTCGTCGCGTCCCGGTGGCTGCAGGGCGACCGGCGCGGCGCTGCGACGCTCGCCGGTGCGGCGGCGGCCGTCGTGATGGCGGCCAACCTCCCGATCATGCTGGCGAACTACCAGGGCTGGCGCACGCCCTACACGTTCCAGCAGAACCGGCCGCCTGACATCAACTCGGTCTGGTTCTGGATGCACCACCACTTCACCATCTCGAACGTGAACCTTGCATCCGGGGCGTTAACGGCCGCCCTCGTCATCGCCGGCGTCATCTGCGTGCGGTACGGCGCCTCGCCCGTGGCGGTGGCCGCCGCCACGATCGCCGGGACGATCGCGATCGGCAAGGTGGCCTCGCCGCAGTACGCGCTCTGGCTGCTCCCGTTCTTCGCCCTGCTCACCGTGCGGCTGCGGTGGTGGGTGCTCTTCACCGTCTCCGAGCTGATCTTCTGGTCAGCGTTCTTCGCACAGGGGTACCTCGGCACGCACGGCAGCGGCTACGTCGAGCCGGCGGTCTTCCTGCGGGCAATCGTTCTGGCCGCGCTGATCCCGGTGTTCCTGCTCAGCCGGGATGTCCTTCCGCTGCGGGCGACGGAGCACACGACCTGATCCTGGGTGCCCGCATCGCGCTCGTCGCCGCCGTGGCCTGCGCGGTGCTGATGGCGGCCGGCTATGCCGTCAAGGCGACGTGCCCCGGGCCTGCGCCGGCCGATGGCTACCCGAGCACCTGCTACACCGATATCCAGTGGGATCGAGGCCTCTACAGGCCGGGCGTCGTCCCCTATGTCGACCAGTTCGTCGAGTACCCGGCCCTGACCGGGACGTTCATGTGGGTCACCGCGCGGATGACCAACAGCCAGTCCCAGTACCTCGCGCTCACGGCCGTCCTGCTGACGCTCGTGGCCGTGTGGGCGTCGGTCGTGCTGGCTCGATTGACCGGCCGCCGCGCGCTGGCCTGGGCGCTCGCGCCGCAGCTGGTGATGGTCGGCCTCCTCAACTGGGACATCCTCGTCGTGAGCAGCATGACGGCGGCGGCCTGGTGCTGGTACCGCGGGCGCCTCGGGTGGACGGGTATCTGGCTCGGGATCGGGACGGCGCTGAAGCTGTACCCGGCGCTGCTGATCGTCCCCTTCGTCATCGACCGGCTGCGCGCGCGAGACCGGCGCGGCGCGGGTCTGCTGGTCGCCGGAGCGGCGGTCGGCGCCGGCATCCCGAACCTGCCCTACATGATCGCCAGCCCCCGTGGCTGGTGGGCGACCTACCGGTTCCACATCCACCGCCCGGCCGAGGTGAACAGCATCTGGACGCACGGGCCGCCGCACATGCCGGTACCCACGCTGAACCTCGTCTCCGGCCTGCTGACCGCGGCCGGCGTGGCCGTAGCGCTGGCCTACGCCTGGCGGCGCCCGCTGCCGGGCGGCCGCTACCCCGCGCTGCAGGTGGCCGGGGCCATGCTGGCGGTGCTCTTCATCTTCTCGAAGGTCGTCTCCCCCCAGTACGTGTTGTGGCTGCTGCCCTTCTTCGCGCTGCTCCGCGTCCAGGTGGGCTGGTGGGTCGCGTTCCTGGTCGTGTCGGCGATGATGTTCGCCGTGGCGTTCATGGCCGGGTACCCGGGCCTGCCGCCCGGGCGCTTCGGTGCGGCCTACGACGTGATGGTGTGGACGCGCTCCGGGCTGCTGGCCGGCCTTGCCGTCGCGTTCGTGCGCGCGTCGGCCGCCGGGCAGCCAATCGCCCGGGAATAGGCGCCAGCCCGATCAGCCCGGCGGAGCGCGGCGCGCTCAACCGCCGGTCGGCGTCCCGACGATGCGGATGCGCCCGCGCGAGAGCTCGACCTGCCCTCGCCGGCGCATCTCCTGCAGCGCGCGGTTGACGGTCAGCCGCGAGGTCCCGGCCAGGCCGGCGAGGTCGTCCTGCGTGAGGGGGATGACCGCGTCCCCTCCGGGCTCGCCGTACCGCTCCGCCAGGACGTCGAGCATCCGGCGAACACGCTGCGGCGCGGGCGTGTACAGCGCCTCCACGAGGCGGTCAGTGAGCTCGGCAACCCGGTCGGCCATCAGCTGCAGCAGGTGGTCGACGATCTCGGGATGGCTCCCGCGGAGCTGATCGAGATCGCGCTTGGAGAGGGCATAGGTCTCGGCCGGGCCGAGCGCCTCGACCGTGGCGGTGCGCACGTGGCCGGGGCGGAGCAGGGCCACCTCGCCGAAGGACTGGCCCGGGCCGAGCAGCTGGAGCGTCGCCACGTCACCCAGTGGCGTTGTCACGCGTGCCGCGAGACATCCGCTGCGGACGAGGTGCATCGTGTCCGCCGGATCGTCGCGGTGAAAGACCACCTCACCGCGGCGATACGTGCGGCGCCGTGCTGCGGCCAGCACGCCGCGGGCCTCCTCGGCCTCGAGCACGTCCAGGATCGGCCAGCCGGCCATGCCGGCGAGTGTATCGAGGTTTACACACCATGTGCATCCCGCGATGTCGAACAGGCGGTTCGCCCCCCGTACCTTCTGACTCATGAAGCAGCTGGCCCCATCACCGGAAGGGAGCACCACGATGTTCCGCTCGTACACGCTCCGCGTCGTCGTCCTGGCGATCACCGCACTGGCCATGAGCGCCTCGGCCGCCCAGGCCCGCCCGCTCGGCGAGGCCTTCACCGCGTCGACCCCGTACGTCGGCTATCACACCTTCTACCGCCCGGCGCAGGTGACCGGGTACCACGGCTTCTACCGCCCGAGCCCGGCCACGCGCACGACGCCGGTCGTCGTCCCGGCTGTCGAGCCCGCCACGCAGCGCGCTTCCAGCGCGGGCTTCGATTGGTCGACCGCGTTGCTCGGCGCAGCCATCGTCGGCGTGGTGCTGCTGCTGGCAGCGATCCCCGCGAGCCGCATCCGCCCGCGGCGGGTCGCCCAGTTCTAGCAGCTCCGGGACGCGTCCGGCCGGGTGCGACCCCGGCCGGACGCGATGGGGGGAAGCACAAGGGCGAGCGCCCGAGCCGGGCGCTCGTTCCTGTGTGCGGCTATCCTCGCGCGCAATGAGCGCGACCGCACTGCAGCCGCTGCCGGCGGCATACGCACCCACGCGAGATGCGCTCCACCGGCTCGCCGTCTACGTGATCTCGCCGGCGCAGCGGCTGGTCAACGGCGAGATCATCATGCGGCCGACGCCGGGCGGGTTCTCGACGTTCGAGTTCGGCGACAAAAGGACGGTGGGGGTGCGAGGCGACCTGCTGGTGGTCGACGGCGCCGAGCATCCGATCACCTCGCTGCGAGCCGCGGCCGGGCTCGTGGGTATCGAGCCGGACGTCGGGCAGCAGGAGCAGTTCGACGTCCCGCCGCACGGCGACCTGGACGAGACGCTGGCGGTCGATCGGGATGCGGCGACGGCGCTGGGCGACTGGTACGCGTTCGCGGCTGGGGCGCTCGAGGCCCTGGGAGCCGGCGCGAGCGCCGACGACGACGCGAGCATCGTGCGCCTCTGGCCGGAGCACTTCGACGTGGCGATCGACCTGGGCGACGGCGCGGGCGGCCACCGTGCGACCTACGGCGCGTCGCCAGGCGACCGCCACCATGCCGAGCCGTACCTCTACGCCTCGCCGTGGGCGGGCCGGATCGATGGGTTCTTCGACGACCCCGAGTTCAAGGGTGCGACGCTCCTGCGCTCGCAGCTCGAGCGGGAGGCCGACCCGGCTCGGGCAGCGGTCGAGTTCCTGCGGGAGGCGCGGCGGCGGGTGCAGGCGCACGGCTGAGGATGCCGCGGGGCGGTCGCCGGATGGACGACCACCCCGCAGTGAGTCAGGAGGTGACCTTGATCGCCGCCACCGGCGACCAGTCGCTGCCGGTCGTGGTGCCAGCCTTCAGGAGCCGCGCCCTGAACCTGTAGGTGCCCGGCCCGGCGTCGGGGACGAACGCGCCGCTGCCGGCACCGCCCGACGGGAAGTCGCCCCACACGCCGCTCGACCCGGGGCGCTGGATCTCGACATCGTAGGCGTAGCCGGTGGGCGCTGGATAGGCGCCCCAGCGAAGCTGGAAGGTGGTGCTCGACGTCCCTGTACCAGGTGACCGCGACATCTTGACGGCAACCGTCTGCGTGAGGTTGTCGTCGTTGGGGTCGCCGACGGTGTACGTGCCCGCCGCCCAGAAGGCAAACTGGTTGAAGTCGACCTGCGGCTTGAGGTAGTAGTGGAACAGGTTGAGCCCCGTCTCGTCGGCGACCTGCACCGCGTTCGGCGTCTCGTTGTCCCAGAAGACGACGCGACCGGGAGCGGCGAGGTTGATCGTGCCATCGGTGAACCCGGAGCCGACGATCGGCTCGTAGAACGTATTCGGCACCGGCGCGATGGCGACATCGACGGTTCCCGTGTTGTTCGAGAGGTTGGGATCGACGTCCCGGGGCGTGAGTTTGCCGTAGACGAGCATCTCGCTCGATCCCGGCGGCACGCCGATCCGGTAGGTGAGGTTGACCGAAGCGCCCGGCTCCAGCGTGAGGCGACAGGTGAGCGATCCGCCCGTCCCGGGGGTGCATGTACCCGAGGCGTAGAGAACATATGAGTTAAGCCGCACGGGCTCAGTCGCCTGGATCGTGTAGGTGGCGACGGTGGCGTCTGCACCAAGGTTGGACAGCACAGCGTGATACGTCAGCGACGCGCCGACCTTGGCAGACGTCGCCCCCGTCAGTGTGGAGAAGAGATCACTGGTGATCTGAATCTCGCTAACCGCGTTGTCGTACTGGTTTGCAACCCAGGCCGCCGCGCCGTCGCTCGACACTCCCCAAGGGGCGGTTCCAACCGGGATCGTACCAACGACCGCTCCAGTTGCAGCGTCGATTTCAGTGACCGTATTATCTCGTGTATTCGCAACCCAGACCTCCGTGGAGTCCGACGAGATGCCATACGGGTGCGACCCAACGGCAATCGTCCGGACGACCGCTCCCGATACGGCGTCGATCTCCGTGACAGTGCTGTCGTGGTAGTTGGCAACCCATACATGCGAGCCATCCGACGACACGCCCGCAGGCGTAACGCCAACGGCGATAGTGCGGATCACCGTGCCGGTCGCCGCCTCGATCTCTGATACAGAACCGTCACCGGAGTTCGTCACCCACACATCCGATCCATCCGACGAGACTCCGGTCGGACCGGAGCCGACCGGGATCGTGCGAAGGACCGAGCCGGTTGCGCAACTGATCTCCGTCACGTTCGCACCGTTATAGTTGGCCACCCAGACATGGGCACCATCCGACGAGACGCCGAGCGGAGCAGAGCCGACCGGGATCGTGCGCACTACTGATCCAGTCGCAGATGCGATCTCAGTCACCGTGCCGTCGTCCGTGTTGGCCGTCCACACATCCGAGCCGTCCGACGATACGTCGCGCGGGTAGGCTCCCAACGAGATGGTCTGAACCACAGCTGCAGTCGACGCGTCGATCTCTGTAACGCTTGCTCCGTCGCTGTTACTTACCCAAACGTGCGAGCCGTCTGCCGACATGCCCTGCGGGGAGAGGCCGACCGGGATTGGGGAACCGACCACCGTTGCGGCCCGCGAAACGTCAGCGGTGGACGCCAGGGCGATAAGAGCCCCGACAAGCAGTACGGATCGCAAACCTGGCGAGGGTCTTCGGTGACCCCCGGTCGACGCGGTCTCTACAGCCTCAGTGCCTCGAGTCAGCCGGCGACGCATGCGCGCTCCTTTTCCAGAACTCCTACGCATCGGTCATCTCCTCTCCCACGCCGTGCGACGCCGGCGAACGATCTTCAACTCCCTCGGTGATCCGCTCGAACGCCAACCCAGCTCGCTCGAGCGCCG
>DASQYY010000111.1:0-7225 GCA_035638975.1 Gaiellales bacterium
AACTTAGCGCCGGACCGCACCGACACCAGCAGCGGATCATCCGGGTCGCCGAGCCGGCGGCCCATCGTCTCCTCGAGCGCGGCCAGGTGCTCGTCGACCTCCGCGCGCAACGATGCGGGCTCGTGGCCGTCGGCGAGGTACGCCTGGCAGGCCTCGGTCGTGATGGTGAACCCGGGCGGGACCGGCAGGCCGATGTTCGTCATCTCGGCCAGGTTGGCGCCCTTGCCGCCGAGCAGCTCGCGCATGTCGGCCGAGCCCTCGGAGAAGTCGTAGACGTACCGCGTCATCCGGAGGACAGCGCACCCTCGAGCGCGGCCCGCCGCCGCTCCTCAACCAGCTCGGCGCAGCGTGCGGCGGCCTCCTCGATCGCCAGCTTCGTCACGTCGATGACGGGGCACCCCAGGCGCTTGTGCAGCTTGGCCGTCGTCTCCAGCTCGTCGTAGATCTCGGTCAGGTCGGCGTAGCTCGAGCCGGGCCCGGCAGCCAGCGCGCGCACCCGGCGGCGGCGGATCTCGGCCAGGCGGTCGGCGTCGATGGTCAGGCCGACGATCTTCCAGGGCTCGACCGTGAACAGGGCCGGCGGCGGGTCGATGCCCTTCACGATCGGGATGTTGGCCGCCATCAGGCCCATGTATCCGAGGTGCATCGACGTCGGCGTCTTCGACGTACGGGAGACGCCGACCAGAACGATGTCGGCCTGCTGCAGGTCGTCGGCGCCGCGGCCGTCGTCGTGCTTGACGGCGAACTCGATCGCCGCGATCCGGCGAAAGTACTGCGCGTCCAGCGGCGCCTGCCTGCCGGGCACCTGCATCGCCTGCAGGCCGGACGCGGTCGTGATCGCGTTCAGGGCGGGACCGAGCACGTCCAGCGCGACCAGCCGGTGCTCGCGCGAGATCTCCATCACGGCCTCGCGCAGGGAGGGGTCGACCAGCGTGTAGAAGACCGCCGCGCGCCGCCCGGCGGCTGCCTCGAGCGCACGGGCCAGCTGCTCGCGCGTCTTCACGCGGGCGTGGCGGTGCAGCTCGATCTCGGAGTCGCCGAACTGGCTTTGCGCCGCACGAGCCACCCGGGCGGCGGTGTCGCCGGTCGAGTCGGAGATGATATGGATCTCGAGCAGGTCGGCCACCGTGGGCACTCTATCGCCGGTGCGACCGGTCGAGTGCGGTATACAGGGCCGGTGCGCGACGTGGTGGTGATCGGCGGCGGGGTGGTCGGCTGCGCCGTCGCCTGGCGGCTGTCGACGACCGGCGCGTCGGTGACGCTGGTCGAGGCGGCGCACGACCTGTGCGAGGGCGCCTCCAAGGGCAACACCGGGATCACCACGAGCGGCGCGGACTGCCGCCCCGGCACGCTCGAGGCCGAGCTCGTCCGGCGGTCGAGCCCGGGCTGGGAGGCACTGTGCGCCCGGCTGGACACGCCGTTTCACCGCATCGGCACGCTCGCGGTCGCTGTCACGGAGGACGAGGAGGCGCGGCTCCCCGCCCTCCTCGAGGAGGCGCGCGCCACCGGGGCGCCGGCCGAGATCGTGAGCGGCGACGCCGCCCGCGAGCTGGAGCCGCTGGTGACGCCGCAGGCGCGGGCCGCGCTGCACTTCCCGGAGGACGGCATCATCGACTCCATCCGCCTCACCCTCGGCTACGCCGAGCTGGCGGCCCGCAACGGCGTCGAGGTGCTGAGGTCCTCGCCGGTGACGGCGATCGAGCGCGCGGGCGACCGCATCACGGCGCTGCGGGCGGGGCCGCGGCGGATCCAGGCACGCGCCGTCGTCAACGCCGCGGGGCTCGGCGCCGGCCGCATCTCGGAGCTCGCCGGCGGCGACCCGTTCACGATGTGGCCCCGGCAGGGCCAGTACTGGCTGCTCGACCGGGAGCTGGGCGTCCGGTTCCGCAAGGTCGTGGGCGGCGTGCCCACCGAGACCACGCGCGGGATCTACTGCGTGCCGACGACCAACCGCTCGCTCCTGCTCGGCCCGACGGCGGTCGACCACAGCGATCCGACCGACCGCGCGGTCGACGCGGAGACGCTGGAGGAGGTGTTCGAGGCCGCGCGGCGGCTCGTCCCGGCGGTTCGCCGGGAGTACGCCATCAAGACGTTCGCCGCCAACCGGCCGGCCTCCGAGCCGGTGTACCGCGTGGGTCCCGACGGCCGGATCGCGAACCTCGTCCACGCGGCCGCAATCCGCTCGACCGGCGTCTCGTCGTCGCCGGCCGTCGCGGAGCTGGTGCGCTCCGCGCTCGAGCAGCTGGGGCTGCCGGTGGGTGAGGAGCGTCCCGGATCGCTGACGGCGCTCGAGCCGCTGCCGCGGCTGCTCGGGCACCCGCGGCCGGAGCAGCTGGTGGCCCGCGACCCCCGGTATGGACAGGTGATCTGCGCCTGCGAGCAGGTGACGGCCGCGGAGATCGCGGCAGCGCACCGCATGGCGGTTCCACCAACCTCGCTCGACGGCGTTCGGAAGCGCACGCGGGCCACGGGAGGCAGGTGCCAGGGCGCGCTCTGCCTGTCCGGCGTGTCGTTTCTCCACTCGATCGAGGCCGGCCGCCGGCCGGAGCAGGTGGCCGTGTCCGAGCCGGCCGCCACGCTGGGAGTGCCGACCGATGCCTGAGGTGGTCATCGTCGGCGCGGGGATCACCGGGCTCACGTGCGCGGCCGAGCTGCGCGGCCACGCCGGCGTGACGGTGGTCGAGCGCGTGCCGGTGACCGGCGGCGTGCACGGCTGGGAGGCCACCGAGACCCGGGAACAGACGGCCGCCAGCGGCGCGCGGCTCCTGCTCGGGGCGACCGCGGTGCGCTGGGACGGTGAGCGGCTGCTGGCCATGGATCAGGACGGGGCGCACCTGCTTCCCGCCTCCGTGCTCGTGATCGCCACCGGCACGCGACCCCTGGGCCGCGCCGAGCTCGGCATCGCCGGGCCGCGACCGGCCGGGATCGTCGCGGCGACGGTCGCCGTGCACCTCGCGGAGAACGGCCTGCTGGTCGGCCGCCGGCCGCTCGTGATGGGCGGCGGCGACTGGGCGCACCGCGCGGCGAACGAGCTGCTCGAGGCCGGCGCCGAGCGGGTGACGATGGCCTGCCCGGACGGTGTGCTGGCCGGGTACGCGGAGCAGGGCGAGGACCTGGACCACCTGCGGAAGATCCACGGCGCGCGACCGGTGCGGGTGGGCGGACAGCCGAGGGTGCAGTACGTCGAGCTCTCGAACGGCGACGTGCAGGCATGCGACGCGCTGGTGCTCGCGCACGGCGTCGTGCCCCTCCGCAACGTGGACGGAGCCGTCTGGGACGGCCCCCGCACGGTCTACGCGCAGCCGGCCGCTGATCCGGCCACGGTGGCCGGTGCCCGCACGGCGGGCAGCGAGGCGGCCCGGGCCGTACGATCCCTGCTGGAGAGCGCATGAAGGTGACCTCGCCGATCGGAGAGCTGCCCTTCACCGTCCGCGGCGTCACGTTCGAGGACGGGCATGTCGTGGTGCGCGGTGAGCTTGGTGCATGGCGGTCGCGGATCGAGGTCGGCGGCGAGGACATCCCGATGCTGGCCCGCGCGCTTCGCGGCCCGCTGATCGCGGCCGGTGCGGCTGCGGCCGCGCTCGTGCTGCTGCGGCGGCTGTGACGGTCCTCGTTGGGGTCGACCAGGGGACGACCGGCACGCGGGCGGTCGCGTTCGACCTCGGCCTGCGGCAGCTCGCCGAGAGCTACCACGCCGCCGAGGTGTCACACCCGCGGCCCGGGTGGATCGAGAAGGATGCGGCCCGCACGGTGGAGTCGGTCCGCCGCGCGCTGGCCGACCTGAGCACCGAGCTCGACGGCGAGGTGGCTGCTGTCGGACTGGACAACGAGGGTGAGACGGTGGTGGCCTGGGACGCCGAGACGCTCGAACCGCTGGCGCCCGCCGTGGTGTGGGGGTCGCGGGCGTCCCAGCCGATCGTCGACCGGCTCGCGACCCAGGGCCGGGGGGAGCGCATCGAGCAGCTCTCGGGGCTCCCGCTCGATCCCTACTTCTCCGCCACGAAGATGCGCTGGCTGGTCGAGCAGGATGAGGCTGTGGCGGCGGCCGCGCGCGCCGGGACGCTTCGCATGGGGACGTTCGACGCGTACATCACCGCGCGGCTCGGCGGCGGCGCGCGGACGGAGCCATCGACCGCCGGTCGCACGCAGCTGCAGGCGCTGCGCGCCCCGGGCGCATGGGATCCGGGGCTGTTGCGGCTGCACGGGGTGGACGCGGCGTGGCTGCCGAAGATCGGGCCGTCCGTGGGTGCGCTGGGGACGATCGGCGGCCTGCCGCTGCGCGCGCTGCTGGTCGACCAGACCGCCTCGCTGGCCGGTCACGGCTGCTTCACGGCCGGCGAGGCGAAGGCGACCTACGGCACGGGCATCTTCCTGCTGCAGCAGGCGGGCGGGGCTGCTCCATCCGAGCCGGCGGGGCTGATCCCGATCGTCGCCTGGGAGCTCGGCGACCGGGTGTCGTTCGCGCTCGACGGCGGGGTCTTCTCGGCAGGCACGGTGGTCACGTGGCTGCGGGAGGGTCTGGGAGCGCTGGGCGACGCCGCCGAGAGCGAGGCGCTGGCACGGTCGGTGCCCGACACGGGAGGCGTGCGGTTCCTCCCGGCGCTGGCTGGGATGGGAGCGCCGTGGTGGCTGGCCGACGCGCGGGCGGTGATCGCGGGAATCACGGCGGGGACGACGCGGGCGCACATCGTGCGGGCGGCGCTGGACGCGCTGTGCTTCCGGGTGCGCGACATCGTCGACCGGCTGCCGTCACGGCCGCCACTGCTGCGCGTCGACGGCGGGCTGACGGCGAACGGGTACCTGGTGCAGCGCCAGGCCGACGTGTTGGGGCTGCCGGTGGTCGTTGCGGACGTCGCCGAGACCACGGCGCTCGGCGCGGCGGCGATGGCCGGGATCGGCGCCGGGCTGCTGACGGAGGCGGACATCGTGGCGGCGGTTGCGGGCGGCCGGCGGGTGGAGCCGCGCGACCCAGGCGCAGCGGACGCGGATTACCAGGAGTGGCGGCGGTTCGCCGAGCAGGCGGCCCGGCTGTAACGAGGCGCGGGTGACGGTTCCGTGACCGGTCGTCACCATCTTGGAGGCGTGAACTCAGCCCGGTAGCTGATCGAAGTCGCCGACCAGGCGCAGCGTCGAGGCGACGTCGAGCAGCAGCTTCAGCCGGTTGCCCCGCAGCGCCGGATCGTCGGCCATCACCATCACCTTGTCGAAGAACTCGTTGATCGGGTCGACCAGACCGCGTGCCGCGTCGAGCGCGGAGCTGTAGTCCCGCTGCGCCGCCGCGTCGGCGATCTCGATGTCCGCTCCGCCCAGCGCTGCGCAGAGCGCACGCTCCTCCTCCATCTCAAACAGCGCCGTGCGCAGCTCCGACGCCGCCTCATCCGCCGCGCGAGCGGTGATCCGCACGCAGCGGGCGTATGCGTCGCGCACCGCGGCCAGGCGCTCACTCCCGCGGGCGTCGCGGAGGGCCCGGCTCAGGGCCGCCAGCGGCAGCGGCCCGGTGACGCCGGATCCGCGGGCGGCCCGTATCTCCTCGACGGTGACGCCCTCCTCGAGCATCAGCGGCTCGACGCGGTCGAGCACGAAGTCGACGGCGTCGGGCACCGCCTCGAGCGGCTTTCGCTTCAGCTCGTGGCCCTGCGCCACCAGCGTGTGCACCGACTCCGCCATCAGATCGACCAGACCGAGCTCGTAGCCCCGGTCGAGCGCGATGGCGACGATGCCGGCCGCGGCCCGGCGCAGCCCGTAGGGGTCGCGGCTGCCGGTCGGCTGCGCGCCGAGGGCGAACGCAACGGCGATGGTGTCGGCCTTGTCGGCGATCGAGAGCAGGCCGCCCTCCACGCTGGCGGGCAGCGCGCCGCCCGCCTCTACCGGCATGTGGTGCTCCTCGACGGCTCGGCAGACCGCCGGCGGCTCGCCGGCCTCGGCGGCGTAGATGGAGCCGGCGTACCCCTGCAGGTCGGAGAACTCCGCGACCAGGCTGGAGACCAGGTCGGCCTTGCACAGCTCGGCCGCGCGGCCGACGGCGGCGCGGACGTCGGGGTCGGCCTCGACGCGGTCACACAGCTGCCCGGCGACCTCGCGCACCCGCTCCGACTTCTCGGCCAGCGACCCGGCGCCCTCCAGGAAGCTCACGCGCGGGAGCTCGGCCAGCATCGACCCGATGCCGCGGTCGCGGTCCTTGCCGTAGGCGAAGGCGCCGTCCTCGAGCCGGCCGACCAGCACCTCCTCGTTGCCCGAGATGACGACGTCCGGCGCTCCCCCGTTCGCGACGAACGCGAAGCGGGCGTCCAGGCGTCCGGCGCTCACCAGGGGGAAGTAGCGCTGGTGCGACTGCATGACCGTGACCGCGAGCCGGTCGGGAAGCTCCAGGTACCGCTCGTCGAAGCGTCCCTCGAGAACCACCGGCCACTCCACCAGGTGCGTGACCTCGGCAAGCTTGCCCATGGGATCGATCCACTCACCCACCGCCCCGAGGCCCTGCTCGATCAGCTCCCGCCGCTCGCCGGCATCGGCGACGACGTGGACGCCGCGGAGGTCGTCGAGGTACGTGGCCGCGGAGCCGACCCGCACGGCGCCGCGCGACCGGTGTCCCTGGGAGTGGTCGCCGCTGCGCACACCGGCGCATTCGACGTCGACGACGTCCCCGTCCACCTTCACCACGAGCCAGCGGATCGGCCGGGAGAACCGCCCGCCGGGCCACCGCATGGTCTTCGAGAACTGGAACCCGTCGACGATGCGTGTCACCACCTCGGGCACCAGGTCGCGGGCCGGCGTCGCCGTGCCGGCCGACACGGCCCAGAGGAAGCCGTCATCGCGCTGCTCCAGCTGGTCGGCGGCGAGGCCGTGCTTGCGCGCGAACCCCTGGCGTGCCTGCTCCGGTGCATCCGCCCGCGGGCCCCGCACCTCGGAGGCGGCGGCGGCCCGTTCCGCGGGCACGGTGGCGATGGCTGCGATGCGGCGCGGGCCGACGTGGAACCGGGGGCCCTCGCCGTCGAGGCCCGCCGCCGCGAGTGAGCGCTCGAGCAGGCCGGGCAGCTGCGCCTCGGCCTCGCGGCAGGCGGTCGATGGGAGCTCCTCGCAGCCGATCTCGATCAGCAGCTCAGGCATCCTGCGCCTCCTGCTGCTCGAGGTAGGCCGTGGCGACGCGCCTCGTCAGGGTGCGCATCCGCAGGATGTAGGCCTGCCGGTCGGTCACCGCGATCGCCCGCCGGGAGTCGAGCAGGTT
>DASQYY010000112.1:0-3510 GCA_035638975.1 Gaiellales bacterium
CTTCGTCCACGCCGCGGGCGACACCACGACGCAGAATGCGATCCGTCCCCGCCACCCGTTCGGGTACCTGGACACCGAGTGGGTCGAGGAGGACGGCTCGCAGATCCTGATCGGGTTCGGCATCGACGCGGAGAACTGCGACGCGACCGATCTCGACGGCGTCCAGCGGGCGATGGACGAGATCATCCCCGGCTACCGGGTGGTCGAGGCGACGGCGCACGACTGGCTGGCGGACGAGTTCGCGCAGGGCACCTGGGCCATCCACCGGCCGGGGTGGTACGGCACGCACTACGCGGAGATGCGCCGGCCCGAGGGACGGGTGCTATTGGCAGGCTCGGATCTTGCGGCGGGCTGGGCGGGGTTCATCGACGGCGCGATCGAGTCGGGCCTGCGGGCCGGCGCCTGGGTGCGCGGCATGGCGTGAGCGACCGGCGTGAGGTGGTGCTCGAGGCGACGCTGCGGGTGATCGCCCGCAGCGGCGTCGACGCGGCGACGCACCGAGCGGTTGCCGCCGAGGCCGGGGTGGCGCTGGCGTCGACCACGTACCACTTCACGTCCAAGAGCGACCTGGTGCACCAGGCCCTCGAGCTTGTGATCGAACGGTCGACCGCCATCGTCGCGTCGCATGCCGCCCCGCCGGGGCCCGACGACGCGGACGCGCTGGTGGAGCGCCTGGCGGGGCTGGCACAGGCGCTCGCGTCCGACGAGCGGGCCCCGCTCACGGCCCAGTACGAGCTGCTGCTCGAGGCCGGCCGGCGAGCCGAGCTGCGGCCACTGGCGGAGCGGTGGAACGACGCATACCTGAGCGGGCTGTCGGCGATGACGGCACGGGCGAAGCTGCGACACCCGGAGCTGGCGGCGGAGGTGCTGTCGAACGTGATCGAGGGCGGGCTGCTGAACCAGCTGGCGCTGCCGCGGCCGGGCTTCGTGGAGACGTCGCTGCGGGAGCAGTTGGGCGCGGCCGTGGCGGGGCTCGGCGAAGGGAGTCCGGCTTCAGCCTGACCGGTTGCGGGCGTCGCCCACGAACACTTACCCGAGAGAGCTGTGGAAGGTGTCGCACGCCGCCGGGTCGCCGGTCCGGTACCCCGTCGTGAACCAGTGCTGCCGCTCCGCGGATGATCCGTGCGTCCAGGACTCCCGGTTCACGTGCCCCTGGAACTCCTTCTGGATCCGGTCGTCGCCCACCGCCGCCGCCGCGTCGAGCGCGTCGGCGACGTCCTGTTTCGTGATCGACGTCAGCAGCGCGTTCGGCCCGGATGCGGCGTGCGCCGCCCAGACGCCGGCGTAGCAATCCGCCTGGAGCTCCACCCTGACCGACGCGCTCTGCGGGCCCTGCCGGTCGTTTCCGATCTTGGCAAGGGTGCCCTCCAGGTCCTGGACGCGATGGCCATACTCGTGCGCGATGACGTAGGCCTCGGCCAGCGGTCCGCCGTGAGCGTGGAACTGCGACCGCAGCTGCGAGAAGAAGCCGATGTCGAGGTAGACGTACCCGTCCTGGGGGCAGTAGAACGGCCCGGTGCTCGTGCTGGCGGTGCCGCAGGCCGTCGGCGTCTGCCCCGTGAACAGCCGCGTCTTCGCGGGCTCGTACGTCGCGCCCGCCTGCCGGAACTCGCTCGCCCAGAACTGCTGGACGCTGTTCACATAGCCGACGATGCGGCAATCCTCGCTCGCGTTGGCGTTCGCTCCCGTCCGGCAGGAGGAGAGGTCGCCGTGCGGAGACCCGGTTGCCCCGGAGCCGGCGTTGTTCACCAGCACGAGGATGACGATGATGATCAGGCCGACGACGCCGCCACCGCCTCCAAGCGCCATCGGCGGCAGGGGCATGCCACCCCCGCCGAAGCCCCCACCCCGCCGATCCTCGATCTGAGACGGGTCGAGCCGGGCACCACGCCGGAACTTCACGTCGCGGCGACGGCCTCCGCGCGGGAGCGATACACAGGCAGGCGGTCGGACAGCCCGGCCAGCTCGACGAGCCGCGCGGCGAAGCTGCCGTCGGGAACGACCAGAGCGAACGGACCTCCGGCCTCGACGCTCCGAGCGTGCTCCTCGACGATCACGCCCAGGATCGACGAGTCGAGGAAGGCCGTGTCGGACAGGTCGATGATCAGCGGCTCCTTCCCCGGCACGGTGGCGAACTGCTCGCGCAGCGCGTCGACGGTGGCGAGGTCGTGCTCACCCGTGAGCCGGACGATCCAGGGGCCGGAGTCGTCCTCTCGATCGATCTGAACGCCGCCGAGCCTATTCACGGTCGACAAGTGTACCCGGCGCCGGAGGTTTTTCGGCGGCCAAGCGCGGGCAACGGGGCACCATGGCAAGCAACGCGGCACCGATCGGCCTCCAGCGGAGCCTCCCGGCCAGCCCGGCGGCGCTGACCCGGCTGCGTGTGCTGGTCAGGTCATTCGCATCGAGTCACTGCGGCGCCGACCCCGAGCAGGCTTCCCTGATCGCGCTGGCGGTGACGGAGGCCGCCAGCAACGTCGTGCGGCACGCCTACCCGGACGGGCCCGGGATGATCGACCTGCGCGCCGAGAGCGAGGACGACCACCTGCGCATCCGCATCGCCGACGCGGGAGTCGGCCTCGGCAAGCCGTCACCCAAGCGCGGGCTCGGCGCTGGGCTGCGGATCATGCAGGGGCTGGCCGAGACCCGGCTCGTGTCGGTGCCCGGACATGGAACGGCCGTCGAGATGGTGTTCTGCGTTTCTCGAGGCGACGCGAGATGATTGTTCAACAGCGCGGCGTCGTGGAATCACCCGTCAGGCCGCGCCGAGCGTCCGAGGCGCCTCCACCACGTCCACGTCATCCTCGCTGACGGCCGTCAGCTCGGGCGCCTGCGGCGCACGCGGCACGCGGTCGACCGGCTCCAGCGGCGCGATCTCCTTGTCATGGCCGACGACGCCATGCTCGGCGAACCGCCGGGCGCTGACCAGCACGCGGGTCTCGAGCGACCCGACCGTGGCGTTGTAGGCATCGACGGCGCCGCCGAGACGCTTCCCGAGCTTCTGCACGTGGTCGGCCACGCTGGCGATCCTGGTGTGCAGCTCGCGGCCGAGCTCGCTGATCTCGCGGGCGTTCTCGGCCACCTTCTCCTGCTGCCAGCCGAAGTGCACCGCGCGTAGCAGCGCGATCAGCGTCGTCGGCGTTGCGATCAGCACCTGCTGGTCGACGCCCTGCTGGATCAGCGACGGGTCGGCCTCGAGCGCGGCGTTGTAAAAGTGCTCCCCCGGCAGGAACAGCAGCACGAAGTCGGGGGCATCGCGGAACTGCGACCAGTAGCTGCGCGCCGAGAGCTTGCGGATGTGGTCGCGAAGCAGCCGGGCATGCTCGCGCAGGTGGCGCTCCCGCTCCGCGTCGTCACCAGCCTCGTAGGCGTCGAGGAACGCCTGCAGCGGCGCCTTGGCGTCGACCACCACCTGCTTGCCGCCCGGCATGTTGACGATCAGGTCGGGCCGCAGCGCGCGCTCCTCGTCGTACACGGTCACCTGCTCGGCGAAGTCGCAGTAGCCCACCA
>DASQYY010000113.1:0-12989 GCA_035638975.1 Gaiellales bacterium
CCGTCGCGCGCGATGGTGGCGCCGGCACGGAGGGATTCCGGCAGGCGCCTCCCCTCCGCCGCGAGCACCGTCGCTTGATCCGCGATCCGCTCCGCGGCGATGTGGGCGCGCACCACCGCGAGCCACTGCAGCGCAGCGACGGCCACCAGCGCGAGCAGTGCCGTGCAGGCCACGATCTCGACGCTCGCCTGACCTCGCTCGCTCACTGCCCCACCAGGGGAGCCTCGGCCGTCAGCGCCATGTCGAAGCCGGGGACGACCGACGGGGCTCGCAGCCGCACCTTCACGGAAGCGGTGCCGACCGTCACCGTCAGGCCGTCGCGCATGACGCCCGGGAGCGCTTCCGCCGCGGCGGCCCGCGGCGCCGCGCCGATCAGGCGAGCGCGGGCAGCGGCTCTGGCGGCGTGCTCCGCGGAGATCGATGTCCAGCCCACCAGCAGCGCCTGCCAGCAGGCGAGCGCGACCACCAGCATGGAGGGCAGCAGGATGGCCGTCTCGACGCTCGCCTGTCCTCGTTCCATGGGCTCACGCTAGGAGCGTGGGGCGTCACGAAACCAGACCACGGGCGTGTCGAATCGGTACCGGACCCGCAACGACGTCGCTGCTACCATCGAACGCGTGAGCGAGCAGAACGGGACTCCGGCAAACAACTCCGCGGGCGAGGAGCGTCAGTTCGTCCACTTCGCCTTCTACAAGCTCGACCGGGCGTTCCGGCAGCTGCCGGAGGCCGAGCGCGACGCCGCGCTCGAGGAGTTCGCGGCAGTGGTCGACGAGTACGGCGAGCGGTTCCCGATCCGCGCCTACACGATGTTCGGAATCCGGGCGGACGCCGACTTCATGCTGTGGAAGGTCTCGGAGCGGCTCGAGGACTTCCAGGAGCTTGCGACGGCGCTGCACGCGACGGCGCTTGGCCCGCACCTGGAGACGCCGCACGCCTATCTGTCGATGACGAAGCGCTCGCAGTACGTGAAGGGCGAGGGCCGCTCGATGCACAAGCGCGGGCGGATCATGTGGAACCCGGACTCGAAGTACCTGCTCATCTACCCGATGGTCAAGACGCGCGCCTGGTACCAGCTGAGCAAGCCGGCCCGGCAGGGGATCATGAACGAGCACATCGCCACCGGCCACCAGTTCCCGACCGTGAAGATCAACACGACCTACTCGTTCGGGATCGACGACCAGGAGTTCGTGGTCGCGTTCGAGACCGACTTCGTCGGCGACTTCCTCGACCTCATGATGACGCTGCGCGAGACCGAGGCGAGCCGCTACACCGAGCGCGACACGCCGATCTTCACGTGCCGGTCGGGTGAGGTGCGCGACGTGCTGGGGACGCTGGGCGCGTCCGCGGCGGCAGCCCCGGTCGACGCCTGATCCACGCGCTTACCCGCGGAGACGTGACGCAAGCCAGGCCTGCGCGTCGGGCACACGGCGCTCGATGATGCTGATGTGCCCGAGCTCTGGCTCGTAATGGAACTGAGCACCGGGCGCGTGCTCCGCCAACCAGCGGCCGTGCCCGATCGGCACGAACCGATCCTGACCGCCATGCCAGATGGCCACCGGTACACGGATGTCGTCGACCGCGAAGCCCCAGTCGCCCAGGTCAGCAACCGACTCGTCGTGCCAGCCCTCCACGCCGGGAGCGACGGCACACGCGAACACCTCCATCAGCCATCGGGCCGTGTGGAGGTCGAGCGCGTCGCGGTCGACGGGGGTCAGCAGCGTCGAAAGGCCTTCACGCAGTGCATCGGGGGTGCCTGACAACATCTCGCCCGCCTGCTCCTGCAGGAAGGCGATGTGAGCTTCGGGCCCCCTCTCCATGATCTCGAGCTCCATCGCGTTCAGCTCGCCCATGCCCTCGAAGTAGTCGAGCCCCTCCGCACCGTAGGGAGCAGATGACGCGATAGCCACGGCGGCGACCACACGATCGGGCAGCACCGCTGCGCACGCAAGCGCGTGGGGCCCGCCGCCCGACGCGCCCCACACACCGAACCGCTCAGCGCCGAAGTGGTCGGCGAGAGCGGCGACGTCGGCGGCCACGCTGGCAATCGTGCGACCCGGCTGGCGCGTCGACCCGCCGTAGCCGGGGCGGTCGTGCGCGAGCAGCCGCACACCCAGCTCACGGGCGTTCTCGCCCACCTCCGGGCGCATGAGCCCGCAGCCCGGCGTCCCGTGCATCGCGAACACCACCCGGCCGGAGGGATCGCCGAACTCGTGAACGGCGACCGTGCGGCCATCCGGCATCTCGACACGGTGATCAGGCTGCTGCATGGAGCAGGTCTATCACGCCGGGTCAGCCCGACGGGCCCGTTGCGGTGCAGCGCGGCTGCGAGACCTCGCCGTAGCGCTCAGGCCGCGATACGCGCCGGCGACCGCAGCACGACCAGGCACGGCTCGCAACGCAGGGTGCCAGTCGCCTCCGCGATCAGGTACGGCTCGTCGCAGTCGAGGCAGACAGCCCAGCGCGTCTCACACTCGGCACAGAGCAGCGCCGCCGTATCGGCAAAGGCTTCCGCATCACGGGTGGAGCAGACGACGCACAAAACGGTGCCCATGCTGACACCGTAGGCGTCGGGGCGGACGGACTCCGGGTGACGGAAAAGTGCCTGGCACTTTTCCGTCACGCGCGCGCCTTGCGAACCTCCACGCCGTCGCCTGCGATCCGCGCCTCGAACCGCGGCTGGCCGCTCGTGGCCGGGCCGTGAACCAGCGCCCCGTCGAGCGTGAACTCGCTGCCGTGGCACCCGCAGCGGATGATGTGCCCATCCAGCTCGCCCTCGTGCAGCGGGCAGCCCATGTGCGCGCAGCGATCGGCGATCGCATGAATCCGCGACCCCTGCTTGACCAGCAGCACCTCGAACCCCGCCGCGGTGAGCCCGCCCGTGAGCTCTCCGTCGGTCAGCTCCGACGCGTCGAGGACGCGCGTCCACTCCTCCGGCCCGTCCTCGAACGCCGTGTGGTTGACGCCGACCGCCCGCCCGTAGGAAAGATGGCCGCCCACCCACGCGGCTGCTGACGAGATGCCGACCGCGGCCAGCGACAGCGCGATGCCGGTGCCGCGGTGGCCACGCCGGCGCTGCAGCCAGGAGAGCGACTGCGCCGCCAGCGCGGTGGTGTTGGCGAGCGCGTGGATGCTCCCCAGCCGGCGATCCTTCCCGATCAGATCCGACCAGTCCGATGCGCCGGTTGCCGCGGTCGGCAACGCAGCGAGGATGCCGAGCCCGACCAGGCGCCGGGACGCAACGGCGCCGTCACGCCCCCCGAACGCGTCGACCGCCAACCCGCTCAGCCACGACCCGATCACGACGTCGGTCAGCGGCGGGTGCACGGGGTGCTGCAGCCAGGTGCCGCTGAGCGCGTCCTTCAGGCGCGAGCCGTCGGGCACCGCCCTCGAGACGACGTCCTGCAGCGGCGAGGACACCTTGTCGATCGGTTGGAAGTTCTCGAGCTTTTCAGTGATCGTCATGAGGCCGGGTGTACCCCGTCCCCACACCGGCCAACCGTCGTACGGGCCCGGTGTCCGAGTAGCATGGCCGGCAAAGGATGGACGTGTCCCGGCCATGACGCCCTACGCCGACCGCCTCGCAGAGGTGACCGGGCAGATCGCGGGCATCCAGCTTGCCGCGCTCGACGAGAGCCGGCCGATGGCCCACCTGGGAGAGCAGCTCGCCGAGGCCAACCTCGGCCTCGTCCGTGTCGCCGACCCGGCGTCGTTCTCATGGGCGGGGCACTGGTTGGCGATGGTCGAGGACGAGAGCGGTGTGCGCACACCGGTGCTCATGTTCGGCGTGCCGTCCGGCCCACTCTCTGCGGCCGGCGCGTCGGCGCTCGGAGCGGGCCGGATCGTCGAGGGCTACGTGATCGCGCCGCTCGACCTGGAGCGACCGCACGGCGCGCAGGCGTATCGCGGCGTGGCGGGCACGGGCGTGGTGACGGCGCTGTTCACCGCGCCGGAATCAGGAGCGCCTTGCCGGCCGCAGGAGGCGGTGACCGCGATCGCAGGCGTGGGCCTTGAGGGCGATCGGTACGCCGTCGGCCGCGGCGAGTTCTCGGCACCTGGCCGAGGCGGCCAGGCGCTCACGCTGATCGCGGAGGAGACGCTCCACGTCTCGCAGGCAAACGGCGCGCATATCGACGCGGCGGATGCCCGGCGCAACGTGCTGACGCGCGGCATCGAGCTGGAACCGCTGATCGGCACCCGCTTCTCGATCGGCACGGTCGTGTGCCAGGCAACACGGCTGGCGGAGCCGTGCGCGCACCTGGAACGGCTGACGCACCCGGGCGTCCTGCGGGCGATGGTGCACCTGGGCGGGATCCGCGCCGACATCCTCACAGGAGGCGAGATCCGGGTGGGCGACGCTATCCGGCCGCTGCCGGAAGCTCCCTCGTAAGCGCGCCGACGCGCCGCGCGATCTCGTCCCGCACAGCTCGGACGACCTCGATCGGTTGGCCGGATGGGTCGGTCAGCTCCCAGTCGACGTAGCGCTTCCCTGGGATGTACGGGCACTCATCGCCGCAGCCCATGGTGACGATCAGGTCGGCCCATTCCATGTCGGCGCGGTCGAGCTTGTGCGGCACGTTGCCCGCCAGGTCGACGCCGAGCTCTCGCATCACCTCGACGACCTCGGGATGCACGTGCTGGGCGGGCCGGCTGCCGGCCGACCGGGCCGCATGCAGCCCGGCTGCCTCCCGCTCGAACAGCGCCTGGGCCATCTGGCTGCGCCCGGCGTTCTGGATGCAGACGAACAGCACGTGGCTCATCCGGCCGCCGCCTCCTCGTGCCCAGGAGCTGCGGTTCCTGCGTCTGCCGCCTGCTCACCTCGCAGGTACTGGTAGGTCACCGCGGCAGCAGCGGCGCCCAGGAGGGGCGCGAGCAGGTAGACCCAGATCGAGGTGTAGTCCGACGCCGCAATGGCGGGCCCGAGCGAGCGGGCGGGGTTCATCGAGGCGCCGGTGATCGGCCCGCCGAACATCGCATCGAGGCCGACCGTCCCGCCGATCGCGATCGCCGCCGCCTCGCCCACCGCGCGCGTGTCGGTGGCGACCGCCATGATCACGAACATCAGGAAGAAGGTCAGCACGGCCTCCCAGAGGAACGCCTGGCCGTTCGAGCCGCTCGGCAGCGTCGCACCCACGTGAGCGACGTCGCCAAGCGACTCCCGCAGGACGAGCGCCGCCGCAAGCGCGCCGGTGAGCTGGGCTGTCCAGTAGAGGGCGACGCGCGGCCACGGGAAGTGCCGCGAGACGGCGAAGGCGAAGCTGACGGCCGGGTTGAAATGCGCGCCGGAGATATGCCCGACGGCGTAGATCATGACCATGATGACGAGACCGAAGCTGATCGCCACCCCGACATGGCCGAGCGCACCCGTCGTCGCGTCGACCATGATCGCGCCACAGCCGGCGAAGACCAGGGCGAACGTGCCGATCGCCTCGGAAAGCAGGCAGCGGAGGATCGGTCGGCGCACTAGCAGCAGCACTCCGCCGTGATCTCGACGACCGAGCTCAGCTTCTCGACCGCCTGCCGGCGCAGGGAGAAGTAGGCCCACCGGCCGCGCTGCTCACGCTCGAGCAATCCGGCATCCGTCAGCTTCTTCAGGTGGTGCGAGACCGTCGGCTGCGACAGGCCGAGCGGCTCGGTCAGATGGCAGACGCAGACCGGCTCGCCGCTCGTCGCCAGGACGTTGACGATCCGCACCCGCGCAGGGTCGGCCAGCGCCTTGAAGAGGTCCGCCGTCGCGGTCGCCTCCGCATCCGAAAGGCCCGGGGCGGCCAGCGGGCCGCAGCAGGACACCGGTTCCATGAGCGTCATGAGCCTCTCCTCATATCGATGTCCGTCAATCTATCGACGCTCGCCGATCCCTGCAAGGGCGCTCGATAAGGTGGGTTGCATGCGGACGGAGAAGCGGCAACCGGCGGATGCGCGAGTCGCCACCATCCTCGGCGTCGCCATCGTCTTCGCCGGCGCCGCCTACCCGGTCACCGCCACGGCGCTTCGCTTCACAAGCGCGTCGGTGATCACGACCTCCCGCGCGCTGGTCGGGGGATTGCTGATGCTTCCGGTGCTGCGAATCGTCGGCTCGTCGCTGCCCAGGACGCTCCGGGGCTGGGGATGGGCGGCGGCGATCTCGGTCGGCAACGTCGTCCTGACGCTGGCGGGGATCGCCGAGGGTACTCGCCTCGCAGGCGCCGCAATCGCCTCGGTGCTGCTCAACAGCGCGCCGTTCTACGCCGCGCTGTTCGCATGGCTGCTGCTCGGTGAGCGGCTCACGCGCCGCCACGTCGTCGGCCTGGTGGTCGGCTTCGGCGGGATCCTGTTGATCGTCGGATCGCCCAGTGGCTCCGGCTCCGACGTCAGCGCCGGCATCGTGATCTGCCTCGCCGGCGCCGTCGGCTGGGCAGCGGCCGGCCTGGCGATGCGCTATCTCAGCACCCGCGACGCGAACTTCGACGTCTACGGCGCCACCACCGCCCAGTTCCTCACAGGCGGCCTCCTGCTCATCCCGTACCTGGTGACCACGCGGCCGACGCCCACCGACTGGTCGGCACCGGAGCTCTGGGCCAGCCTCATCTTCCTGATCGTCGGCGCCCAGGTGATCACCTACGTCGGCTTCTACGCCGCACTGCGCTGGTGGTCGAGCGCCCGCGTCTTCTCCTGGACGTTCCTCGCACCGGCGGTCGCCGTCGGCATCGAGGCGGCCGAGGGCAACCTGCCCAGCACCACGGCCACCATCGGGCTGGTCGTGGTCATCGCAGGCGTGGGGCTGGTGACGACCGCCGGCTGACCAACTGAAGCTCACCGCGGGCGGCTCCGACGCGTTTGGCCAGTGGTAGGGTCGCCGGGTGGCCGACTCGACGCCGTCCCCCGGTGAGGCCGATGCGATGGACGCTGCGCTTCGGGCGGCGTTCTTGAGGCTGATCCCCCTCATCGACGAAGCGCGCTACGAGGCCCGCGGTGACGACCTCGTCTTCACATCGCCGTTGACACCCTTCCCAGGCTTCTGCGGGGTGTGGGCGGGCGGCATGGCTGACGACGAGCGCTTGGCCGATGATCTACCGGATCTGATCGCGGAGACGGAGTCCGCCGGGTTGCCGTTCTCGCTGCAGGTTCGCGGCGACCGGTCGCCACGCGCCGAGCAGCGCGCCCACGAGCTGGGATTGACGGCGGTGGAGCCGATCGACGGGATGCTGCTTCGTCCCGAGGACATGATCCCGCCACCGAGCGTCCCCGGATTGCGAGTCGATCCCGTCACCGAGGAACACGAGCTGAGCCATGTGCTCGGCGTGACCGCGCGCGGCTTCGAAGCCCCGGAGGCGGCCTTTGCCGCCATCTACGTCCCGCGGGTCGTGTTGTCGAACTGGGTGACGTGCTACCTCGGCCGAGTGAACGGCGATGGGGTGACGACCGGCGCAACCGCACGGGACGGTGACGTGGTCGGAATCTTCAGCGTGGCGACACCTGCCGAACATCGCCGCCGCGGGTATGCCTCCCAGCTCGTCGGAGCAGCGTGCCAGGCGGCGTTCACCCAGGGGGCAACGCTTGCCTTCCTGCAAGCATCCCCGATGGGGAGCGCGGTCTACCAGCGGCTCGGCTTCCGCACCGCGAGCGGTATCGGATGCTCACCCGGCCCTCGGGCGGGTGAGCCTACAGGTAGTACCGCTTGGACTCGTTCCAGGCGTAGTACATGGCGAACAGCCCGCCCAGGAACACCGCCACGACAGGCACGGCGAACGCGCCGAGGTCGAGCAGGTTGAACTGCTCGAGCGACCACAGGGCGGCGGTCACCGTCACGGCGCCGAGGCCGGCGTACAGGATGTTCCGCTGCTTGTCGGGCATCAGCGAGATCGCCATCCGGTTGCGGTGGTACCAGGCGTAGCCGAAGTACCAGAGCAGGCAGATGAAGATCAGCCCGATCGCGCCGATGATGGCGTGCGCAATCTGCGTCGAGACGGAGAAGAACACCGTCGCGACCGCGGCGATGCCGATGATGATGCCGAAGCCGCGCAGCGTGTCGTTGTTCATGCCGGCCCCGTCATGTAGGCCCGCACTCCGAGCGCCGCCACCACCGTCGAGCCGACGGCGAAGTAGAACAGGTTCCTGCGGCCATCCTCACCCCGCAAAGCATAGGGGTAGGCGATTGCGAGCAGCGGTAGCAGGCCGTAGGCGAAGTGCAGCTTGTCGCCCGGCCGGTGCCCCTGGGCGAGCAGCACCAGGCCGAGCGTGGCCTGGGCGATCACAGCGGTCTGCGCGACTGCCAGCGCCTGCACGTACCACGAGCCGGGCGGCCGATTCCGCCGGTAGGCGATCAGCCCCCAGATCCCCACGATCGCATTCGCGACGATCAGCGTCGCCCCGACGATCATGTGCGCCTCCGGCATGCCGCCACGCTAGCAACCAGCCGCCGCCGCCGGCGCCCCTCACTCGTCGAGATCGGATGGGATCAGCGACCAGCAGACCATGTCCTTCAGCTCTCCCTGCACCGACCGCGACCTCCGCTCGAGCCCCTCACGCGTGAGACCGGCGCTGCCCAGCACGCCCTGTGACGCGGCGTTGCCCGGATCAGCACGCGCCTCCACGCGCGTCGCTCCCAGGCCGGTCAGCGCCCACCTCGCCACGAGCCTGACCGCCCGGCTCGCGTAGCCCTTCCGCCGCACGTGCGGGTGCACGCCATAGGCGATCTCCACGATGCCGTCGGGGCGGTTGGTGCCCACCAGCACCACCCCGCGATACGCGTCATCGCCGGCGTCCGTGATCGTCAGCGCGAGCGGGCGAGCCGGGTCGTCCCAGGCAGCCATCCACCCCTCCAGCTCATCGCGCGCATGCCGCTCGGTGTAGGGGACCGGCACGTTCACCCAGACCCGCGTGTCCGGGTCGTTCCCCTCCTCGAGCAGGGCCTGCAGGTCCGACTCCTTCATCGGCCGCAGGGCGACGGTGCCGTCGGAGAGCGGCGGGTCGGGCGGGTCGACGTGCTGCGGTCGCTTCACGGCCGCGAACTAGAGTACCGGCCAGCAGCGACCGCCCCGACAAGGAGTCACCAGATGCTCGAACCCGGCCAGCCGGCACCCCCGTTCTCGCTTGAATCCGACACCGGCGAGACGGTCACGCTCGACTCGCTCAAGGGCACCCCGACCGTCATCTACTTCTACCCGAAGGACGACACGCCGGGGTGCACGACGCAGGCGTGCAGCATTCGCGACAGCTGGGCGGAGTTCGGCCGCGTCGGCGCCCGGGTGATCGGGGTCAGCCCGCAGGATCCCGCCTCCCACAGGAAGTTCAAGGAGAAGTACGGCCTGCCCTTCCCCCTGCTCGCCGACACCGAGCACCGGATGGCTGAGGACTACGGCGTCTGGGTCGAGAAGAAGAACTACGGCAAGACGTACATGGGCATCGAGCGCTCGACCTTCGTGATCGACGCCGACGGCACGCTGGCCGCCATCAAGCGGCGAGTCAAGCCGGACGAGCACACGGCGTGGGCCCTGGGCGCGATCGAGAAGCTGACCGCCGGGACGCGCAGCTGAGCGACCATGCGCTGCCGCTGGCCGGGCTCCGCGTCCTCGACCTGACGCAGGTGCTGGCCGGCCCGTTCTGCACGATGATGCTCGGCGACCTCGGCGCCGACGTGATCAAGGTCGAGCGCCCCGGCGAGGGCGACGGCAGCCGGCGATGGGGCCCGCCGTTCGAGGGCGGCGAGAGCGCGTACTTCATGCAGGTCAACCGCAACAAGCGGTCGATCGCGGTCGATCTGCGCGACGAGCGCGGGCGCGAGGTGGTCGGCCGGCTGGTCGACCGCAGCGACGTCGTCCTGCACAACTTCCTCCCCGGTGCAGCAGCCCGCTACGGCGTGGACGCGGCGACAATCCACGCCCGGAATCCGCGGGCGGTGCACTGCACCATCTCCGGCTACCCCTCCGACGGGCCCGACGCGGAGAAGCCCGGATACGACTTCCTGATGCAGGGGCTGGGCGGGATCATGAGCATCACCGGCGAGCCGCGCGGCGAACCGATGAAGGTGGCCGTTGCCATCTCAGACATCGTGGCCGGCCTGTTCGCATGCTCGGCCGTGCTCGCGGCGCTGCACGAACGGCAGGAGACGGGTCGCGGCCGCGCGTGCGAGGTCTCGCTGCTCGACGCTCAGGTTGCCTGGCTTGCGAACAGGGCAGGCGACTGGCTGATCAGCGGCATCGTCCCGGAGCGCCTCGGCAACGCACACCCGTCGATCGTGCCGTACGAGACGTTCCAGGCGGCCGACGGCTACATCAACCTGGCCGTCGGCACCGACGACCACTTCCGGCGCTTCTGCCGCGAGGCCGGTCGCGAGGACCTCGCCACCGAGCCCCGCTGGCAGACGAACGCCGGCCGGGTGCAGGGTCGCGACATCCTCATCCCCCTCCTGCGCGAGCTCATGGCCGAGCGGACGGTCGAGGAGTGGAGCGGGGTGCTCGAGCGGGCGCATGTCCCGGGCGGCCCGGTTCTCACCATCCCCGAGGCGTTTGCGGGACCGGCCGCACACATGGTCGAGCGCGTGGCGCACCCCGCCGCCGGCGACATCGGGCTGGTGCGCTCACCGATGCGGTTCGGCCCCGAGCGGCCCGGCAGCAGGCTCCCGCCTCCCCGGCTGGGTGAGCATGCGCGGGAGGTGCTGAGCGAGCTGGGGTACTCCGAGCGGGACATCGGCGACCTGCTCGCAGGGGTCTGCAACCCTCGCTAGAATCGATCCTCCCGCGGATGTGGCGGAATTGGTAGACGCGCACGGTTCAGGTCCGTGTGGCCGCAAGGTCGTGGAGGTTCAAGTCCTCTCATCCGCATGAAGCTCCCCCGGCGCCGGTTGTCATCGGCGTCGCACGTTTGGCACAGCTGTTGCACGAGCCGTTTCGGCGAGGGAATTACCGCAATTCGGCGAGGGCAAAGCGGACGAGCCTGGGTGAAGATCCTCGCCATGGGCGTGACCCACCCAGACAGCCGCAACGCCGTACGGCTAGCGCTAGTACCTTCCCCCCCTCCCGCTACATCGGACACGCCCACCGGTGTGCCGGCGGGGTTGCGGCTGCTTCGCTCCCTCGATCGCTCGGTGCTCGAGACCGCTCGTGACGTCGACCTGCGACCGATGGAGCTCTACGCGCTCCTCCTGTTGACCGATGCCGACTGCGAGGACGCGCTGACCACGCGGGCGCTGGCCGACCAGCTCGCTGCCAGTCCCAGCCAGGCAAAGCAGATCGCGCTGCGCCTCGCGGCACGCGGCTACGCCGAGCGCGGGGGCCCCCAGGGCCGCACGCGCCTGACCGCGGCAGGCCGTGAGCTGGCCACGGCGGCCAGCACGGCGCTCCATCTCTCCATGGCGCGCCGTATCAGCCGGATCGAGCGAGACACCGTAGCCCGCGGCTCCGCCACCCTGAGCGCGCTCGCGTCCGTTTGAGCTGCCCGCTCCCGCTCTGAGGTTCCCGCTGGACATGCTGGGGGCACTGGCGTACGTTCGACATGCCGAAGACCCGTCTGGGAGGACACATGGCAACACACCAGCCGCCGGTCGCACAGACCACTGAGCTCGTGCCGGTCGCACCGACCCCAGCCTCTGCCCCGGCAGCGGGAGGTTGAGCCGCCCCACGATCGGCATAACCAGCTACTGGAGCGAGGTCGCGGTCGGCACCTGGAGCGGTGTCGCCACGGTGACGTTCCACGGCTACATCGAGGGCACCAGGCTGGCCGGCGGGCGCCCGCTCGTCGTGCCCGCCGACCCGCTGCTGGCCGAGGATCCCGACGACGTGCTCGACCTGGTCGACGGCATGGTGTTCGTCGGGGGAAACGACGTCGCGCCAGAGGAGTACGGGGCCAAGCGCCATCCCATGACGGGGCCCAGGAACCGGCGGCGCGACGCGGTCGAGCTCTCGATGATGCGCCGCGCGCTGGAGCGCGACATCCCCGTGCTTGCGATCTGCCGGGGCATCCAGGTGCTGAACGTGGCACGCGGCGGCACCCTCGAGCAGCACCTGGCGGACCGGATCGATCAGACCCCGCATCGGCTGTCGGACTCGGAATACGGCATCCACGACATCGTCACCGTCGAGGGGTCGCGGCTGCGGTCGATCGTCGGCGAGCGGGCGACGGTGCACGCGCATCACCACCAGGGCATCGACCGCGTCGGCGAGGGCCTCGAGGTGACCGCGACCGCCGTCCCCGACGGGGTGATCGAGGGGCTCGAGGATCCGACGCGCCGCTTCTGCGTCGGCGTGCTCTGGCACCCGGACGCCGACGCGGGAGGCTCCGGCGCGGGGCTGTTCAGGGCGTTGGTATCGTCCACGTCATGAGCAGCCTCTGGCATCCCTTCGCCGACATGGCGGCCGTCAAGGACGACGAGCTGGTGATCAGCAGGGGCCGCGGCGCGCTGGTCTGGGACGAGCACGGCCGCGAGTACGTCGATGCGAAGGGCGGCCTCTGGTATTGCGCGATCGGCCACGGGCGCGGCGAGATCGCCGACGCGGTGGCCGCCCAGATGCGCGAGCTCGAGGCCTACGACGTCTTCTCGAGCACCGCGAACAGGCCCGCCGTCGACCTGGCCGACCGGGTATCGGCGCTCGCACCGATGACCGACGGGGCGGTGTTCTTCACGAGCGGCGGGTCGGATGCGGTCGACACCGCCGGCAAGCTGGCGCTGCGCTACTGGTCGGCCGTCGGCAAGCCCGACAAGCGGGCGATCGTCCACCGCGAGCGCAGCTACCACGGCATGAACGCCTACGGCACCAGCCTGGCCGGCATCCCCGCCAACCTGGAGGGCATCGGCGCGCTGATCCCCGACACGGTGTCGGTCGGCAGCGACGACACCGAGGCGCTGGAGCAGCTGTTCGCCGAGCGCGGCGACCACATCGCCGCCTTCATCGGCGAGCCGGTGATCGGCGCGGGCGGGGTGTTCGCACCGGCGCCGGGCTACTGGGATCGCGTCCAGGAGCTGTGCCGCGAGCACGACGTGCTCTTGATCGCCGACGAGGTGATCTGCGGATTCG
>DASQYY010000114.1:0-4675 GCA_035638975.1 Gaiellales bacterium
GTCGAACTCGAGCAGCTGCTGGTCGGCCAGGGAGGCGAGGTGGGCAAGCACGCGGTCGGCCCCGCCGGTCGCCTCGTAGATCTCGTAATCGCGGATGAGGGCCAGCTTGTCGGCCGGCACCCACTCGGTCATCTCGTTCAGCTGGATCTTGATCAGGCGCCCCTCCACGCCCAGCTCGACCACGTTGCGCTCGATCTCGTCGACCATGCGGGTGGTCATCTCCGCGCGCTGCACCGCCGTCAGCACGTCGTCGAGCATGACGGCGCTCTGGAACTCGAGCGCGGTCAGCCGGGTCGAGATCTGCTCCAGCCGCGAGCGGTGCGTGTCGAGGGTGGTCAGCGCCTGGTTGGTCTTGGCGAGCACCGCGGGGATCTCCTCGAGCTGGTAGCGCGAGTCGCCGACGTAGACGGTGACCACGTCGCGCTGCTGGCTGATCGAGACCGCCAGCGCGCCGGTCTGCTTGGCGACGCGCTCAGCGGTTCGGTGCCTCGTGCCGGTCTCGGCCGACGGGATGGTCGGATCCGGCATCAGCTGGACGTTCGCGTAGACGATCCGGGTCGCATTCGAGTTGAGGATGATGGCGCCGTCCATCTTGGCCAGCTCGTAGAGCAGGTAGGGGGAGAACGCCTGGTCGAGCCGGATGCCGCCCGAAAAGAGGAACGACAGCTCGGCCGGCTCGCCGATCACGATCAGGGCGCCCTCGCTGCCGCGCAGGATGTCGTTGATGCCCTGCCGCATGGTGGTGCCCGGGGCGATCCGCCCGAGCGCCTCCATCAGCTTTGGGTCCTGCCGGGGGTCGGACACCACGTCGCTCACGCGAACGCCTCCTCGATCGCCTGCTGCACGGTGGCGGCCGTCCGGACGGCAACGCCTGAGACCGAAACCGTACCAGGCGGAGCGAGCGCCTCGCGGGAGCCGAGCTTGGCAGCCTCGCGCAGTCGGCGTTCGGACTGGCCGACCACGCGCACGCCGCCGGTGAGCCCGATCTCGCCGAAGCAGGCGAGGCCCTCCCGCGGCGGGACGCCGCGATGCGCCGAGACGATGGCGATCGCCACCGCCAGGTCGGCAGCGGGCTCGTCGACACGGACGCCGCCGGCCACGTTGACGAAGATGTCGCTGGCGCCGAGCGCGACGCCGGCATGCCGCCCGAGCACCGCGACGATCATCGACAACCGGTTGCGGTCGATGCCGGTGGCGGCGCGGCGCGGCATGGCGAGGTCGCTGGGCGCGACCAGCGCCTGCAGCTCGAGCAGGATCGGCCGGCTGCCCTCGATCGCCGGCAGCAGCACGGATCCCGGGCCGGCCGGCCCGTCGCATGCGAAGGCGGCCGAAGGGTCGGAGACCGGCTCGAGCCCGCGATCGGTCATCTCGAAGATGCCGATCTCGTTGGTCGAGCCGAATCGGTTCTTGACTGCGCGCAGCACCCGCAGGAAGCGGTAGCGGTCACCCTCGAGCTGCAGCACGGCGTCAACCAGGTGCTCGAGCACGCGCGGGCCGGCGACCGCGCCCTCCTTGGTGACGTGGCCGACCAGCACGATGGTGACGCCGTGGCCCTTGGCGACGCGGAGCAGGCGGTCGGCGGCCTCGCGCACCTGCGCCACGCTCCCGGCCGCGGACGAGAGCTCCGCCGAGCAGAGCGTCTGCACGGAGTCGATCACGCAGACCTCCGGCCGGACGGCCGCAATCGTCTCGCAGACGGTCTCGAGCTCGGTCTCTGCCAGGATCGCGATGTGGTCGACGGCGCCGATGCGCTCGGCCCGCATCCGCACCTGTGCAGGCGACTCCTCCCCCGAGACGAGCAACGTGGAGCGCCCGGCCTGGCCGATCGCACCGAGGGCCTGGAGCAGCAGCGAGCTCTTGCCGACGCCGGGCTCCCCGCCGACCAGTACGAGCGAGCCGGAGACGAGGCCACCGCCGAGCACCCTGTCGAACTCGGCGCTCCCGGTGGAGATACGGCGGGCGCCGTCGGGCTCCACCTCCGCGAGCGGCCGCGGCGTGCGTCCCGCCGGCCGCTTCGCCCCGTTCGCGGAGGGCCGGTCGCGCACCTCCTCGACCAGCGTGTTCCACTCACCGCAGCCGGTGCAGCGGCCGAGCCAGCGGGGGCTCTCGAAGCCGCAGGCGGTGCAGGTGAAGGCGGTCAGGGTGCGTGCCATGGGGACCCGCTAGTGTGGCAGCGAGCGCGGACGCCGCCCCTGCTCGCGGCTATTCCGTGGAGACGCCCTGGTCGGCCTGCATTCCCACCGGCACCACTGCGCGGAAGCACCAGCGTGCGTCGCGGCGCAGCCGGGCGACCTCCGCCGCCTGCGCCGGCTGCGCGGACCGGCGCAGCTCGTCCTCGTACGCGCCCAGCAGCTCCGCGAGATCGCGCTCACCGGCGGCGTCGAGGGGCTCGAGCGCAACCCGCGCCGCCGCGGCAAAACGGCGGCGGATGGCCGCCTCATCCAGCCCCAGCTCCGGCTCGTGGCGGAGGTAGACGACCCCGCCCGTCATGCCGGCGAACGCCCACGGGCCGACGTCACCCAGCACTACCGCCCGGCCTGCGGTCATGTACTCGAACGCGAAGCCCTTGATCTGGGCGGCCGCCGCCGCCGGCCGCGACCGCACCGGCCAGCGCGGCTCGCCGCCGATCACCAGATCCGCGCCGGAGAGGCGGATCCCCGCACGCGCGTCGGCCTCTCCCTGCACGATCAGCAGGCCGTCCTGCGCGCCGTAGGCGAATCCCTTCCCCACGTGCCCGCCCCGGAGCACGCCGTCGGCGTCGGGCGCCTTGAGGACGACGACCCGGGCGCCGCACGCGCCCTTCGCCGTCCCGTCCTGGGCCGCTCCCCGCACCCGCACCGAGAGGCCCGCCGGCGCGAAGGCCGCGAGCCCCGAGCCGGCGACGCTCCCCGTGGCGACGTCAACCTCCGCCGTGCGAGCGTCGAACTCCGGCTCGAGCACGGTCTGCGCGAACGCCGTCAGCAGCGCGCGGTCGCTGCCCGAGGCCACCGCCGGCAGCTGCACGACCTGCTCCCGCGCCGCCCGCAGGCGGCCGGCCAGCGCGTGGGTCAGCGCCGGTGTGCGGCAACCGGGGCGCCGCGGCCGAGACGGGGCTGCGGGCTCCAGCATGGGTGCGAGGTCGACGCGGTCGCGGCCGCGCGCCTGCACGAGCAGGTCGGGCCGGCCGACCAGCTCCTGCGCCGAGGAGGCTCCCAGCCCGGCGACGAGGCGCCGCACCTCAGCCGCGGTCTGGTCGAAGAAGCGCCACAGCCTGGTCACGCCCTCCGCGGCATCGACCGGCGTGAAGCGCTTCAGCCCACGGGCCGCGGCCTCGCGCTCGTCCTCGATCTGGGTGGCGATGCCGACGTGGCAGGTGTCCGCCTGGCACGCGCGGCATACGGTGCAGCCGAGGGCGACCATCGACATCGTGCCAAAGCCGGTGCGGTTGGCTCCGAGCAGCATCAGCTTCACCACGTCGGCCGCCGTCCGGATGCCGCCGTCGGCCCAGAGCTCCACGCCCTCGCGGAGGCCCGCTTCGCACAGCGCCTGGTGGGCGAGCACCACGCCCAGGTCGGCGGGCAGGCCGGCGTGGCGGAGCGCGTGGCGGCGAGCCGCGCCGGTGCCGCCGTCGTAGCCGGACAGCGTGATCACGTCGGCCCCGGCCTTCGCGATGCCGACGGCGATGGTGCCGATGCCGCTGACCACGGGCACCTTCACGCCCACGCGGACGTCCGGGTTGCTCGCGCGGAGCTCCTCGACGATCTGGGCGAGATCCTCGATCGAATAGAGATCGTGGTTGTTCGACGGCGAGATCAGGTCGACGCCGGGCGACGCGGAGCGGGCGGCGGCGACGCGGGCGGTCACCTTGCTCCCCGGCAGGTGGCCGCCCTCCCCCGGCTTTGCCCCCTGGCCGATCTTGATCTCGATCATCCGGCACGAGGCGAGCATGCGGGCGTTGACGCCGAATCGTCCGCTGGCGACCTGCTGGGCGCGGTTGCGCGGGCTCCAGCCGATCAGCTCGGGCAGCTCGCCGCCCTCGCCGTTCATGGCGATGATGTCGAGGCGGGTGGCGGCGGCGAGGTAGGCGCGGAAGGCGGACTCGCCCTGGGATCCGAACGACATGGCGCTGATCACGAAGGGAAGCGCGTGGTCGCCGACACGCAGGTCGACCGACTCCGGGTCGCGCGCAGGGCGTGTGCGGAGGTCGAGCAGATGGCGGAGGGCGACGGGGTGCTCGCGCTCGACCACCGTCGCCTGATCAGAGAACGACACGTAGTCGCCCCGGCCCTCGGCGACCGCGCCGGCCGCCTTCCAGAGCTTCGGCGCCATCCGGAAGACCTGACGCGGCCGGTCGGCGGCACCCGGCCGGTTGGTGGGCAGGCTCCCGGGCAGCAGCGCGGGGCAGGGGAACTCGCGGGTCGCCTCGGGATGCAGGCCGATGGAGGCGAACGCCGGGCCGTAACCGGCCAGCTCGTGCGTGCCCATGGTCGAGAGCACCTTCTCGAGCCCCTTCTCGAGCGCAGCCCGCAGCCGTGCACAGCGCGGTCGGCCGGCCAGCGACCACAGCGCGTAGGGCTCCACCGCCACGGCACCGGTGCCAAGTGCCAGCGCGATGTCGTGCAGGTTCCGCAGGCCGCCGGCCGCCAGCCCGACCGACGCGCGCCGGTCGATGCCGCGCTCGCGCAGGCGCCGCATA
>DASQYY010000115.1:0-12422 GCA_035638975.1 Gaiellales bacterium
AGGGCGACGCAGTCGCGGTTGTGGTCGCCGGGGCGCAGGGACGTCTCCAGCTCACCGGCGCCCACGGTCGCGGCGTCGAGCAACGAGCGGCCCTCGACCAGCTCGCAGGCGAGCGCGGCCGCCGCCGTCGCATGCGGGCAGGCAAAGGACCGGTGCCGGGCCAGCGAGATGCATCCGTCCTCGACCAGCAGCTCGATGCGGATCGCGTCCCCGCAGAGGGGATCGCCGGCCTCGCCCCATGCGGCGGCGTCACCGGCGGAGCCGGCGCGGGACCGATCAAGGGCGTGATGCACGACGGCGTCGCTGTACACACCCCGAAGCCTAGAGCCGGCCGGCCCCTCGGCGGACGGCCGCGTTGCTTTGAGACCGCGGGGGGAGGCCTACACGAGCGCGCCGGCGCGCAGCCGCTCGATGCACTCGCGCAGCGCGGCGGCGAACCCGTCGACCTCCTCGGCCGTGGAGTCGATCCCGATCGAGACCCGTACCACGCTCCGTGCCTCGTCCGGCGAGAGCCCCTGCGCGATCAGCGCCCTGCTCGGCTCGCTCTCGCCGCTCGCGCACGCGCTGCCTGCCGATACCGCGTACCCGGCCCGGTCGAGCGCCAGCACCAGCAGATCGGCCCGGATCCCCTCCACCAGCAGCAGCGAGTGACCCGGGAGCCGCGCCGCCCCCGCCGAGATCACCCGCAGCTCCGGCAGCGAGCGCTCCAGCCGGTCGCGCAGCTCACCGCGCCGGTCAATTCGCGTCCGCATCGCCGCCAGCGCCGCCGCGAACCCGACGATGCCCGCGACGTTCTCGGTGCCGCTTCGCAGTCCGCGCTCCTGCCCTCCGCCCCAGATCAGCGGCCGTAGCCGCGACGGGTCCCGCGCGATCAGCGCGCCCACCCCCTTCGGCCCATGCATCTTGTGCGCCGACAGGGCCAGCGTCTCCACACCGCTGGAGCGGAAATCCACCGGAAGCGACGCGGCCGCCTGCACGGCATCGACGTGCAGCGGCACCCCGCGCTCGGCGCATGCCGCCGCCAGCTCCGCGATCGGCTGAACCGCGCCCGTCACGTTGTTGGCCCACATCACGGCCGCCAGCCGGTCGTCCTCCCGCAGCGCGTCGCGGAAGGCGCCGACATCGAGCACGCCGTCGGAGTCGACGGGGATCCACGCCACCTCGAAGCCCTGTCGCTCCAGCTCCTGCGCCGGCGCTCGGACCGCCGGATGCTCGATCTCGCTGACGACCAGCCGCCCGAGCGGTCGCCCGGCCAGTCCGAACACCGCCTGGTTGTCGGCCTCGCTCCCCCCGGAGGTGAACACCAGCTGCGCCGGCTCGCATCCGAGCAGCTGGCAGAGCGTGTGGCGCGCCTGCTCCACTCCCCGGCGCGCCTCGCGCCCGTAGCTGTGCGGCTCGGAAGCGTTCCCGAACCGATCGTCGAGATACGGCGCCATCGCCTCCCGCGCCTCGCGGCAGAGCGGCGAGGTGGCGGCATGGTCGAGATAGACCATGCCGCGCACCCTACCAACCGCCCGGGTCAGCGCCCGGCGACTTCCGAACATGCCGACGCCTGAGGCTTCGCGTGCGGCCACTTTCTGGATGCTTCGACCGCTACGACCATGCCTCGGCGCTGTAGGAGTCGCACGACGGTTGAATGAAGTGCGCGTTGGTAACTGGCGCCGGCACCTCACACCTTACCGGAGCTGCGACACTACGCAAATCGGCCAGAGAGGTGTGATCGCGGCCGTCTCGGCGGCACTCCTGCTGGCGCTGCTCGCCGCCGCGCCGGGCGGCGCTGCGCGCCCCTACAACGTGCCCGACCTGCGACCGTGGAGGCCGTCTCTGGCGGTGCGCTTCACCGGGGCCATGCTCGCCCTCGGCCATCCTGTCTCGGACGTCAGCGACGCCCACGGCCGCGTGCGTGCGGCCGTCTCGGGTGTCACGGCCGACCAGCTCCCCGCCCTGCGCCGCGCCGCAGCAATCGCCGCCCGGCGGATCGCCCGCAGCTGCCGCTGCACCGTCCGCGGCTACGCCGTGCGCGCACGCGTCCCGGGCCGGGGCGTCCTGGTGGTCGCCTCCGGCCCCTAGACCGCTGCGGTTACGACGCCTCGGGGGCCAGCGCTCCGGCCGACGGCGCCCCTTCCCGCTCGGACTGCGGCTCGATCGTGACGTTCGGCAGCGCCTTGTCGAGCCAGCGCGGGATCCACCAGGACCGCTCGCGCAGCACGGCGAGGAACGCCGGCACGAAGGTCATCCTGACGATCAGCGCGTCGGTCAGGATGGCGACGCCGAGCAGCAGGCCGAACTCCTTCGAGACCCGGTCAGGGCTGAGCAGGAACGAGAAGAACACCGACGACATGATCAGGGCCGCCGCCACGATCACCCGGCCGACGCCGGCGACGCCGTTTCTGACCGCGGTGAACGTCTCGAACCCGTGCACGTGCTCCTCTCGGATCCGGCTCATGAGGAACACCTCGTAGTCCATCGACAGGCCGAACAGGATCGCGAAGGCGATCGGCGGGATGAAGCTCTCGATCGGCCCCGTCCGGTCGAGGCCGATCAGCTGCATGCCGTGGCCCATCTGCACGACGAGCGTCAGCGCGCCGAACCCGACCAGCGCTGAGGCGAGGGTGGTCAGCGCCGCCTTGATGGCGATCACGACCGACCTGAACGCCATCGTCAGCACGATGAACGTGATCCCCACGATGTAGAGCAGGAACCACGGCGCCCGGCTGAGGATGCGGTTGCCGATGTCCGTGAACGCGGCGTTCGATCCCGACACGTAGGCGTGCGCCTTCGTTCCGGCCAGCGCCTTGGGGATCACCGTGTGGCGCAGCGTTGAGACGATGTCGTCGGTCTTCGCGTCCTGGGGCTTGTACTTCGAGTAGGTGTTGATGATGGCCACCGACGCGGCGCTCGGCGACTTCGTGTTGTAGATCGGCGCGTTGACCTGGGCGATGCCCGGCACCTGCTTGAACGCCGAGACCAGCTGATCAGGCAGCGCGTGATCCCCCTGGATGTCGACGACGACCGGGATGGGCTCCGTGAAGCCGGGACCGAACCCCTGGGACAGCAGGTCGTAGGCCTTGCGCGTGGTCTGGTTCTTCGGAGCCGTGCCGGCGTCAGCCAGCCCGAGGTGCACGCGCAGGATCGGCAGCGCGAGCAGCACGCCCAGCGCCACGACCAGCGGCAGCACGATCTTGGCGTTCCGTGTCACGAACCGGCCCCATGCCGCAACCGGTGTGCGCGATTGGCCCTCGCGCGACTCGTCCACCGGCTTCAGCCCCATCCGGCCGCTGTCGATCCTGCGGCCGAGCAGCGATAGCACGGCCGGCAGCAGCGAGTTCGCGAGCGCGACGGCGGTGACGACGCCGAGCGCGCTGCCGATGCCGAGCTTGGTGATGAAGTCGATGCCGATGATGGCAAGGCCGGTGATCGAGATTGCGACCGTGAGCCCGGCGAAGATCACAGCCCGCCCGGCGGTGGCACCGGCGGCTGCGGCGGCGTCTTTTGGATCGAGGCCGTCGTGCAGCAGCTGTCGGAACCGGGTGACGATGAACAGCGTGTAGTCGATGCCGACGCCGAGGCCGATCATCGGCACCAGGATCTCGGTGACGGTGTTGAAGTGCGTGAACCGCGCGGCCAGGTAGAGCAGCAGGAACGCGGTCAGCACCGCGGTGATCGCGAACAGCAGGGGGATGACCGTGGGCACGAGCGCCCGGAACAGCACGATCAGGATGATGAAGGCGGCGATCAGGCCGACGATGTCGCTGATCCCCTGCGTCGGCGGGGCGTTCTCGGCCTCGCCCGTGAACTCCACCTGGATGCCCGCCGGCTGGGCGATGGCACGCAGCTGGTTCTCGAGCTTGACGATGCCGCTTCGCGGCAGCTGGAACCCGTTGCGGTCGAACTGCACGTCGTAGTAGGCGATCCGCTGATCCTTTGACAGCTGGCGCGCGCCCGCTGCGCTGGCCGGGTTGGTGATCGCGCTGACGTCCTGCTGGCTTTGGTCGAGCGTCTTCTGGCCCGCGATGCTGGCCGCGAGCATCTTCTTCAGCGCGTCGATGCGCTGTGGCGTGGTCAGCTGCTGCCCGGCCGGCGCCGCCACGACCACCCGAAGGGCGGCGCCCTTCTGGCCGTGGAACTTGGCGTTGATCAGATCGGTCGCCTTCTGGACGTCCGACCCCGGGATGTTGAAGTCGTTGATCAGCGTGCCGTGGAACGCGGCGTTCAAGCCGATCAGCGCGACGACGAGCGCCAGCCAGGTGCCGACGACCCTCCACGGGTGTCGTGCGCAGTGGCCGGCCCAGCGCGCGAGCGCGCCGGAATGGGCGATGCGCCGTTCTTCGGCGAGTGTCGGTTCGGACACCTGATGGGACATGCTCTGGCCTTCCAAGGTTTGGGGAAGCTGCCACCGTAGCAGCCGCCGCGGTGCGGTTATCCCCCCAAACGCACAGTTTGCGGTGAAGGACTGGTTAGGCCGGCGGAGGGCCGGCGACGCGCAGGCCGAGCTCGGTCAACGTCGACGCCGGAACCGGGCTGGGAGCGCCCGTCAGCGGGTCGACGCCGCCCTGGCCCTTGGGGAAGGCGATCACCTCGCGCAGCGAGTCGGCGCGGGCGACGAGCATGGCCAGCCGGTCGAGCCCGAAGGCGATACCGCCGTGCGGCGGGGCGCCCATCGACAGCGCCCGCAGCAGGAACGAGAAGTTCTCCTCGGCCCGCTCGGCGGAGATCCCGAGCAGCTCGAACACCTTGCTCTGCGTCTCGGCGCGGTGGTTGCGCACCGAGCCCCCGCCGATCTCGTTGCCGTTCAAGACGAGGTCGTACTGATAGGAGCGGGCTGACGCCGGGTCCTCCCAGAAGCGCTCCGACCCGGGGGCGGGCGCCGAGAACGGGTTGTGCGACGCCTTCCACCGGCGCTCGTCGGGGAGCCACTCGAACATGGGAAAGTCGGTCACCCAGAGGAACCGCCAGCCCTCCCCGATCAGCCCCAGCCGCTCACCGAGGTGCAGCCGCAGCGGGCCGAGCACGCGGACGGCCGCCTCCTCCTCGTCCGCGACGAGGAACACCGTGTCACCCTCCGAGGCACCCGTGCGCTCGAGGATGCCGGCGATCTCGGATTCGGCCAGGAACTTCGCGATCGGCGAGCGCACCTCGCCGCCGGGGTTGAGCTGCAGCCACGCGACTCCCCTGCCGCCCCAGCTCTTCGCGAACTCGACGAGATCGTCCTGGTCCTTCCGTGAGAACTCGAGTGCCCCCGGCACCGCGAACCCGCGCACCACGCCGCCGCCGTCGAGGACGCCGCGAAACGCCTTGAACTCCGTGCCGGCGAGCACCTCGCTTACGTCGGCGATCTCCGCGCCGAAGCGGAGGTCGGGCTTGTCGGAGCCGTAGCGGAGCATGGCCTCATCCCACGTCATCCGCCGAAACGGCGTTGCGATCTCCTCGCCCAGCAGCTCGCTCCACAGCCGGGCGAACATCGCCTCGAGCAGCGCGAACAGCTCCTCGGGATCCATGAAGGCCATCTCGATGTCGAGCTGCGTGAACTCCGCCGTGCGGTCGGCCCGGGTGGCCTCGTCGCGGAAGCAGCGGGCGATCTGGTAGTACCGCTCGTACCCGGCGATCGCGTACAGCTGCTTGAACGTCTGCGGTGACTGGGGCAGCGCGTAGAACTGGCCCGGCCGGGCGGACGTCGGCACCAGGAACTCCTTCGCGCCCTCCGGCGTCGACTTGTAGAGGATCGGCGTCTCGAGCTCCCAGAAGCCGTTGTCCTCCATGTGCCGGCGGATGATCTGGGTCAGCCGGAATCGGGTGTGGATGTTGCGCCGCATCTCGTCGCGGCGCAGGTCGAGGTAGCGATGGTGCAGTCGCAGCGACTCGTCCACGTTCTCGTCGTCGAGCTGGAAGGGCAGCACGGCCGACCGGGAGAGCACCTCGAGCCGCTCGACCCGCACCTCCACCTCGCCGGTGGGGAGGCGGGGGTTGACGGTCTCGTCGGAGCGGGGCGTCACGCGGCCGGTGGCCTGCACGACGAACTCGTTGCGGAGCTCCCCGGCGACGGCATGGGCCTCCGCCTGCTCCGGATCGATCACCAGCTGGACGACGCCTGCGCGGTCGCGAAGGTCGACGAAGACCAGGCCGCCGTGGTCGCGGCGCCGGGCCACCCAGCCGGCCAGCGTCACCTGCTCGCCCGCGTCCTCGCGGCGCAGCTCGCCGGCGAGCCGTGTCCTATAGGTCACCCGTCAGCTCCTTCACGAGCAGGTCCAGCGCCACCGAGCGCTGCTCGCCGGAGGTCATATCACGGAGGGTTGCCTGCTCGCGCTCCCACTCATCGTCGCCGACTATGACAACGCGGTCCGCACCGCGGCGCGATGCCAGCTCGAGCATCCGCTTCAGCCGCCGCGACCCATAGGCGGCGTCGGCCGGCACCCCGGCGGCGCGCACCTCGTCGAGCAGCGCGAACAGCCGCGGCCGGGCCTGCTCGGCGATGATGGCGAACAGCACGCCACCCCTCGCCTGCACCGGCAGGGGACGGGCCACCTCGAGCAGGCGCTCGAGCCCCGCCCCGAACCCGACGCCGGGAGCCGGGCCCCCGCCGATCTGCTCGGCCAGCCCGTCGTAGCGGCCGCCGCCGGAGATCGAGCTCGACAGGTCGCCGCCCATCCACTCCCAGGTCGTGCGCGTGTAGTAGTCAAGCCCGCGAACCAGGCTGGGCACGAGCTCATAGGCCACGCCCCGCGCGTCCAGGTGCCGCCGCACCTCCGCGAAGTGCTCGCTGCAGGGGCCGCACAGGTGGTCGGTGATGCGCGGCGCACCGGCGAGCACCGCCTGGCAGTCCCGGTTCTTGCAGTCGAGCACGCGCAGCGGGTTCGTGTGCCGCCGCTCGAGGCACTCCTCGCACAGCTCCTGCTCGTGCGCGTCGATGAACTCGACCAGCAGGGCGACATAGGCGGGACGGCAGACGTGGTCGCCGATCGAGTTCAGCTCCAGGCGAAGCGCGGGCACCTCGCACAGCTGGTACCAGCGGTGCTGGAGGGCGATCACCTCGGCGTCGACCGCGGCGTCCTCCGCGCCGATCACCTCGACGCCGAACTGGTAGTGCTCCCGCGCGCGGCCGCGCTGGACGGCGTTGTACCGGAAGTGGTTCTGGCAGTACCAGAGCTTCACGGGCTGCGGCAACCGGGTCATCGAGTTCAGGTAGGCCCGCATCACCGGCGCCGTGCTCTCGGGCCGCAGCGTCAGCGACCTGCCGCTGCGGTCCTCGAAGGTGTACATCTCCTTGCTGACGACGTCCGAGGTCTCGCCGGCCGACCGGGCGAACAGGCCGGTGTCCTCGAAGCCGGGCGTCACCACCTCGCCGTAGCCGGCCGGCTCGAAGACGGAGCGGGCCAGGTCGATTGCGCGGCGGCGGACGGCGGCTTCCTCGCCGAACCAGTCGCGGGTGCCGCGGGGCGGCTGGAACTTCTCGCTCACCTCAGCGAGCCCAGGAACGGGTTGGTTGCGCGCTCGCGCTCGAGGGTCGTGGCCGGCCCGTGGCCGGACGCAACGACCGTCTCGGGTGGCAGCTCCCGCATGAGCAGGGCGATGCTCTCGATCAGCGTGTCGAAGTCCCCGCCCTGCAGGTCGGTGCGGCCGATTGAGCCGGCGAACAGCACGTCGCCGACGAAGGCAACGCCGTCCGTTGCGAAGGCAACCGACCCAGCCGTGTGGCCGGGGACGTCGAGCACACGAAACCGGATGCCCGCCACCTCGACCTGGTCTCCTCCCGACACGACGTGCTGCGGGTCATAGGGCGCCGGGCCGTAGCTGCGCAGGTCGTCGGCGTCGCCGCGGGCCATCCAGACCTCCACCCCGGCCCGCTCGGCCAGGTCCCGCACCGCCCCGATGTGGTCGAGATGCCCGTGGGTGACGAGGATCCCACGCAACGTCAAGCTCCGCTCCGCCAGCACTCCGAGCACCGTCTCGGCGCTGTCGCCGGGATCGATCACGACCGCGTCGCTGGAGCCCTCGGCGGTGACCACGTAGCAGTTGGTCTGGTAGGCGCCGAGCGGAAGGCTGACGACCTCGAGCGTCACCCCTGCCGCTTGAGCCAGCGGTTGAAGATGAAGGAATCCGTCAGGTACCCGAACGGCACCAGGAACACGAAGAACGCGGCCGCCTGGATGGCGGCCGCGGCCGGGTCGGCCTTCTTGCCGCCGAGCGGTATCACCGTCACGAACAGGAACAGGCCGATCGAGAACACCGCCGCGCGCCGCATCGACCGCTTCCAGGTCGGCCGCGCCGGCTCGCGCACGCCGCGCGGCCGCGAGTCCGGCCGGCGGGCCGGGCGGTCGTCGGCCGGCTTGGCCTCGTAGCCGTCGTACAGGCGCCCGCGACCCTGCGCCCGCCGGTACTTGCGCCGCTGCTGCTTCTTCGTCGCCACGGTCGAACTGTACTGGCTTCCGCGCAGCTACAACGCGTCGATCTGCTCGGCCAGGCGCGTGACCTCGTCGTCCCGGCCCTCGCGCTCGGCCCTGGCCAGCTCGTCGAGCAGGCGCTGTGCGTCCTCCTTCTGCGGCGAGAAGGCCAGCCGCTCGCGGAACGTCCTGCGGGCGGCAGCGCCGGGGGTGACCGGCTCCTGCTCGGCAGCGGGCGGCGCCGGGGCCGGCGGCGGGGCGGCGGGGCGCTCGCGCAGCGGCACGGGCGGCGGAGGCGGCGGCGGTTCCCCCGACAGCTCCTCGAGCCCGTCGTCCGCGTCCTCGCTTCCGTTCTCGCCGGCCGCATCATCGACCGGCTCGCTCGGCTGCTCCGCGGCGGCCGGCGCCGCGGCGGGAGCGATCTCCCCGAGCCGCGACCCCGCGAGCAGCCAGGCCGCCGATAGCGACGCCGCGGTCGTCAGCTGCAGCAGCCACGTGAAGATGCGCTCGTTCCGCGTGAACGTCACCCGCAGGGCGCCCGAGCCGACCGATCCGCTGATCGCCACGATCGTCGAGCCGATCGCCACGGCCGCCGCCAGCAGGACGAACCCGACCGCCACGCCGCCCACCAGCCGGGCCGCCTGCTCGCGTCGGCCGAGCAGGTCGGCGCCGATGGCGAGCGCGAACCAGAGCGTCATCAGCCCGATCGTGAACCACAACGCGTGCTCGAGCCGGAAGTTCCAGAGCCCGAGCAGCAGCCGGTCCTGCCAGCTCATGGCCGACGATCCGGGCGTGTGCTGGGCGGCGGCAACCAGGCCGTCCCCTGTGACGACGAGGCCCGCGGCGACCAGCGCCGCGCCCGCGGCCGCCAGCGCGTCGGCGAAGCCGAGGCCGCGGACGCGCTGGATCACAGCCTGCGGCCGCCCTTGAACACGGCCGACACCACCGGCCCGCCCAGGTGGTAGGCGACGTGCCGCCAGTCATCGGCGTCGAGCAGCACCACGTCGCCATCGTATCCGGGTGCCACCCGCCCGACCCGGTCATGGCGCTCGAGCACCCAGGCCGGATTGACGGTGCTCGCCACCAGCGCCTCGGCCGGCGACATCCGAAGCAGCGTGCAGGCCAGCGACATGACCACCGGCAGGGACTGGCAGAAGGCGCTCCCCGGGTTGAAGTCGGTCGCGAGCGCGACGATCGCGCCGCGGTCGGCCAGATCGCGCGCGGGCGGGCGGGGCAGGTCGAGCGTCACCATGCAGGCGGGCAGCAGGACGGCGGCCACACCGCTCGAGGCGAGCGCTTCCACGCCGGCCGGCCCGGTGGCCTCGAGATGGTCGACCGAGCGGGCGCCCAGCTCCACCGCGAGGTCGATGCCGCCCGCCTCGCTGAACTGGTCTGCGTGCATGCGCAGCGCCAGCCCATGCGCCGCCGCGGCCCGCAGGTACCGCCCGGCCTGCGCGCGGTCGAAGGCGCCGCGCTCGAGGAAGACGTCGGCCGCCTCCGCGAGCGCGGACGCCTCGGGCAGCACGTCCTCGATCACGAAGTCGAGGTAGGCGTCGGCGTCGTCCCACTCAGGCCCGACGGCGTGCGCGCCGAGGAACGTGGGTGACACCTCGATCGCGTGGGGAGCGGCGGCCGCCCGCAGCATCGCCAGCTCCGCGTCGCGATCCAGCCCGTACCCCGACTTCACCTCGGCAATCGTCGTCCCGCCGGCGGCCATCCACCCCAGGTGGCGCTCGAGGATGCCCGGCAGCAGGCCGTCTGCGGCGGCCGCCCGGGTGGCGGCGACGCTGGCTGCGATGCCGCCGCCGGCGGCGTGGATCTGCTCGTAGCCGGCTCCCTGGGCGCGGAGGTCGAACTCGCCGGCGCGGTCGCCGCCGAACACCGCGTGTGTGTGGCAGTCGACCAGCCCGGGGATGGCGGCCCGGCCCTCCGCGTCGTGCAGCGGCAGGTCGCCGTGGCCGGCCAGCACCTGCTCGCGCGGCCCGGCGGCGGCGATCTTTCCGTCCACGATCGCGATCGCGGCGTCCTCGATCACGTCCACGCGGGCCAGGTCGGGCCCACGCGCAGGTGCCGCGCCGGCCGGCGTCGCAAGCCGGCCGATGTGGTCGATCAGGAGAGAGGGCATGACTCGCTCAGGAGCGGCCGTAGGCCGGGATCGTCCCGCCCGACAACGGCGCCGAGTCGTCGCCGGCGAGCCACTCGATGACACGGGCCAGCTCCTCGCCCGTCGTCCAGCGGCTGTAGTCGGCGTCGGGGTTCTCGTCGCGGTTGCGCGGCGTGTCGACGATGTTGGCGAGGACGGTGTTCACCCGCACACCGTGCGTGCGCACCTCCGCATCCACCGCGCCCATCAGCCCCAGCACGGCGGCCTTCGAGACGATGTAGGGCGCGGCGCCGGCGAAGGGCCGGACGGCGGCGCGAGCGCCGACGTACACGATCGAGCCCGAGCCGGCCTCGAGCATCGGGCCGAGCGCGGCGCGGGTGATCGTGTAGGCGGTGTCCAGGTTGACGGCGAGCATCGCCCGCCAGTCCTCGACGGACGAGGTCTGCAGCGGGCCGGACATGCGGAAGCCGCCGGCCACGCATGCAACCGCCTGCACCGCCCCATACCGCTCGACCGCGCGTGCCACCACCCGTTGCGCCGACTCCGGGTCGGTCAGATCGGCGTCCACGGCGAGCACGCGCTCGGGCAGCCCGTCGTCGGCGGCGTCGCGCGTCGCCACGCAGACGTCCCATCCCCGTTCCAGGAACCTGTCCATCACCGCCCTGCCCCAGCCGCCCGTGACGCCGGTGAGGATCGCCGCCGGCACGGCTCAGCCTTCCATCGGCAGGCGGATGCCCTGCTCGTGCGCCGTCTCGATCGCGTCCTCGTAGCCCGCGTCGGCGTGGCGGGCCACGCCGACGCCCGGGTCGTTGGTAAGCACGCGCGCGAGCCGCTCGTCCATTTCCTCGCTGCCGTCGGCGACGATGACGAGGCCGGCGTGGATCGAGTTGCCGATGCCGACGCCGCCGCCGTGGTGCACCGAAACCCACGAGGCTCCGGAGGCCGTGGAGAGCAGCGCGTTCAGGATCGGCCAGTCGGCGATTGCATCGGAGCCGTCCTTCATCGCCTCCGTCTCGCGGAAGGGCGATGCGACGGAGCCGGTGTCGAGGTGATCGCGGCCGATCACCACCGGCGCAGACACGTCACCACGCCGAACCAGGTCGTTGAACAGCAGGCCGGCCTTGGCGCGATCGCCCTGCCCGAGCCAGCAGATGCGGGAGGGCAGGCCCTGGAATGCGATGCGGTCGGGAGCGATCGTCAACCAGCGCTGCAGCAGCGCGTCGTCGGGGAAGGCCTGCAGCAGGGCGGCGTCGATGCGGTGGATGTCGGCCGGGTCGCCCGAGAGCGCGGCCCAGCGGAACGGCCCCGCGCCGCGGGCGAACAGCGGACGGACGTAGGCCGGCACGAAGCCCGGGAACGCGAACGCGTCGGCATACCCGGCATCCCGCGCCTCGGTGCGGAGGTTGTTGCCGTAGTCGAAGACGTGGCTGCCGGCCCCCTGGAAGGCGACCATCGCCTTCACGTGCTCGACTGCTGTCGCACGGGCGCGGCGCACGTACTCGTCGGGATCGGACTCGCGCAGGGCGACGGCGTCCTCGAGCGACATGCCCATCGGGACGTAGCCGTTGAGCATGTCGTGGGCGGAGGTCTGGTCGGTGACCAGATCGAACGCCACGCCTCGCCGCGCCAGCTCCGGGAACACCTCACCAGCGTTGCCGAGCAGGCCGATCGAGAGGCCCACGCCCTCATCGGCCGCCTTTCGCACCCTGCGCACCGCATCGTCGATGTCGGCTGCGACCTCGTCGAGGTACCGCGTCTCCAGTCGCCGCGCGATGCGGTGCGGGTCGACCTCGACCGTCAGGCTGGCCGCGCCTGCGAGCGATGCTGCCAGCGGCTGGGCGCCGCCCATGCCGCCCAGCCCGGCTGTGAGGATGGTGCGGCCGGCCAGGTCGGGCGAGCCCCAGTGACGCTCGCCCGCGGCCGCGAACGTCTGGAAGGTG
>DASQYY010000116.1:0-4372 GCA_035638975.1 Gaiellales bacterium
GACTCGAGCACCGTGGCGACCGGCCGCAGGCCGTTCGAGCGCAGCGTCTCGCCGCTCGAGACCAGGTCGCAGATCGCCTCCGCGGCGTCCAGGCGCGGGGCCAGCTCGACCGAGCCGTGGATCGGCACGACCTGCACGCCGACACCGGCGTCCGCGAAGAACTGCTCCGTCGTGTGGGGGTATGCGGTGGCGATCCGCTTGCCGGACAGGTCGGCCGGCTCCCGCACCGGGGAGTCGTTCGCCACCGCCAGGTCGAGGCGGCAGGCCCCGAACCCGAGCGGGAGCAGCTCCTCCGCCCTGGTGCCGGCCTCGACCAGCTGGTTGCGCCCGGCGATGGCGGTCTCCACGGCGCCGTCCGCGGCCCAGGTGGGGATGTCGTCCGACCGGGCGAACAGGACCTCGATGTCCCACTGCGAGCAGTGCGAGTAGAGCGCGCGGCCGTTTGCCTCGACCTCGATGCCGGACGCCCTGGCCAGGTCGAGCGCGGGCCCGTGCATGCGGCCCTTGGACGGCAGGGCCAGCCGGAACGGGCGCGTCACGCCCGCTCTCCGATCCGGCCGAGCACGAGGCGGTAGCCGCCCTCGCCGTGGCGCAGCCAGTGCGCGACCCTGGTGACGGTGGCCGTGGAGGCGTGCAGCTCCGACGCCACGCGGGCGTACGGCGTGCCCTGGTCGAGCATGCGGGCGGCCTGCCAGCGGTGGGACAGCGACTCCAGCTCGTGCAGCGAGCAGATGTCGCGCAGGAAGGCGGCAGCCTCGTCCCGCGTCCGCAGCGTGAGCAGCGCGTCGCACAGCTCGTCGATCGCCGGTGTCCGCCAGTCGTCAGCCATGGTGCTAGCATTTTAGCATGCTGAAACGCGACAACGACGAGCGACCGCGCGTGGTGCCCGCCGTCGACCTGCTGGACGGCCGGGTGGTGAGGCTGCGGCAGGGCCGGTTCGACGAGGTGACCGAGTTCCCGGTCGATCCCGAGCAGGTGGCAGCGGAGTACGCCGAGCAGGGGGCGACGCTGCTGCACGTGATCGACCTCTCCGCCGCACGCGACGGGGTCAGGCCGCCGGCACATGCGGCCGTCATCCGCCGCCTGGTGGAGCGGTCGGGCATGGCGGTGCAGGTTGGCGGCGGCATACGCAGCGAGGCCGACGTGCACTCGCTGCTCGAGCTCGGCGTCGCCCGCGTGCTGATCGGGACGCTGGCCGCCGTGCAGCCCGATCTGGCCGGCCGCCTCGCAGCCGAGACGGTGCGGGTCGCGGTCGCCGCGGACGTCCTCGAGGGCACCGTGCGCGCCGCCGGGTGGCTGCAGGACACGGGAGCGCCGGCCGACGCGTTCGTCGGCCGGCTGGCCGAGGCGGGCGTGCGCGACTTCCTGGTCACGGCCATCGACCGCGACGGCACCGGGGCCGGGCCGGACACCGACCTGCTGCGCCACCTGCGACCGCACGTGCCCGGGCTGCTGATGGCGGCCGGAGGCATCGGCTCGCCGACCGACGTGGCGGCGGTGGTCGACGCCGGCGCGGACTGCGCCGTCATCGGCCGGGCGCTCTACGACGGATCGGTCACCCTGGCCGAGGCCTCCGCCTCGCTGCGCAGCTCGCCGACCGACAGCCCCTCGTAGCTGAGGAAGAAGAAGCCCAGGCCGACGCCGAGGAGGGCCTCGATCACCTGCAGGCCGATGCCGAACGTGATGGCCAGGTTGGTGGGGACGTTGTAGACCTGGAGCGCCGTGTACGTGGCGCCCTGGAAGACCACCAGGTTGCCCGGGACGATCGGGAACAGCCCGACCAGGTTGGACGCCAGGAAGACAAGCGCCGCGGCGCCGACGCCCTCGTGGATGCCGTACGCGAGCAGAGCCCAGTAGATCCCGAGCATCTGGGCGAGCCACGACAGGGTGGCGGTGGTGAGCCCCCACAGGAGCAGCCGCGGCTTCCGCAGCACCGCCTGCCCCTCCCGCATGGCGAGCGGGATGGCGCTCAGGCTGATCCCGAGCAGGTGCCACCAGTGCTCGACCGGGTCCGCCTCGGTAGGTACCTGGCGGCGCCGGTACCGGAACCACACCTCGATCGCCACGGCGGAGACGGCGATCACGAGCACCACGCCGATCAGCACCAGCAGCAGCTTGCCCGCCCAGCCGGGGATGGAGACGAACGCGGCGACGCCGAGCAGCACGGCCACCAGCGTCACGCCCGAGAGCAGCTGCTCGGTGACCAGCGTTCCCACAAGCGTCGGGACGGGCACGTCGTAGCCGCGCGTGAGCAACTTGCGGCGCAGCACCGACACGCGCGCCACCTCGCCCAGCCGTGCGAACAGCACGGTGTTCAGGAGGAAGCCGATGAAGATCGCCGGCACCACGTCGGAGAAGCGGGTGTGCAGGCGGCCGTTGGTGCCACCGGGCGTGGTCGGCACCTCCTCGACCGCGTCCAGGGCCGCCTTCCAGGTCAGCCCCTTGCCCCCGACCGACAGCAGGTTCGCCGCGAGGGCCGCGAACACGTAGGTGGGGTGGGCGTCCGTGATCACGCCGCCGATGCTCTTCAGGTCGAGCTTCGTGGAGAGCAGCAGGACGCCGGCGCCCAGCAGCCCGGCGATCACGATCGCGCGCACCGCGAGCCGCCGGTGCGGCCGCATCTCGGCGGCCAGCTCCGACACCGTCACGAACTGCAATCCGCGCTCCTTGCCGGCCGCGATGATCCGCGGCAGCGCGGCGACGGTCTGCGAGCGGTCGTCGCCGTTGCCGGAGCCGTCCGCGTCGTGCAGCAGCAGGATGGCGCCGGGATGCAGCTTCGACACGCTGCGGTCGATGATGCGGTCGATCCCAGGCTTGGCGGTGTCCCACACACCTGCCGTCCATCCGACCACGCGGTAGCCGAGCCGCCGTGCCACGGGGGCCAGGAACGGGCTGCGAAAGCCGTGGGGGGCGCGGAACAGCGGCGCGGGGCCGCTGCCCGTGGCCGCCGCCACCGCCTCGTCCAGCGCCCGCAGCTGATGCGCGATGCCCCTCGGGCCCTCGAACGTGAGCAGCGAGTGGTCGTCGCCATGGCTGGCCAGCTCATGCCCCTCATCGACGATCCGTAGCGCAATCTCGGGGTGCGCGCGGACGTGGCGGCCCAGCACGAAGAACGTGCAGCGGACGCCCGCGTCGCGCAGCTCGTCCAGGATGCGCGGCGTGTACTCGGCGCTCGGCCCGTCGTCGAACGTGATGGCGGCCTTGGCGGCGTCCACCCTGCCCCGCCCGATCACCCGGCCGAACAGCGGGGTGTTCGGGGTGAACGCGGCGAAGGCGATCAGCAGGACGAGGATCAGCGCCGCGCCGAAGACGATGTCTCCCGTGATGCCGCCGATCCGAACCCCGAGCGCCCCGGCCAACGCCAGCCAGACGATGGCCAGCGCTACGAAGGTGCTGATGACCTGGCGCTTGCCCATACCGGTCGTCGTCCTGCCATCAGGTCGCCATAGTACTGCTCGAGCTGGGCGCCCACCCTCGGCCAGGCGTAGTGCTCGAGCGCCGTGCGCCGGCCCTCGGCGGCCATGCGGGCGCGGGCCTCGTCGTCGTCCAGCAGCCGGCGCAGCGCCTCGGCAAACCGCTCAGGCGACCGGGCGGGGTGCACCAGGTACCCCTGCCGGCCGTCCTCCATCAGGAGCTGGAAGCCGCTGATGCGGCTCGCGGCGACCGCCCGGCCGCAGCTCATCGCCTCGAGCAGCACCATGCCGAAGGACGCGCGGTCGCAGGGGGTGCAGAACACGTCGCCGGTGACCAGGTAGTTGGGGCGGCTGCGGTTGAGGCGGCCGGCAAAGTGCACATAGGGCCGCGCGCCCTCCGACACCATCCGCTCGTAGTACGGGCGCAGCGGCCCGTCGCCGACGATGATCAGGCGGACGTCGGGCCCGCGCTCGCGGAACAGCAGCTCGTGCGCCTGGATCATGGTGTCGACGCCGTTTCGCGGATCGAACCGGCCGACGAACACGATGGTGCGGTGGTCGCCCATCAGCTCGCGCACCGGCTCGGCCTGAGGCGAGAAGTGCTCCGCGTCGATGCCGTTTGGGATCACGTCGTAGGCATAGGGGAAGTAGGGGGTGAGGGAGCCGATGCAGGCCTCGCTGACGCAGATCCGGCCGTCCAGCCGTTCGATGGCCGGGCGGATCAGCTCCGCCTGGATGTCCATACCCAGCGTCTGGGGGAACACGCTGTGGAACGTGGCCACGGCGACGGCATCGTCGGGCGTGTGATCGATCGCCCACGCCGGCATCTGCGGGTTGTAGGGGGCATGCACATGGACGACGTCGAAGCCCCGCTCGCGGAAGAAGGCGCCCAGGCGCTGCCCCAGGCGCGGCCCGATCGTGTGGGTGGTCTCGGCGCCGTTCCCCCAGCGGGGGACGAA
>DASQYY010000117.1:0-15266 GCA_035638975.1 Gaiellales bacterium
ACGGCAGCGTCCAGAGCACCTCGCGGTAGAAGCTCTTGTTCCAGCGGAGCTGCTGCTTCAGGTATCCGCGGATCGTCTCCGGGGCGTTGGTCCGCGCCCATGCCTGCGGCAGGAACAGGGTGTCCGACCCGGCGGCCAGCACCAGGTTGGTGAGGTGCCGGTCGTCGCCGTACGTGCAGGCGGTTCCCTTGAAGGTCTGGGCGATGTAGGACGGCCAGACCGCCGCCAGCACCGAGCGACGGTACGCGCTGAACGGGCCCGAGCAGCAGAGCACCGAGCGGAAGTACGACTGGGCCGCCCGCTCCTGGTTGAAGGCCACCCAGTACCGCATGCCGATCAGCCGCGTCAGCACGTTGGTCGAGGCGTTGGTGACGGCGACGTCGCCGGTGACCGCTCCAACCGCCGGGTCGATGAACGGCCGGACGATCTGGCGGATGCCGTCGGACGCGATCTCGGTGTCGGAGTCGATGGTGACCACGATGTCCGACCGGCAGCGCGCCAGGGCCGCGTCCTGCGCATGGCGTTTGCCCCGGTTCTCCGCCGGCAGCAGCACCTCCCAGCCGTCCAGCGCCCCGTACCGTTCGTACACGTGGAGCACCTGCTCGCGGTTGGGCGATCCGTCGTCGACGACGTAGACGCGCACGTCACCCTCGTAGTCCTGAGCGAGCAGCGCGTCGAAGCAGGCGGCCAGATGATCGGCGTCCTCGTTGTAGCAGGGGACGATCACGTCGACCGACGGGGGCCGCACGGGGTCGGGGAATCCCTGCAGTGAGCGGCGGTAGGCGCGGTGCGCGAACAGCACCTCGAGCACGAAGTGCAGTGCCACCAGCGTGATGTAGACGAGCAGCGTCGAGCGCAGCACGCCGTAGAGGAACTCCAGCGACACCTGGGTCATGCCGCCTCCTTCTTCAGGCGCGCGTCGATGATCGCCTCGGCCACGCCCATCACCGACCGGTTGAGCGCCGGGTTGGGATCGCGGTCAGACGAGAACGAGCCGAGCAGGTTGAGGACCGAGTCGGCGAACAGGCTGTCGCCGTGAGCGGCGCGCGCACCGACGGGCTCGGTGAGGTTCGAGCTGGCGAGGATGACGATCCGCTCGTAGGAGACCTGGCCGCCGGCTGACGCCACCGGCCACTCCCATGTCAGCGCGTGCCAGATGCCTCCGCCGGTCGCACGGTAGACGTAGTCGTGGCCGACGACGCCATGGTCGAGCACGACCGAGCGGTTCACCAGCACGTCCTCGTTGTGGAAGTCGTAGCAGCGGATGACCGGGTGCGCGGCCAGCGCCGCCAGGTCCGGCGTGTCGATCGCGTCCACCCATGCCGTCAGGGCGCGGGGGCCGGGAGTCGCGGGGGTGAGGTGGAATCGCCGCCACGTCGAGGATGCTCCGAAGTAGGCCTTCGCCCAGGTGATGGTTCGCACCGGGTCGACGCGCCAGCTCGGGCCGGCGACCGGACGGCTGTCGAACGAGATCACCGCGGGCAGCCCGTCGTTTGCGAAGGCGGCCGCGATGCCGGAGAGCTGCCCGTCCGCCACCCCCAGGCCCAGCGCGACGACGGCGAACACGGCGCCACGGGCCAGGATCGCCCGCGGCGTGGCGCGCTCGGCCTCGGGCACCATGCGCCCGATCGGCGTGTCGGACACCGACGGCGTGAATGGCGAGCGGGCCCGCAGCCCGAAGCGCGGCAGCGCGAGCCAGAGCAGCACGGCGACGACGTTGATGACCACCAGCCCGAGAACGGGGTGCAGCCACTCGAGCGCGGCCTGCTGCCCGAACACCCGCGCGACGACGAGGATCGACGTGATTCGAACGACGTTGCCGACCCAGACAGCGCAGAGGCCGGCAGCCAGCCACAGCGCACGCCGCAGCACCGGCCCGGTGACGAGGTAGAGCACCGCGACGCCCACGATGGCGAAACCGATCAGGCTGTCGATCCCCGAGCACGCGGAGGCCACGGACACGTCGAACCCGCTCGCCCCATGATGGAGCCGGAACAGCCCGTCGCCCTCGCTCTGCGCGACTCCCGTCGCCCGGTTGACGAGCTCCACCGATGCGACGGTGGCTGCGGTGATGCGCTCGAGCACGTTCTCCAGCAGCACCGAGTACGGCAGCGGCCAGGCGAGGAACAGGAACAGCAGCGGGAACACGAACCCGAACAGCGCCCGGGCGCCGAAGAAGAGTGCGATGCCCGCAGCGGCGACCAGCGGCAGCGTCAGCATGTCGGGGCGGAGGGTCCAGTAGTAGCTCGAGGTGGCAACCGGGGCCACGATCAGCGCCGCGGCCGCGATCAGCGAGAACACGATCGCGATCGCCACGTCGATGCGGCCGAGGCGCACGGCCCCGACGTGCCGGTGACGGAGCGCCGCTGCGGCGAGCAGCGCCACCGCGAGGGGCGGCACCAGCGCCAGGTCGCCCTGGGGCGACTGGTACGTCCATCCGTCGGCCATCGTCGACAGGGAGAAGCGATATGCGAGTGCGGTGGCGCCGACCACCAGCGCCAGGCGAAACGGCACGCTGGTGACCGAACGGCCGACCGCGGGCGGTGAGATCCGCACGGGGCCACCTCGGGCTGCCGAGGCCCGCGTCGCGCGGGCCCCGGCGTTGTTGGAGACGGGTGCGCTAGACGGCGTCTGCGGGCCGCCGGCGGCGGTACGCGACGAAGCCAAGCAGGGCGATGGTGCCGGCGACGCTGAGCGGCATCAGGATCGGCCGCGACGACTCCGGCAGCTGGGTGACCGGCGCGCAGGTCGAGGCATCGACCACGGGCGACGACGTTCCGTGGGCGTTGACCTGGAACGCGGTGCCGTTCACGGCGGCGACGTTGAAGCTGTAGTCGTACGCCTGGCTCGCTCCCTTCGTCAGCACGACGTGCTGCGAGAGGCCGGAGGCAGCCCACGAGCCGGACTGCTGCGCCGAAAGCGCCACGTCGAGCCCGTCACCGGGGTAGCCCTGCGCGGTGACCGACCCGGAGAGAACGTCACCGGTGCAGGACGCGCTGATCGACGAGACGGCAAGCGGGCGGACGACCTTCCAGGAGTAGCTGCGGCGGATCGTCGACCCGTGGTGCAGGACGTCCAGCCGGAACGTGTGCGAGCCCAGGCCGAGATTCGAATAGGTCTTGCTGTGCGCGCACGAGCCGAAGCGGCTGCCATCGAGCGAGCACCGGCTGCTGCTGTTGGAGGGCGCTGTCCAGGTGAACTTCGCCGTGGAGCTGCGCGAGATCGGCGATGGGTGGCCGGTGATGGTCACCGCCGCGGCGGCCGGCCCGGCAACGAGCAGAAGCCCGGCGCCGGCCAGAGCCGATGCGAGGAACAAGCGGCCGGCGCTACGCGACCGGCGCATGGCAAACGAGGATGACACGAAACCTCCCGAAAACGATGTCACGTGCCAGAGGGACAGCCTCGACGGCACTAAGGGGACCAAACCGCGTTGCTACAGGACTCGCATCGTCATCGGAGTGTTATGTTTACTGCACGCTCCCCCGGAGGAGTGAGTTATATTACGATTTATGCAAATACCTTGTTTGAAGCCATATACATACGTTTCGTAACAGTGATGCGTAGTTATCTATCAACATACGTGGTGTGTGCAAGAGCTGTGAGACGAGCCGGCGGCGGGCCCGCCTCACGCCGGTTCGAACCCGGGCCACCACGCCGTCGGAAAAGTTGAGATGATGGCGGCGTCGCCATCCCCCGAGCAGGAGATGCAGCATGAAGACGATCCTGGTTGGCTATGACCAGACCGATCCGTCCGAGCGAGCGCTCGAGCGCGCCCTCGAGCTGGCCAAGGCCTTCGAGGCGAAGATCCTGATCACCAGCGTGGCCCGGGTGATGGCCGACGCAGGCACCGGCCGCAGCATGGGCGGCATCGATCCCACCGACAGTCCGGAGGAGCACGCCGCGGAGATGCAGAGCGCCGCGGAGCGCGCCAGGACCGCCGGCCTCACCGTGGAGCTGGTTCGTGCGATCGGCGACCCCGCCGAGGCGATCGTCAAGGCCGCCGAGCAGAACGACGCCGACCTGATCGTCGTCGGCGCCCGCGAACGGGGCTGGATGCAACGCATGCTCGATCACAGCGTCAGCCAGGACGTGGCCCGCCACGCCCGGTGCGACGTTCTGATCGTGCACTGAGCGACGTCCGATGGCGTCCATCCTCGACGCGATCGGCAACACACCGCTCGTCCGCCTGCAGCGCTGCGCGCCGGCGAACGACGCAGAGCTTTGGGTGAAGCTCGAGTACCGCAACCCGACCGGCTCGATGAAGGACCGCATGGCACGAGCGATGGTCGAGGGCGCGGAGCGCGACGGCCTCATCTCGCCCGGTGACACGGTGGTCGAGTACACGGGCGGCAGCACCGGTCCCGCCCTCGCCATGGTCTGCCGGGCGAAGGGCTACCGGTGCCTGATCGTGATGGCGGACTGCTTCACGGAGGAGCGCTTTCAGCTGATCAGGTCGCTGGGCGGCGAGATCGAGGAGACGCGATCGATCCACGGCCGGCCGAAGGTGACCGCGCAGGACATCGAGGCGATGGTCGAGCGTGCGGCCGAGCTGGCCGCCCAGCCGGGGCACTACGGCACCGACCAGTTCCGCAACCCCTACATCATCCCCGACCACCGCGACCGGCTCGGCCGCGAGATCTGGGAGCAGACCGGCGGCCGGGTGACCGCGTTCTGCCAGGGGATGGGCACGGCCAGCTCGGTGATGGGCGTCTCCGACGCGCTTCGGTCCCGGGGGGTCTACATCCAGGCGCACGAGCCGGCCTCGTCCGCGGCCATCACCGGCGGCGAGCGCGGCCCGTTCCTGATCCAGGGCTGGACGGGCTTCGTGATGCCTCACTGGGACGCCGGGCGCATCGATCACGTCGAGCCGATCGGCGATCAGGAGGCGGTCGACATGACGTTGCGCCTCGCCCGGGAGGAGGGCATCTTCGCCGGCATCTCGACAGGCGCCAACGTGGTCGGCGCCCACCGGCTGGCCGAGCGGCTCGGGCCGGACGCGGTGATCGTCACCCTCGCCGTGGACAGCGGCTTCAAGTACCTCAGCGTCGCCCCGTACGCCGCCTGAGCGACGGCGCGGTGAACCGATCCAGGCGCGCGCCCGAACCAGGTGCAACACGAGGCGGCACACGCCGCCGTTTTGCTCCAGGAAGGGGTCGAGATGAGTGATATTGCCGATCGAACGCTGACCCGTGCATCGCTGATACGCACGGCCGGAGCGGCCGGAGCAGGACTGGCGCTGGGCGGCCTGCTGCAGGCGTCGCCGGTGAAGGCATCGGGCCTGACGAAGGGAGATACCGACATCCTGGTCGCCGCGGAGATCGCCGAGGCGCTCGCCGTGACGACGTACACCAACATCATCGAGCGGGCGCCGTTTTTCGGCCGCCTCGCGGATGACGACAAGGGCTACCTGCGGTGGGCCCGGCAGGAGGAGATGTCCCACTACGCGCTGGAGAAGTCGGTGACCGGCACGCCCTCCCCGTTCACCACCTTCTACTACCCGCACCACATGTTCCGGCGAGCGCGGGTGACGCTGAACACCCTGGTCACGCTCGAGGACGCGTTCATCGCCGCCTACCTGGTCGGCGTGCGCAACTTCTCCACGGCGGACCTGCGTGTGACCGCCGCCCGCATCATGGGCATCGAGAGCGACCACCGGACGCTGGCCCGCGTCGTCGCTCCCGGGGTCGCCCGTCGCGACGGCGGCCCGATCGAGTTCGTGAAGGGCGCCCAGGGGGTCGCCGAGAAGGTCGACCCGCCGAACAACAACGGCTACGAGCGCACCCTCGGCTGGACGGACATCAACCAGGCGGTCTCCGCGCTGCTGCCGTTCGTCGACAAGGCCGAGGCCCAGAAGGCGGGCTTCGACACGACCCGCGCCTTCCGCTTCCATCCCTTCGAGCCGAGGCTGCCGACCCCGCTCGGCGCCTTCCACGGGTTCAACGGCTGACTCCTCCACCCGGGGAGCCGCCCGCCGCGGCGGGTGGCTCCCCGGGTTGGGCGCTCACGCGGGCGAGGGCTAGCATGGTGTTCCCATGCTCGCGCCTCGCCGCATCCTGTTCGCCCTGGCCGCCGCACTGCTGGCCGGGTGCAGCGCGGCAGCCCTGCATGTCGGCGCCGCCCGCGCAGTCTCCGCGCCGACCTACTCCTGGACCCGGTTCAACGTCTCGTCCGCACGGTTCGGCACGGAGCCGAACGCGACGGGCATCACGGCAGCGAATGTCGCCTCGCTCCAGCGCACGACCGTGCACCTGCCCGGGACGGTGGACTCCTCGCCGATCTTCCTGCACGGCGTGACCGTGGGCGGCTCGACGCGCAACATCTTCGTCGTCACGACGACGTACGGCCGGACGGTGGCCATCTCGGCCAAGGGCGACATCCTGTGGACGTACACGCCCCACTCCTACTCGGACTACGCGGGCAGCGACCAGATCACGACGGCCACCCCGGTCGCAGACCCGACGCACCGATTCATCTTTGCGGCGACCCCGAGCGGGTGGATCCACAAGCTCTCCGTCGCCAACGGCCGGGAGATCAAGAGCGGGCCCTGGCCGGTGCAGGTGACGACGCTTCCGACCCGCGAGAAGATCGCCTCCGCGCTCAACACCTACCGCAACCGCCTCTATGTCACAACCGGCGGCTACATCGGCGACCAGCCGCCCTACCAGGGTCACGTCGTCGTCATCTCGATGCTGACCGGCAAGCGCCTGGGCGTGTGGAACTCGCTCTGCTCGGGCACACACCACCTGCTGCGGCCGGCGCGGTGCCCGAAGTCCGACTCGGCCATCTTCGGCCGCAGCGGCGCGGTGATCGACACGAGGACCGGCGCCTCGCGGGGCAACATCCTCGTCGCCACGGGCAACGGCTACTGGAACGGTAGGCAGTACTGGGGCGACTCTGTGCTCGAGCTCTCACCCAAGGGCGGCGGCCTGGTGCACACCTTCACGCCCACCGACCAGGCTCAGCTGGACGCGACCGACACCGATGTCGGGTCGACGTCACCTGCGATCATCCGCAAGCGCGGGCCGGTCGTCCTCCAGGGCGGCAAGGACGGCAAGCTGCGCGTGATCTCGATGGCGCGCCAGGGCGTGGGCCATCTCGGCGGCTCGGTGCAGACGCTGTCGACGCCCGGCGGCGCGGAGCTGTTCAGCTCACCCGCGGTGTGGAAGCAGGGGAAGACGACCTGGGTGTTCGTCTCGGACTCGTCTGGCACGGACGCCTACCGCGTCTCCGGGAAGGGGCGCTTCACCCGGCTGCACCACGCGTGGGGCAACGGCACGGCCGGCACCAGCCCGATCGTGGCCGGCGGCCTGCTCTTCATCTACGACCCGGGCGGATCGCTGGAGGTCTACGCGCCGGGAACGGGGCACCAGCTCGCGGAGCTCGCCGTGGCTGCTGGGCACTGGAACTCGCCGATCGTGGCGGGTGGGCGGATCGCGGTGCCGGTGGGCGACGCGAACAACCACTCAACGACGGGGACGCTCTACCTGTTCCATCCCTGAGCTCAGGCCCAGGAGCCCGAGAGCACCGCGCGAACCTCCTCGACGCCGGCCCGCCAGACGGCTTCCTCGTCGGCAGCCGAGCGGCGGTAGCGGCCACCGTACGAGCCATCGCCGAGCATCTCCCGCACCCGGGCCGGGCCAGCCGCGCGCAGTGCGTCCAGATCGACCATCGGCTTGCTCTCGGCCGGCGGATCGGCGCCGTCGAGGCGCGTCCACTCGAAGCTCTCGAGCCAGTTCGCGTGCGCGGCATCCGGGTCGATCGACTGCACGGCGGCCCACACCTTCGGCGCGCGCCACCAGTGGTGCACGACCACCTGCGCGTCCTCGTTCGCGGACATCCACTCGGCCGCGAGCCCCTCCACCGGCACGTTGCCGCCGTGCCCGTTGACCAGCAGGAATCGCCGGAAGCCCTGGCCGTGCAGCGATTCCAGCAGGTCGCCGACCAGGGCCAGGTAGGTCGTGGTGCGCAGGCTGGGGCTGCCCGGGAACGCGGCGAAGTACGGCGCGAGCCCGTAGGGGAGCGCCGGCGCGACGAGCACGCCCAGGGGCTCGGCGGCTTCCAGGGACACGCGCTCGGCGAGGATGGCGTCGGTGCCGACCGAGAGGTAGGCGTGCTGCTCGGTGGAGCCCAGCGGCAGCACGATCCGGTCGTCGTGCTGCAGGTAGCGCTCCACCTGCATCCAGGTGCAGTCGTGCAGCCTCACGCCGGCTCCAGCTGCTCGGGGTTGGCCCTGTCGAACGCCCGCGACCGCTCGACCGTGCGCATCCATTCGTAGTGCAGCTGCTTGGCGGCCACCGGCACGGCGCCTGCCAGCCGCATCCGCTCGAGGCCTGCCGCATGCGCGCTGCCGGGAGAGGCAACGGCGTCCTCGACGATGACCACACGGAGGCCTCTGTCGAGCAGCCCGAGCGCGGACTGGGCCACGCAGACGTCCGTCTCGAGCCCGGCCAGCACCACCGTCGAGCGCCGGGTCTCCCGCACGGCCGGCCACACCGCCGGGTCGTCGGCCAGGCCGAAGACCTCCTTGCGGATGACGGGCGCGGCGCCGGCGGCCCTGCGCACGACGGGGTGGAGCTCGCCCCAGTCCTCGGGCGTCTCGACCGTGGCGATGACCGGGATGCCGCAGAACCGGGCGCTGCAGGCGAGAAAGGCGATGCGGTCGAGGAGCCCGTCGGCGCGATCCGGCTCGACCCGGTCGACGAAGCCCGCCTGCACGTCGACCAGCACCAGCACGGAGTCGTCGGGGTCGATCAGGCGGCTCACGGAGCGAGTGTAGCCCCGGACGGGCGCGGTTCGAGCCGCCGAGGCGGCCCCGCTCTACGCCTCCGAGCGGGTGATCGGCGAGATGGTGCGCCGGTGCGGGCCCTTCGCCACCGCTGAACCGGCGCCGTCGTCCGGCAGCTGCAGCGCGCGCAGGGCATTCAGGATCACCGCGACGTCGATCACCTCCTGCAGGATGGCTCCTCCCAGCGGGGCGATCAGCCCTGCGGCGGCCGCCCCCATCGCGACGATGCTGAGGCCCATGCCGGCGACGACGGACTGCAGCGCGATCGAACGGCTCCTGCGCGCGATGCGCCGCGCCCGGACGATCCGCTCGACGCGCGGATGCACGATGACGATGTCGGCGGTCTCCGACGACACCGTCGAGCGGTCGCTGGCCACGGCGATGCCCACATCGGCAACAGCGAGGGCCGGCGCGTCGTTCACCCCGTCACCGACCATCGCCACCGGGCGGTCCCGCATGCGCTGCACCAGCCGCGCCTTGTCCTGCGGCGACTGCCGAGCGTAGACCTCGTCGATCCCGACCGCGTCCGCAACCCGATCGGCGACGGCCGGCTCGTCACCCGTGGCGAGCACCACCCGCTCCACACCGTCCTCGCGGAGCGCTGCGATGGAGCGGCCCGCCTCCGGGCGGACGGGGTCGGAGAGCACGATCCTGCCGCAGGTGCGGCCATCCGCGGCGACCGCGACGATCGTCCCGTCCGCCGGGTCGCCGCTCGCGGCCGATTCGCTGCCGACCCACCCCGGGCGCCCCACCGAGACCACGACGCCTTCGACGACTGCGGAGATGCCACTCCCGGTCGTCTCCCGCACGCCCGTGGCAGCGGCCGGCTGGATCCCCCGGCGCCGCGCTTCGGCGACGATCGCGTCAGCGAGCGGATGCACGGAGAACTGGTCGACGGACGCGGCCAGCCGGAGCAGATCACCGGCCCCCATCCCGCCCACGGGCTCGACGGCCACGACGGTCGGGCGCCCCACCGTCAGCGTGCCGGTCTTGTCGAGGACGGCGGTCCTCGCGGTCGCGAGCGCCTCGAGCGGCCCGCCGCCCTTGACGATGATTCCCTCGCCGGCCGCGCGGGACATCCCCGCCACGAATGCGATGGGGGCGGCAAGGATCAATGGGCACGGCGTCGCCACCACGAGCACGGCAAGCGCCCGTGTCGGCGACCCGGAAACGGCCCATGCGGCCGCGGCCACGGCGAGCGTGATCGGCAGGAAGATGCCCGCGTACCTGTCCGCCATCCGGACGAACGGCGCACGCTGCGCCGACGCCTGCTCCACCACGTGGACGATCGCGGCGTAGGCGCTGTCCGCCGCTCGGCGCGTGGCCCGCATGTCGAACGGTGGCCCCGCATTCGTCGTCCCGCTGTGGATGGCGGCGCCGGCCGCATGATCCACGGGAAGCGGCTCGCCTGTTAGCGAGGACTCGTCGAGCAGCGCCTGCTCGGACATGACCAGGCCGTCGACGGGCACCACCTCGCCCGAGCGCACGACCACGACGTCATCCGGCTCCACGGCGTCCACGTCCACCTCCACCACGCCGGACGCCTCTCGCCGGCGCGCGCTCCGCGGCGCGCGCTCGAGCAGCGACGACAGCTCCCGCGTGGCGCGCCCCTCCGCCAGCCGCTCGAGCGCATTGCCACCGGACAGCATGAGGGCGATCACGGCCCCGGCCAGGTACTCGCCCAGCGCCAGCGCCCCCGCCATCGCGATCAGCGCGATGCTGTCGACCCCGGCCCGGCCGTGCATCAGCGTGCGGACGACGTCCCAGGTCAGGGGCACCAGGGCGACCGCAATCGCGAGCGCGAGCACCGCGTCGGCGGCATGGCCATGGCCGGTCGCGAGCAGCGCCACGCCGACGACGATCGCGGCCAGCTCCGCGCCCGCGATCAGAGCATCCCTGCCCAGCCCGGCAAGGGCGCTGCGATACCTGGCGATCATGTGGTTGCCGTCCGGCGACATGGTGTGGCTCCTCGCGGGGCTGCCCATATCGTGGCCCGGCCCGGCTGCCGGGGCATCCGTGATAGCCCGCGGGCGAACGCGGGTGCCTCCGGATCAGCCGCTGATCGTGATCGCCCCGGTCGGGCAGACCGCGCAGATCCGCTCGGCCCGCGTGCGGGGCAGCGTGGCGGCGATCGGATGGGCGCAGCCGTCGGCGCCAAGCTCCACGGCATCCGGGTCCTCGGACACGCACTCGCCGAACCCGATGCACTCGTTGCCGTCGATCAGCAGCTTCACCTGGTCATCGCTCATCGTCGTTCCTCCGTTGTCATGCCGCGACCAGGCGACGCGCTTCCGCCAGTCGCTGCGGGGTGTTCACGAGCAGCACGCACGCGGGCCGCCCGGTGTTGTCATGGCCGACCGTCAGGCCGTCGCGTTCACGCCATTCCACTGCGGCCGCGGCCAGGCCGACCTGCTGGACGCGGAGCCTGCCGATGTCCGAGAACCAGTACGGCTCGCGCACGAACGGCGTCTCGTCGCCGAGCACCGAACGGGCGGCATGGGCTCCGCTGGCCCGTGCAGTGTCCCAGTGGGGCACGCAGATCCGGCCATAGCGGGGGTGCGGGACGGCCGCGAGGTCGCCGCAAACCCACACGCCGTCGACACCCGCCACCCGCAGCCGATCGTCCACCTCCGCGGTGCCGCCCGGGCCGAGCGCGCCCGGCAGCGTGCTGCGCACGCCGGCCGACGTCAGGACGAGATCCGCCCGCAGCGGAGCGCGCCCGTCGACCTCGACCAGATACTCGCCGTCCGACCAGGCGATACGGCTGACCGCGCACCCGTCAAGAACCAGCACGCCGGCATCCGCCAGCGCAGCCACCGCCCGGCTCGAGACGGCCGGATGAAACCGCTGGAGCGGGCGCTCGGCTCGCTCAAGCAGCGTCACCTGGTGCCGCCGGGCCAGCGCAGCCGCGGTCTCGCAGCCGATCAGCCCCGCTCCCAGCACGGCGATCCGCAGCCCGCCGCCGGACAGGCGCCCGCCCTCCCGCTCGAAGCCGAGCGGGTGCGTGATATCCGCGGCCAGCTCGATCCCGGGTACCGGCGGCCGGCTCGGCGCGAGCCCGGTGGCCCACACCATCCGGCCGAACCGATGCTCGCACGCGTCGCCCGAACGCAGCTGCACGAGCAGTGCGCGCCGCACAAGATCAGGCTCACCGGCCCAGCCGTCGAGGTGCCTGACGCCCATCGCCGCCAGCTTCTCGGCGTCCGCAAGGTAGGGCGGCGTCCCCGTCTCGAGGGCGCGCTTGGACAGCGGGGGACGGTCGCAGGGCAGGCCCGGCCCGATCAGGGTGACCTCGGCGCCGGCCGCGGCCAGCTCCCGCACGCACGCGAAGCCGGCAACGCCGTTTCCGACCACGGTCACGCTCATGGTGACGACCCCTCAGGCTGTGCCTTCGGCGCCGGACGAGCCTGCTCGAACCAGCGCTGCCAGACCGCGGCCCCGACCAGCGCGGCCGACCCGGCATAGAGGGCAACCGCAAACGGCGACCTGGTGTCCGTGCCGCTCGTCACCCCGTGCAGGAGAGAGAGGGCCCAGACGGCGTAGCCGGTGTAATGGAACGAGCGCCACACACGCTGGGAGATCCACCGCGCCCGCCGCAGCCGGAACGAGAGCGGCAGCGCCACCGCCAGCCACAGCGCCGCCGCGCCGACGACCACGCCCGGGCGGGGGTCGCGGCCGACGAGCGAGGCCGGCGTGACGTGGGCGTAGCGGTCGGCGAGCAGGGCGCAGACATGGGTGGCCACCGCGGTCAGCCCCAGCGAGGACAGGAAGCGGTGGAACCCGACATGCTCGGCCGCCGGGCGCCAGAAGCGCGTGCTCAGGCCGATGCCCCAGGCCGCGGTGAGGGTGAAGCAGACGAAGGCGACCATGGCGCTGGCCCGTGCGATGTCCCAGAGCATCATGACGCGCACACCTCGCTCCACGCGGGCGTCGCGTCGACGCAGCCGTCCGTGATCACGATCGCGGGCTCGGCCAGCTGCACGATCAGCTGGGGCCGAAGCGCGAGTACCTTGGCCAGGACGTCGGCGGCGACGACGTCGTCCGCGACCACCGTGGCATGCGCCGGCGCGCCGGGCGCGCCCGTGGCCGGGTCGATCAGATGGTGCGCTCTCCCGCCGTCACCGTTCCGCCAGTGGCGGCGACTGTCCCCCGACGTCGCCACCCCGGTGCCCTCCCGCAGCAGCACCCGGGCGAGCGGCTCACCGTCGGGGTCGCCGGGGCGTTCGACGGTCACCCGATGATCACCACGGGCGGCCGTCATGTCGCCCCCGGCGTCGACGAGCAGCTGTGGGTCGTCGCACGAGCTCCGCACGAGCGCGGCGACCCGGGCCGCGATCCAGGCCTTGCCGATGCCGCCCAGATCGAGCGCCGTGCCGACGGGGATGGCGACGGTGCCGGCGGCGCGGTCGACCACCGGCTCCCCCTCCACGGCCGAGGCCTGTGGGCTCGCTGCGAGGCCGGCCGGCCGCGTGGAGAGGCTCTCGGCGTAGCCCCAGGCGGCAAGTGCACGCCCGACCAGCGGATTGAACAGGCCGCCGGTGACGCGCTGCCAGCGGCATGCCGCCTCCACCAGGTCGAGCGTGTCCGCGTCGACCGGCACAGGCGACCCTGCGGAGGCGGTGACCCGCGATACCTCGCTGGTCGCGACGAAGCGCGACCAGCGCGCCTCGTCGCGAGCCACCGCCTCGGCTGCCCATCCGGCCAGCGCCTCGTCGACACCGCCCGTGTGATGGATCTGCCACGTCGTGCCCGTGGCCTGCCAGCGCCAGGCGGTCGTCGTGGTGACAGCTGCCGTCTGCATCAGCTCGTCCTCGTGGTCGGAGCGGACGGGGCGGGCGCCGGCGCCGACACGGCCACCGGCGTGGCCGCAGGCACGGCTGCCGAGACGCTGGACGACGTGCTCCCGCTCGCGACGACGGCCTGCGCCGTCTGCATCCGCGCGATCAGCGCCCGCTGCGAGCGGCGCGTGCGGACGACGAGCTGGTTGTACTGCCGGGCCAGATGCTGATACCGGTGGGTCATGGCGCGCTCCCGGGCAACGGTCCGGCGAGCGGCCGACTGCCAGGCCTGGGCCTCCGTTCGCCACGCGGACGCGGCGCTGCTCTGGTTGATCGTCCAGGCAACTGCCGCCGCGCACAGGACGGCGACAACGACGGTGTAGAGCTTGACGGCGGCGCTAGTCATCGCCGCCCCCGCTCTCCTGCCCGTCGTCGCTCGAGGCCGCCGGGCTGGTGTGCGTGACCGGGGCGGACGCGACCGCCACCGGCGCAGCGGCGGCCACGGCCGCGGGGGCAGCGGAGGCGACCGCCGAGGCGGGCGCGATCACGCGCGGGTGGGCGTGCCTGGGCGGCCGGGCGGGATGCCAGCGCAGAAGATGCGTGTCATGCGCCACCGCGGGATGAACACGGATCAGGGTGTTTCGAGCGTCCGCGGACGCGGTCAGTGCCGGATCGCCGACGCGGTGCCCCGCGGCGTAGACGGTTCCCCCGGCGATCAGGCTTGCGAGGACAGCCGCCCCGGCAACGTTCGTCTGCCTGCTCACTTCGGCTCCTCCTTGGTCGGTGAACGAGCCCCGGACGGGCTCGGCACCCACCGTAGGAACCGCCTGTGAGCTACACGTGAGACCCCGGTGAGAAGGTCTTCATCTCGTCCACCGGCACAGGCGCGGCGGGAAGGTCGATGGTGAAGCGCGCCCCGCCGGACGGCACGTTCGCAGCCGTGATCGTGCCGCCATGGCGGGCGACGATCTCGCGGCAGATCGCGAGCCCGAGCCCCGTGCCGCCCGTCTCACGTCCGCGCGCCCCGTCCGCGCGGACGAACCGGTCGAACACCCTGGGCAGCAGCTCGGGGTCGATGCCCTCGCCGTGGTCGCAGACTTCCAGCCGGACGAGGTCACCCGCACGTAGCGCCGACACCTCGATCAGATCGCCGGGCCGTGTGTGCTTGACCGCGTTTCGGAATAGGTTCAGCAGCACCTGCTCCAGCGAGCCCTCGTCGCCGATGACGACCAGCCCGTCGGCCACGGACTCCCGCCACGTGCGCTCGCCGAGCACGCGCGCGCGCTCGACGGTCCGTTCGATCAGCGATCCCACGTTCACCGGCGACCACGAGGCTCCACCAGGGCCGCCGCGGGCCAGCCCGAGCAGCCCGTCGACCATCTCCGCCATCCGGTCGATCTCCGCGATGGCGACGGCAACTGCATCTCGCACCTGCGGCGTTGCATCCGGCGGCAGCGCCGTCTCGAGGTGCCCTCTGGCGATGGTGAGCGGCGTCCGCAGCTCGTGGGATGCATCGTCGATGAAGCGCTGCTGGCTGTCGAACGCATCCTGCAGCCGGTCGAGCATGGCGTCGATGGCGGTCGACACCTCGCCGATCTCGTCACGTGTGCGAGCGGGGCCCATCCGGACGGAGAGGTCGCCCGCGGTCACGCGTGACGCCCGCTGGGCGATGCGGGAGAGCGGCGACAGCGCCCGCCGCGCCG
>DASQYY010000118.1:0-17286 GCA_035638975.1 Gaiellales bacterium
GCCGCTTCGTGACCGAGTCATGACTCCGCCGTCAGCTCAGCCGGCGGCTGCAGCCAGAGGATCCACGCCACCGGCGACAACGCGACCAGCGCCGCGCCGACCGCCAAGGCTCCCACGCCCGAGGTCTCGAGGCCGTAGCCGCCCACCAGGGCCATCGTCGCTCCCGCCAGCGCAGCAACCAGATCATTGAACCCGAGCAGCGTGCCCCGTTCCACCGGGCTGGTCAGGTCCGCCATCTGCGCGGTCGCCGCCACGAACGAGATGTTCCAGCCGATGCCGAGCCCGAACAGCAGCAGCGCCGTCGCGGGCACGCCGGTCGCCCATTGCAGCCCGAGCACCGACGCGGCCATGACCACCAGGCCGCCGGCCAGCGCCGGCTTGCGCCCGATGCGATCGATCAGCCCGCCGACCACCAGCACCAGCGCATACATCCCGAGCACATGCGCGCCGACGATCGGGAACACCGAGTCCTGGCTGTGGCCGTGCACCTCCACCACCACGTAGCCGGTCAGGTTCATCACCGAGACCATGGTGGCGAAGCTCGCCAGCCCCGCGCCGAGGGCCGGCAGCACTCCAGGCCGCCGCAGGATCTCGCTCAGTGGCGCCGCCGGTGCCGCCGCAGGCGCTCCCCGCGAGCTGCCCAGGCGCATGCCGATCTCCCGCGGATCCGGCCGCACGAGCAGCATCACGCACAGCGCGACCAGCGCGATCCCCGACGCCGCCAGCCACGGCACCGTCAGCGTGCTCGCCTTCACGTCCTGGTTCGCGAACATCGGGCTGAACACCGCCGGCCCGAGCACCGCACCGAACACCGACCCGAACAGCACGTAGGAGATCCCGCGCGCGCGCCGCTCGGGCTGGTACATATCGCCCGCGGCCGCTCGGATCAGCAGCGACGTGGCCATCCCCGTCCCGATCAGGATGAAGCCCACCACCAGCAACGGCACCGAGCCCGTCCGCGTCGAGGCGGCGGTCATCGCGCACCCCGCCGAGAGCGTCAGAAACCCGGCCGCGAGCACCGGGCGCCTGCCGAACCTGTCCATCGACCGGCCCGCCACCACCGCCGTCAGCCCGGACGAGGTCAGGAAGATGGCCGGCCCCAGCCCGAGCAACCCGTGGTGCCCCGTCACCAGCACGAACGTCAGCGACGACACGGCCGCGGCCAGCTGCAGCACGACCGAGTTGACCGCGGTCGTGGAGGCGAGCAGGATCGTGTTGCGCCTGACGGTGCGCTGCAGGTCGGCGTCCATGCGGGGAGCGTCGCACATCGCCCACGTATGATCGAGGCGGATGGCGAAGGCCGAGGCAGTGGAGGTCGAGGCGGCGGGGCGCACGCTCCTGCTCTCGAACCCGCAGAAGACGTTCTTTCCCGAGCGCGGCGAGACCAAGCTCGACCTCGCCCGCTACTACCTCGCGGTCGAGGAGCCGCTGATGCGCGCGCTCGGCGGCCGTCCGGTGCTGATGGAGCGCTACCCGGACGGCGCCGGCGGCTCCTCCTTCTTCCAGAAACGCGTGCCCAAGAACGCGCCCGACTGGCTGCAGACGACGACCGTGCAGACGCCCAACGGCACGCCGTCCGAGGCGCTGGTGGCCGCCGACGTCGCCCACATCGTCTGGGCCGTCAACCTCGGCTGCATCGGGCTGCACGTCTGGCCTTACCTCGCGGCCGACCCGCAGCACGCCGACCAGCTGCGCATCGACCTGGATCCGTCGCCCGGCGTCACGCTCGACATGGTCAAGGAGGCCGCGGCCGAGACGCGCACGCTGCTCGGTGAGCTGGGCCTGGAGGGCTATCCGAAGACGACCGGCCGTAACGGCATCCATGTCTACCTCGAGGTGACACCGGAGCAGGACTCGATCGTCGTGCGCGAGGCCGCCGTGGCGCTCGCCCGTGAGCTCGAGCGGCGGCGACCCGATCTCGTCACCGCGGCATGGTGGAAGGAGGAGCGCGGGCGCCGGGTCTTCATCGACTTCAATCAGAATGCGCCGCACAAGACGGTGCTCGGGGCCTGGACGGTGCGTCCGCGGGTCGGGGCGCAGGTGTCGACGCCGTTCGCATGGGATGAGCTCGAATCAATCGACCCCGAGCAGCTCACGATCGAGACGGTGCCCCGGCGAGTGGCCGTAAACGGCGATCCGTGGCAGGCGATGTCCGATCCAGCGCAGCGTCTGGAGCCGCTGCTCGAGCTGCACCGCCGTGACATGGCGGCCGGCCTGATGGATGCGCCGTGGCCTCCGGTCTACCCGAAGATGCCCAACGAGCCGGCTCGGGTGGCCCCGAGCAGGGCCCGAAAGACCGAGGGCTAGAGCCGGCCTCAGAGCCCCTGCCGGCGCGCCCAGATGCCGGCCTGCACTCGATCGTCGACGCCGATCGTGCGAAACGCGCTGGTCAGGTGCGCCTTCACCGTCTTCTCGCTGATGCCCAGCTGCCGCGCGATCCGCTTGTTCGGGAGCCCGTCCGCGACGAGGCTGAGCACCTCCCGCTCCCGGTCGGTGAGCGACTCCAGCGGCCCGGTCGCCCGCTGCGCGGAGAGCATGGTGCGGGCGGCGCGGGGGTCGAGCGGGGACTCGCCCCGAGCGGCCGAGCGGATCCCGTCGATCAGCTCCGCCGGCTCCGCGTCCTTCAGCAGGTAGCCGATGGCCCCGGCGTCGAGCGCCTCGACCACCCGGTCGCGATCGACGAACGACGTCAGCACCAGCACCTGCGACGTGGGTGCGCGCTCCCCGATCAGACGCGTCGCCTCGATGCCGCTCATCCCGGGCATCGACAGGTCCATCAGCACGATGTCGGGGCGATGCTCCGCCGCCAGCTCCACGGCGGCGGGCCCGTCGCCCGCGGACGCGACCACCTCCAGATCTGGCGCAGCGGCGAGCAGCTGGACGAGGCCATCCCGGACGATGGTGTGGTCGTCGACGACGAGCACGCGAATCATCGCAGCGGCACCTCCAGCGCCACGGTGGTTCCAGCGCCCGGCGCCGACTCGACGCTCAGCCTGCCGCCGGCGGCCTCGGACAGGTCGCGCAGCATCGACAGGCCGAGGTGGCCCTCGCTGCGGCGAGCGGCCGCCTCGGCGGCGTCGAACCCGCACCCGTCATCGCGAACCCGAAGCGTGACCACGCCCTCGGTCGTGTGCACGTCCAGGTCGACGTGGCCGGCGCCGGCATGCGCTCCGGCGTTCCGAAGCGCCTCCTGCGCCGCGCGGAAGACCAGCTGCTCCACCTCGGTCGGCAGCCGCAGGCCGTCCTCGACGTTCATCGATACGTCGACGCCGCGTGCCGTCAGCGGCGCTGCCAGGTCGGGCAACGCCACGGAGAGCCCCTGCTCCTCGAGCGCCGGCGGGTAGATCTCGAGCAGGAGCGACCGCAGCTGCCGGATCGCATTACGCGTTCCCGCGGCGCCATCCTCGAGCGCCTCTCGCAGCTCCGGCTCGGCGTGCTCAGCCTCGAGCGCCGCCGCCATCCGGAAGCCATGGCCCGCCAGCTCCTGCACCACGCCGTCGTGGAGCCCTGCGGCGATCGCACGCCTCTCGTTCGCCGACGCGTCGACGGCGTGCTGCAGGGCCAGCTCCCGATCGCGCTGCGCGTTGCGCATGCGCCGCGCCATCCAGTAGGCGAGGGGCAGCTGGAGCACCGCCAGCACCAGCAGGGCAAGGATGCCGACCGGTGCGAACAGCCGCGCCACGCTTCGGCTGTCGCCGGCGATCGCGCTCGAGCGGAGGTACTCCTCGTAGAGCACCGGCGTGCCGTCCTGCGCCCGCAGGCCGAGATAGACCGAGGTGAGCGCGCCCAGGTGCTGCTCGTAGGTGTTCTCCGGCGAGTTGATGTTGGTGGGCTCCGCAGCTGTCGTCTGTGTGCGCAATGCGGCGCGCTCTTCCGGCCCGAGGGTAAACGTACGGCCGATCAGCCGCCGTTCGTCGGAGTAGAGGATCTTCCCGTCCGCATTCCAGATCTTGATCCGCGCCACGTCGCTGGTCTTCACACGCGTGCGGATGATGTGGTCGAGCCGGGCCAGCGCGGCCGGATCACCGCGAACGACGCCGGTGGTCAACGCCGGCTCGACGATGCCACGGCCGGTGAGCGTGGTCAGGCGCCGTGCGTCGCGGCTCGCCTCCTGGTTTGCGAGGCTGCGGAGCGCCAGCGTCGCCGCCACCGCCACGAGCAGCAGCACGATCAGGCCCGACAGGGCGAAGACGCCAACCGGTCTCAGGATGTCGTGCCGCGAGTGCATGCGGTCAGCATGCCGCCTGGGGAGCGTCCGCGCCACGGTCCTAGGACCAATGTCTCATTGCGACGCAGACCGGGCCGGCGCCACCCTGCATCCCACGCGGACACCACGAACCAAAGGAGCAGGATCCATGCGTCGATTCATCACCATCATCTCATCGTCCCTCGCGCTGCTGGCGGTGCTCGCCGTCGCAGTGCCGGGTGCCTCCGCCGCGGTTCAGCGCCAGATCGCGCTGCACGGCAGCAGCTCGTTCCCCAATGCGACGGGGTCTGCGCAGTACCAGGCCAGCTCGTCGCAGCGCGAGCTGCAGGTCGAGGTCGACCACATCAAGGTGCTGGCGGGCAAGCACGTGAACATCTTCGTGAACGGCGCCAAGTGGGCCAGCCCCACCGTGAGCAGCCTTGGCAAGGTCGACGTCAGCCGGAACACCGAGCTCGGCCAGTCCGTGCCCACGATCAAGAGCGGCTCGACCGTGCGGGTGCGCACGCTCGGCGGGACGCTGATCGCAGGCGGCAGCTTCTAGGGAGAAGCGGCAGCCGGCGGGGCGGGGAGCGATCCCCGCCCCGCCATCGGCCTGTCAGCCGCCGCTGATCGCCGCGATCACGTCGACCCGCGCGCCCTCGGCGATCGGCGTGTCGAGGGCCGCTCGCTCGCGATCGACGTAGACGTTGATGTGGGGGCGGAGCGCGGGGCCCTCCTGGCACAGCCGGTCGCGCAGCCCGGGCCAGCGGGCGTCGAGCCGCTCGAACGCCTCGTCCACGGTGGCGGCCTCCACGTCGACCGTGCGGGGCAGGTCGGTGTACATCGACGGCAACGTGGCGGGCAGGTGCACCGTCGCCATGGCTACTCCACCACCGCCACCGAGACCGAGGCGATCGCCGGCAGGTAGCTCGCGATCTCCGTCCAGCTGTCGCCCTCGTCGCTGCTCGCGAACACCTGCCCGGTGCTGGTGCCGAAGTAGAGGCCAGGCACGTCCAGATCGTCGATCGCCATGCCCTCCCTCAGCACCCCGAGATGGGCGTTCGCGTGGGGCAGGCCCTGATCCAGCCGCTGCCAGGACGAGCCGGCGTCTCGGGTGCGCCAGACGGCGGCGTGGCCGTCGGGCATCATGCGGCCGTGGCCCGGGTCGAGCGGGATCACATAGAAGCTGTCGCGGTCGTGCGGATGGGCCGCGGCCGCGAAGCCGAAGTCCGTCGGCAGGCCCTCGGTGATCTCCGTCCACGACATGCCGCCGTCGTCGCTGCGGTGCATGCCGCAGTGGTTCTGCTGGTACATCCGCGAGTGGTCGGCGGGCGACATCACGAGCTTGTGGACGCAGAAGCCGACCTCGTCCCATTCACGCGGCCAGGCGGCGCGGAGGCCCCTGTTGCGGGGCGTCCAGGTCGCCCCGTTGTCCGTCGTCTCGAAGATCCCGATCCCCTGGATGATGATCCAGTAGTGGTCGCGCTGCTCAGGGTCAGCCAGGATCGCGGGCATGCCGAGGTGCCCGGGCGGCTGGTTGGACGGGATGTTCCAGATCTCGCGGGCGGGCTGGTCCTCGAGCGTCGAGAGCAGCGACCAGGTGGCCCCGTCGTCGACGCTCTCGAACAGGCCGGCCGCCTCGGCGCCGGCCAGCAGGCGGCCGTGGGAGGCGGTCAGCCCCGAGATCTTGGAGAGCTTGAGCTCTCCCTCGTCGCCGTAGGACAGGCCGTCGCTGGACACCGTCCAGGTCTCGCCCATATCGGGGCTGCGCCAGACGCCGGCGCCGTGCCACTCGCTGGCGGCGGCGGCGTAGAGCGCGCCGGACTCGATGTCGCGGATGGCGCGGTAGACGGGCCAGCCGTCGCAATAGGGCCCGCGCATCTCCCAGTCCCGGCGATCGGTGTCGCTCTCGAGGATGAAGCAGCCCTTGCGGGTTCCGACCAGCAGGACGACTCTGGATGGCATGACGGCACTCCCTCGGTTCGTGGTCAGAAGGGTTGACCGGCGAACGTGCCGGAACTCATCGCCACGATAGCGCTCAGGCGACCAGCAGTTCTGGCGAGTCGTTGCGGACGCTGTTGACGGCCGGCGATGCCAGCGCCGCCGTCATCAGGCCGGCCGGGTAGGCACGCAGCAGCGACAGGGCGTGCGCGGGGCCGACGTCCGGATCGAGCCAGTCCTCCTCCGCCTGGTCGCCGAGGATGGCGGGCATGCGGTCGTGCACGGAGCCGACGAGGGTGTTCGCGCCGGTGGTGATGATGGTCGCGCTCTCGATCGCCTCGCCGCTCTCGCGGTCGACCCAGCGCGCCCACAGCCCGGCGAAGCTGAACACCTCGCGGTCGAGCAGCGAGAACCGCACCGGCTGCTTGGTGCCGTCCGGCATCACGCGCCACTCGTAGAACCCGTCCGCGACGATCAGGCAGCGGCCGGTGCGCAGGAGCGACCGGTAGGCGGGGCGCTCGGTGAGGGTCTCGGCGCGCGCGTTGATCATCTTGTAGGCGAGCTTGCGATCCTTGGCCCAGGCCGGGATCAGGCCGAAGCGCAGGAGCGCCGCCTCGTCGGCGCCGTCCTCACCCCGGCGGACGCCGAGCATGGACTGGCCGGGTGCGATGTTGAAGCGCGGACGCCAGTCGAACGGGATGTCGAGCGAGTAGGCCCGGATGACGGCGTCGGGATCTGCGCCGTTGGTGAAGCGACCGCACATTGCGAGCGACTCTAGGGCCGCACGCGGACGTCACGAACCGTGACGGTTTCGCGCCGATCCCGGCAGCCGGAAAAGGTTGGAGTTTGACTCCAATACATGGGCCTGGCTCAACCATCGCGCTATCGGTCGCGATCTGGTGCCAACCGCGTCACGGCGCCCTGGGGAGGAGTTTGACACCTCGGCCGGGCCCGACCCGGCGGCATGCCGGGTCGCAAGCCGTCAGAATCCGCCCACTCGAACGCCGCCGTTTCGGCGGAGCAAGGAGCGTCTCATGATCGACCCTCAGCGCCGCTGGGCCGCGTATGCCGACGGCAAGCCCGACTACGCCGGGCTGCTCACCTACGGCGGCCTCCCCTACACCGAGGACGTCGCCGACCTCGAGGGCGTCGACGTCGCCATCGTCGGCGCGCCCATGGACGAGCTCGTCTCCGACCGGCCCGGCACCCGCTTCGGCCCACGCGCCATCCGCGCGGCCAGTGCCCCGCATGGCATCCACCTGGAAGCTGGCGTCGACGCGTTCGAGGTGCTCAATGTCGTCGACTACGGCGACGCCCCGATCCTGCCCGCCGACCCAGCTGCGTCGCATGCCGCCATCGCCGCGCTGGTCGCCGAGGTGGCCGGGGCGGGGGCGATGCCGGTCGTCCTCGGCGGCGACCACTCGATCGCCCAGCCGGAAGGCGAGGGCCTTGCGCAGGTGCACGGCCCCATCGGGATGATCCACTTCGACACCCACACCGATACGGCCACGCACCTTTGGGACGTCAAGCGCTCGCATGGCACGCCGATGTACTGGCTGGTCGAGGACGGCCATGTCGATCCGCGCCGCTACGTCCAGATCGGCCTGCGCGGCTACTGGCCGGGCGAGGCAGAGTTCGGCTGGCAGCGCGACCGCGGCATCACCTCCTTCTTCGCGCACGATGTGCGCGACCGCGGTATCCGCGAGGTGGTCGAGGAGGCGATCGCGATCGTGGGCGACGGGCCGGTGCTGCTCACCGTGGACGTCGACGTGCTCGACCCGGCCTTTGCCCCGGGCACGGGCACGCCCGAGCCCGGCGGCCTGACGCCGCGCGAGCTGCTCTGGGCCTGCCGCACCGTCGCCGCGTCCGTCGACCTGGTCGGCTCCGACGTGGTCGAGGTCGCGCCCACCGGCGTCGGCTCCGCTGACGTCACAGCACTTGTCGCCGAGCGCGTCGTGCGGGAGACTCTCACGGGCGTGGCGCTGCGCCGCGGCGCCTCGACGAAGGGGGGATGATGGGACATCGGTGGAGGATGCTGGCCCTGACCGCCGTGCTGGCCGCGGTCGTCGCCGGCGCCGCCCCCGCCCGCGGTGCCACGGCCGGCTTGGAGGGCGTTCCGGCATTCGGGCACGTGTTCGTCATCGTCGGTGAGAACACCGATCTCTCCGCACTCACCCCGAACAACGCGCCCTACCAGCTTTCCACCGTCGCCCCATCTGCCGCCTGGTTCACGAACTACTACGCGACCACGCACTGGTCCGGTGCGAACTACATCGCGATGACGAGCGGTCAGTACATCCACTGCGAGCAGGAGGACATTGCCCCTGCCGACTGTCACCAGGACGTGAACAACCTGTTCCACCAGCTCGACGTCGCCGGCGTGTCGTGGAAGGAGTGGAACGAGTCGATGCCCGAGCCGTGCGCTCTCACCAGCTCCGGCACGAGCAAGGACGGAAACATCTACCGCGTCAAGCACAACCCCGCCGTCTACTACGCCGACATCGAGGGCGCCGGCGGTGTCTGGTCGGCGACCGACCGCTCCGCGGAGTGCCTGTCCCACGTGGTGGCCACGGGATCCACCGGCGTCAACGACATGCGCGGGTTCAACCGCGCGCTCGCCGCGGGAGCGGTGCCCCGCTTCAACTTCGTCGTCCCCAACCAGTGCGAGGACGGCCACGACAACTGCAAGCCGGCCGGCGGCGTGATCACGCAGTTCGACGACTTCCTCGCCCGCGAGGTGCCCGCCATCATGCGCTCGCCGTCGTGGGATGCATCCAGCGTGATCGTGATCGTCTACGACGAGGGGCAGAGCGGCGGCCCGAACAACGGCAGCAAGTTCGGCGGCGGCAACGTCCCGTTTGCGGTGCTCGGCCCGCTCGTCCACCCCGCCGTCTACACGCAGCTGAACAACCACTACGGTTTGCTGCGCACGCTCGAGGACGGGTTCGGCATCAGGCGCCACCTCGCCGGCGCGGCCGGCGCGGCGCCGATGTCGCAGATCTGGAAGTGACGACCTCTCGCCGGCCTCAGCCGAGGTCGGCGGCGACGACCGTTTCGGTCAGCCACATCGCGCCCAGCTCGAGCGCGCCGGTGAGCATCGCCCGCTCCCTGCTCTCGGGTGAGTCGAGCCTGCCCATCATGTCCTCGGCGGCGCCACGGTCCGTGAAGTAGAGCGCGACCTCGGTCTCGCTCGGATCGTCCGCCGACCGCGAGATCGTGTACATCCGCACGCCCGCCTCGCGCAGCGACCGCGCGACCCGCGCCAGCCGGTCGACCACGTCGTCCACCTCGCTCACCCGGCGGCGGATCGTCAGTCGGAACCGGGCCTCCGCCTCCGTCTGCGTCACGCCGGCGCGCCGTCCAGCGTGACGTGTCCCGGCTGGGAGCGGACGCGCTCCAGCCACGCCGCGATCGCGGGGTACCGGCCCATGTCGAAGCCGCCCTCGTCCGCCACGTGCGTGTACCCGTAGAGCGTGATGTCGGCCAGCGTATAGCGGTCGCCCACCAGGAACGCCCGGTCGGCGAGATGGCGCTCGATCGCGTCCAGCGTGCGATATCCCGCGTCCCGCTTCGCGGGCAGCTGGTCGGCCCAGCGCTCCGGCGTGCCGGACACGCTCAGCCAGAACCGCGCGACCGCGATGTTGGGCTCGAGGTCGTACTGCTCGAAGAACATCCACTGCAGCATCTGCGCCCGCTCGAACCGGTCGTCCGGGATCAACGCGGTTCCGTCGGCCAGGTAGAGCAGGATGGCGCCCGACTCACCCAGTGAACGGCCGTCGTCCAGCACGAGCGTCGGCACCCGCAGCGACGGGTTGAGCCCCAAAAGCAGCTGCGGACGGTCGCTGCGGTCGACCACGTCGACCTCGACCAGCTCCAGCTGGAGCCCGAGCTGTGCCGCCGCCAGCCGCACCTTGTAGCAGTTGCCGGAGACCTGCGAGTTGTAGAGCCGCATGCCGGGGCAGCGCCGCCCGGGCGCGCACGCCGCGCGCCCGGGCATGCGCGGTCAGGAAACGCCGGCCTTCTCGGTGTCCGGCTGGGGGACGATGCGGATGTAGGGCTTCGGCTCGTCCCAGGTGCCGAAGAGCTCCTTGGCCTGCTCGTTGTTGACCGAGCCGGCGATGATCACGTCCTCGCCAGGCTGCCAGTTAACCGGGGTCGAGACCTTGTGGTTCGCGGTCAGCTGCAGCGAGTCGATCACCCGCAGCACCTCGTCGAAGTTGCGGCCGGTGGTCATGGGGTAGACCAGGATCAGCTTGATCTTCTTGTCGGGCCCGATCACGAACACGTTGCGGACCGTCTGGTTGTCGGCAGGCGTGCGGTCGGCAGGGTCGCCCGAGACCGATGCCGGCAGCATGCCGTAGGCCTTCGAGATGCTGAAGTCGGCGTCGCCGATGATCGGGTAGTTGGGCGCGGTGCCCTGCGTCTCCTCGATGTCCTTCGCCCAGGCCTCATGCTTCTCGACCGGATCGACCGAGAGGCCGATGATCTTCACGTTTCGGCGGTCGAACTCGGGCTTGATCTTGGCCATGTAGCCGAGCTCGGTCGTGCACACAGGCGTGAAGTTCTTGGGGTGCGAGAACAGCACGGCCCAGGAGTCGCCGATCCAATCGTGGAACCGGATCCGGCCCTCGGTGGTCTCGGCTTCGAAATCGGGCGCGGTATCGCCCAGTGAAAGTCCCATCTGTTCCTCCTCTCGTGGTGGCCGGATAGTACTGCCATACGAGTTTGGATCCAAACTCGAGGCGGCGCGGGGAGTAGGGTCGCACGACGACCAGCGTCCACCGGAGGGACCATGAGCCACGACCGCTACGCGCAGCTCTGCGCCGAGCACGTGTGGGACGTGCCCGAGCGCTACAACCTCGCCACCGACGTCTGTGACAAGCACCCCCGTGAGAAGCCGGCGATGGTGTGGGAGAGCTTCGACGGCAGCTGCCGCGAGCTGACGTGGGGCGACCTCCAGGACTTGGCCAACCGGGCCGCTCACACGCTGCGGGCGCGCGGGGTGGAGCGCGGCGACCGCGTCGCCGTCGTGCTGCCGCCGGTTCCGGAGACGGCCGCGGTGTTCTTCGCCACCTGGAAGCTCGGCGCCATCCTGCTCTCGCTCTCGCTGCTCTACGGCGACGAGGCGATCCAGCACCGCCTGTCGGACTCTGGTGCACGGCTGGTCGTGACCGATTCCGCATCCGCGGGGCGCTTCGCCGCCGGCGCCGGGTACGAGCTGCTGGTGCTCGGCGCCGAGGGCTTCGGCGATGCACCGACCGATCACATCTCATGCGATACCTCGGCCGACGACCCGGCTCAGCTCTACTACACGTCGGGGACGACCGGCCTCGCCAAGGGCGTCGTCCACGCGCACCGCTACCTGCTCGGCCATGAGGAGTTCATCCACTCGCACGAGGTGCAGGACGGCGAGTCCTTCCATGGCATGGGCGAGTGGGCGTGGGCCGCCGGAATCGCGCCGCTGCTCGGGCCCTGGCGCCTGGGCGCGGTCCAGTACGTGTACCGCCGTGAGGCCGGCTTCGATCCGCACCGGCAGCTCGACTTCCTCAGCCGAAACCAGGTCTCGAACGTGTTCACCACGCCGACGGCGATGCGGGCGATGATGGCGATCGATGACGCGGGCGCCCGCTACCCCCAGCGCTTCCGCCGCGTCTGCTCGGCCGGCGAGCCGCTCAACCCCGAGGCGATCCGCTGGTTCCGGGAGCAGTACGGCGTCACGGTGCTCGACTACTACGGGCTGACCGAGTCCTATCCGCTGGCGGCCAACTACCCGTGGCACCCGGTGCGCGAGGGGTCGATGGGCCTGCCCATGCCCGGCTGGGACGTGCAGATCCTGGACGAGGACGAGCGTCCGGTGCAGCGCGGCGAGCGCGGTGAGATCTGCCTGCGCGCCCGCTCGAATCCGCACTATCCGCTCGGCTACTGGAACCGGCCCGAGGACTCGGAGCAGGTGTTCGGCGGCGAGTGGTTCCACACCAAGGACGCCGCCCGCCAGGACGAGGACGGGTATATCTGGTACGAGGGGCGCGCTGACGACGTCATCATCTCGGCCGGGTACCGGATCGGCCCGTTCGAGGTCGAGTCCTCGTGCCTCGAGCACCCGGCGGTGCGGGAGGCAGCCGTCGTCGCCTCACCGGACGAGCTGCGCGGGAACGTGGTCAAGGCCTTCATCGTGCTGGTTGAGGGGACGGAGCCGTCGGATCAGCTGGCCGGGGAGATCCAGCAGCACGTCAGGCAGCACCTCTCCGCCTACGCCTATCCGCGGCGGATCGAGTTCGTGGATGACCTGCCAAAGACGCTGACCGGGAAGATCCGCCGGGTGCTGTTGCGGCAGCGCGAGCTGGACCGGGCGGCCGCCGCGCGGTCGTGACCGGCGCACGTGGCTCACACCTTGACCGCACGGCGCCGGGGAATCGATCATCCAGCGGTTCGGAGCAACTCGTCGACTGCGAGCGTGTTCAGCACCGCCGAGGCCGGCGCGCCGCCGCGCCGTGCCGTGTGCACCGCGTAGAGCACGCTGTCGAGGCCCGAGACGGAGTGCGCATCGCTCGAGCAGACGATCCGCACGCCGGCCGAAATCGCCTCGCGGACGTGAGCGCCCGACAGGTCGAGTCGGCTCGGCAGTCCGTTCACCTCTAAGGCAACACCTGTCTCGATCGCCGCCTCGATGGTGCGCTCGAGATCGAGCTGGTTCTCGGGCCGGTGGCCGATGATGCGTCCGGTGGGGTGGCTGAGGCAGCGCGCCGCCGGATGATGCATCGCCTGCACCACCCGCGCCGTGAGCTCTGCGCGTGGGGTGCGCTGGCCGGCGTGCACCGAGATCTGCACCCAGTCGAGCTCGGCGAGCACGTCATCGGGAAGGTCGAGCCGGCCATCCGGAAGGATGTCGCACTCGATGCCGTGCAGCACCTGGAACGGGGCCAGCTCGGCGTTGACGGCGTCGATCTCGGCTGCCTGCCGCCGCACGGCCTCGGCGTCGAGGCCGGGCACGACGCCGACGCTCTCGGTGTGGTCGCAGACCGCGACGTAGTCGTATCCGCGCGCGACCGCCGCCTCGGCCAGCTCCCGCACCGTGGCCCGGCCGTCCGACCAGGTGGTGTGGCAGTGGAGGTCGCCGCGGATGCCCTCGGCCTCGAGCAGGTCAGCCGGCGCGGACGGCGCCCCCTGCTCGCGCAGCTCCGGCGGCACATGGGGCCGGCCGATCTGCCGGAAGAGGCTCTCCTCGTCGGGCGCGGACGGCAGCGGCTCGAGGCCGGCCACGTACTCCGGGGATCCGGTGGCGCGGACGAGCGCTGTGCCGAGCTCGGCCGCCGGTGCGGTCACCAGCGCGACGGCCGTGCCGTCGACCGTCACGCCGACCGAGGGCTCGATCAGCGCGACGATCTCGGGCAGGTCCGCGAACCGTGCCCGGACATCCTCCGGGCTGTCTGTGGCGACCACCACCGCCAGCCTCGCCGGCGTGTCCACCCAGCGGCGCGCGTCACCCGCTGCGATGCCGTCGAGCGCACCGGCGATCCGCGCGCTGATCTCTCGAGCCTGGTGGAGCAGCAGGCTGCCGGCGGAGCGGCGCGGAGGAGCATCGAGCGCAGCCAGGATCGAGGCCTCGGTGCTCGGCCCGATCCCGGGCACGTCGCGCAGCCGGCCGCGCTCCGCGGCGTCGCGCAGCTCGGACACCGTGCGGATGCCGAGCGCGGCGCCGATGCCGACGAAGCGCTGCGCGGCGAACCCATGCATGCGGCCGAACGCGGCCAGCTCGATCGAGACCGAGTCACGCAGCTCGTCGAGCTCGGCAATCCGCCCCGTCTCGACCAGCTCCGCCAGCCGCTGCTCGATGCCGGGGCCGATGCCGCGCAGCCTGCGCACCCGTCCCTCGCGGACGAGCGCGGCCACGTCCGCCGGCGTCTCCCGGATCAGGCCCGCAGCGCGGCGGTATGCGCGAGTCGCATAGGTGTTCGCACCCGATACGTCCAGCAGGGCGGCGTATTCGTCAAGCGCGGCGGCGAGCTCGTCGTTGCTCGGTGAGGAGGGCATGCACGGGGATTCTTCCCGCTATCTAGCGTCGAATGCCGTCCGGCAGCGCGTCGCCGTGGGCCGCGATCAGGTCGTCCACCATCGCCTCGATCCGGGAGGGTGACAGCGTGGCGGCGGTGTTCGGGTCGAGCAGCGCGGCGTGCACGACGTGTTCCCGGCTGCCCTCGAGCGCGGCGCGCACGGTCAGCTCGCACACGTTCAGGAACGTCCGGTTGAGCGCGGCCAGCTGCGGCGGCAGGTCGCCGATCCCGCGTGGATGCAGCCCCTGCCCGTCGACGACGCAGGGCACCTCCACGCACGCCCCGGCCGGCAGGTTGGTGATCAGCCCGTCGTTGGGGACGTTGCCGTAGATCTCGCGCGGCTCGCCGGTGAGGATGGAGTGGATGATCAGCGATGCGTACTCGAGGCTGCGCTCGATCTCGAACGGCTCGCCGGCGGCCAGCTTTCGGCGCATCTCCGCGTACAGCTCGAGGTTCTCCTCGCTGCGCCGGACGTACTCGTCGACCGGGACGCGGAACTCCTCGATCATCGCGTGGTCGTGCATGAAGTAGGGCAGGTACTCGGCCGAGTGCTCGCTCGACTCGGTCGGGAACCGGCCGAACCGCCGGTACATCTCCACCCTGACGCGCCGGCGCAGCTCCGGGTCGCGCTCGATCGCCTCGTCCAGCAGCGGGTAGAGATCCTCGCCGTCACGCTCGAAGCGCAGGATCCACGCCTGGTGGTTGACGCCGGCGCCGAGGTAGGTCACCTGCTCGTAGGGCACGCCCACCAGCTCGGCCAGGCCGCGGGTCGTGTGCTGGACGGAGTGGCAGAGGCCGACGATACGCGTGATCGGCGTGCCGGCGTACGTCGCCCAGCACAGCATGGCCATCGGGTTCGTGTAGTTGAGGAACCACGCCTGCGGGCAGAGCTCGGCCATGTCGGCGGCGATGCCCTGCATCACCGGGATCGTCCGCAGCGCCCTGAAGATGCCGCCGATGCCGAGCGTGTCGCCGATCGTCTGGCGAACGCCGTGGCGGGCCGGCACCTCAAAGTCGATCAGCGTGGCCGCGTAGCCGCCGACCTGGATCATGTTGACCACGTGGTCGCAGCCGTCGAGTGCGGCCCGCCGCTCAAGATGCGCCTCGATGGTGGCGGGGGCGCCCAGCTCGCGGGCCGTCCAGCGAGCCATCGCCTCTGCGGCCTCGAGGCGCTCGCGATCGATGTCGTGGAGGGCGATGGTGGCGTCGGCGAGCTCCGGGAAGGTGAGGATGTCGCCGAGCAGGTCTCGCGTGAACTCGACGCTTCCCGCGCCGACGAAAGCGATGCGTGTCATGCGCGAAAGTGTTTCAGATCTGATAGAAACGAGCAAGAATGTTCACGACAGCCGAGCAACGCGCCATCGGCCAGCTCTCGGGGTCGGGGGGCCGGCTCGCGGTGCTGGCCGCCGACCAGCGCACGAAGCTCGTGCAGGCGCTCGAGGGTGCACGCCTGCCCAGCGATATGGCCTCCATGCAGGCGTTCAAGCTCGACCTGGTCGCCGCCATGGCACCGCTCGCGCCGGCCATGCTGCTCGACCCCGAGATCGCGCTGCCGCACGTGGCCGACGCCGGGGCGCTTCCGGCCCGCACGGGAGTGCTGGTGTCGCTCGAGCGCAGCGGCTCCCGCCGCACTCCCGAGGGGCTGCGCGCCGCCGAGCTGCTGCCCGATGTCGGCGCAGCGGGGGTGCGTGCCCTCGGCGGTACCGGCGCGAAGCTGCTGGTCCGGCTGCGCGCGGACCGCGAGGACGCGGACGGGGCGAACGGCGCGCTGCTCCGCAGGGCGGTGGATGACTGCGCCGGCCAGAGCCTGCTCCTGATCGTCGAGGTGCTGATCTACCGGCTGGACGACGAGCCGGAGGAGCGGTTCGCGGAGCGTCGCCCGCAGCTGATCCGTGATGCTGCGCTGCTGGCGGAGTCGTGCGGCGCCCGGTATCTGAAGCTCGAGTATCCCGGCACGGAGGCCGCGTGTCGTGAGATCACCGACGCCCTCTCCTGCCCCTGGGCGCTGTTGTCGGCGGGCGTGAGCCACGAGACCTTCGTGGGCCAGCTCCGCACGGCGCTTGCCGCCGGGGCGTCCGGGTTCATCGCGGGCCGCTCGATCTGGAAGGAGGCGATGACGCTGACGGGCGACGAGCGCCGCCGCTTCCTCGAGGGCGAGGCGCGGGGGCGGCTGGAGGAGCTCCTGCTCATCGCTGCGCGATACTGAGCGCCGTGCTCGATCTGCTCGTCGTCGGCGATTGCAACCCCGACCTGCTGCTGGCCGGCGGGGACGTCGCCCCTGAGTTCGGCCAGGCCGAGAAGGTGGTGGACGAGGCCCGGCTGCTGGTCGGCGGATCGGCCACGATCGTCGCGTGCGCCGCCGCCCGGCTGGGTCTGTCGGTGGCGCTGGTCGCGGCTGTCGGCGATGACCTGTTCGGCCGCTTCATGCTGGACGCGCTGGCCGAGCGTGGCGTCGACGCCTCGGAGTGCATAGTGCGCACACGGCCGACCGGAGTCACGGTGGCCCTCGTGCGAGGGGACGACCGCGCCATCCTCACGGCTCCGGGGGCGATGACGGCGCTGACGGCCGCCGACGTTCCGCGCCGGCTGCTCGAGCGCGCACGGCATGTCCACGTGGGCTCGTACTACCTGCTCGACGGCCTGCGCCCGGAGATCGCCGGCCTCGTGGATGCGGCACACGCCGCCGGGGCAACGTTCTCGGTCGACCCGCAGGGCGACCCCTCGGGGGAGTGGGACGGCGGGCTGCCCGCGCTCGCGCCGTCGCTGGACGTGCTCTTCGTCAACGAGGGCGAGCACCGCATGCTGCGGTCGGATGGGTGTCCGCTGGTCGTCGTCAAGCGCGGCCGCCGCGGGGCGTGGGCGATCGTGGACGGGGAGACGATCGAGGCCGGCGCGCCGCAGGTGCAGCCGGTCGACGCCACCGGCGCGGGAGACTCCTTCGACGCCGGGTTCATCGCGGGGCGGCTTCGCGGTATGGGCGTGCGGGAGTCACTGGCACTGGCCTGCGCGTGTGGCGCGTTGTCCACGCGGGCGCTGGGCGGCACGGCTGCGCAGCCCACGCTGGACGAGGCGCTGGAGGCCGCGGTGTGATCCTGTGCGTCGCGGCCA
>DASQYY010000119.1:0-26435 GCA_035638975.1 Gaiellales bacterium
CGAATCATGCCCGCCGCGACGGTACCACCTCGCGGCGCCGGCGAGAAGGTCTCGCCGGCGCCGCGGGCGGGGGCCGCGACCGGTGATCAGGCGGTCGTGAAGATCTGAGCCGAGTACGGGCTCAGCGTTGCTCCGAGGGCGTACGATCCGTCCGGCCGCCGGTACGACCCACCGAGATCGACCGACACCACCGACGACGTCGGGTTCACCACGACCTTGCCGTTGGTGAAGGTGCGCACATAGGCACCGTTCTCGACGACGTACCCGCCGACCGGGCTGCCGATCTGAAGGTGGTACAGCGGATCGTCCAGCGTCGCCGGATCGGTCTTGTTCGCCGTGAAGTAGAAGTACGAGTCGCCGTCGTTGCCGAGCAGGAAGGTGGCGAGGGCGTAGAGGCGCGCGCTCTCCTTCTGCGCGGCGGTGCCCGACGACCAGGCCTTCGTGATGGTCAGCGCGAGCCCGCCGGTCTGGTCTGCGTCGCCCAGCATGTCGACCTCCTGCTGCCACGCCCTGACCGGCTCGTGATAGCTGAGCGGGGCGCCCGGCTGGCGCGTCCACGTCTCGGCGCTGGCCCCCGTCGCCCCGTTGAACAGCAGCTTGCTGGGAGCGCCCGCCGCGAAGTACCGCGGGCCGTTGCCGAGCCCGTTGCCGAGCACCGGCTTGCCGGTGTAGGCCGCCACCGCCGATGCGATGCCGCTCGTCGCCTGCAGCCAGTCCAGGCGCGTCCACACCTGGCCGGTCGCCGGGTTGATCGGCAGCGCGTTCAGGTACCCGGGCCAGAGCGGCCCCGTGCCGAGCATGTCGAGATAGCAGCCGTCGTAGTCGGTTCCGGCCAGCAGCTTGGCGCAGTTCTGCTCCACGTAGGTCCGCCAGGCGGGGTTGCCCACGGCGCCGAGGTAGTTGCCGTACCCACGCGACTGCAGCAGCTGCCCGTTGGCGCCGTGCGCCAGCATCGAGGTCGGGACGGTGCCGGCCAGCCGCCTGTACAGGAACGTGCCGTTGAGGTAGACGAACAGCTTCAGGTTCGGATTGGCCGCCTTCATCGCGGCGGCGTACCCGCCCAGCTGGCTGGGATTGAACGTGATCAGATCGAACCGCTTCGCGGCGTCCACCGCGGCCGACTCGCTCCGGAACGCCTGCGGTGCCGTGTGCATCGGCGCCCACAGATGGATTCCGTCCGAGCTGTTGACAAAGCCGGCGCTCGACGCCGTCTGCACCGAGCCCGTTCCGTGCGCCGTGGCAACCGCCACCATGGTCGCGACCGTGGTCGCGGCCGCCGCCAAAAGCCGTTTCACGTTTCCCCCCGTGTTCTGCTGTGTTCGGATGTCGCTCCATGTGGCGCGCGCATCCCTAGACCCACGGGCTGTATCGGCGCGACCGCCGATTTGCGTGATATCGCGTATGCCTGTCTTACTGATTATTTACAGCGTGCTATGGAGTCAGCCGTCCTGGCCGTGTGCAACACTTCGGGCCGTGCAGACGGAGAGCGGACGCGAGTCCCGTGCGCGCTGGATCGCGATGCGGCTCCGGCGCCACTGGGAGTGGGGTCGCAGGCACGGGTTCCGCAGGCTGATCGAGGAGGACCAGCTGAATCCGCTGGAGCGGATCCCGCTCGCGCTTCGCAAGCGGCGCTGGCGTGCCGACCATGACGTGGCGCCCAATGCCATTCCGGTCTACCTGGTCGGCGTCCAGCGGTCGGGCACCAACATGCTCGTCCGCGGCCTCGAGCGCTCGCCGGAGTTCGAGGTGCGAAACGAGAACGACGGCGACGCCTTCGAGCGGTTCCAGCTCCGGCCCGACCCGGTGGTCCGTGATCTCGTCATGCGCTCGGGCCACCGCTACGTGCTGTTCAAGCCCCTGTGCGATTCCCACCGGGTCGGGGACATTCTCGATACGCTCGGCACTCCCAGCCACGGCCTGGCGGTCTGGGCCTACCGGAACGTCGACGGGCGGGTACGCTCGGCGCTGGCCAAGTTCGGGACCAACAACCTGAACGTGCTCGGAGAGATCGCCGCTGGGCGCGGCCGCGACCGCTGGCAGGCTCGCGGCCTCTCGGCCGAGAACCGCGCGCTGATCGAGAGCTTCGATTACGCCGCGATGACGCCCGAGTCGGCCGCCGCGCTGTTCTGGTATGTGCGCAACTCGCTCTACTTCGAGCAGGGGCTGGATGCCCGCGACGACGTCGCACTTGCCTCCTACGACCGCTTCCTCACCGACCCGGACGAGAACATGCGGGCGCTGTGCGCGTTCCTCGACTTCCCGTTCGATCCCAGTCTCTCGGCGCATATCGAGCGCCGGGCGGCGCCGGAGCGCAGGCCGCTGGACATCGATCCCGTCATCCGCCGGCGCTGCGACGAGCTGACCGCGCGCCTCGACGCCGCCCTCGACCGGCAACTCGCCGCCGCCCCCGGGCGGGGGCGACGGCGGTAGTCCCGGATAGCTACCCCAGCGTCAGGATCTGCGCCGTGTGCGGGGCCAGCGTCAGCGAGCTGACGGAGGCGCCGGACGGCGTCTGGTACGCAGCTCCGAGCGCCAGCCGCACGGTTGCCGTCGATGGGTTGACAACCACACGGCCGTTGCTGAACGAGCGCTGGTAGACCCCGCCCGTGTGCGTATAGGGGCCGGTCGGCGAGCCCAGGGGCAGGTGGTAGAGCGGTGAATCGACGGTCGCCTTGTCGGGCGGAGCCGCCGAGAAGTAGAAGTAGGAGTGACCGGCGTTCCCGAGCAGGAAGCTCGCGAGCGCGTAGAGCCGGTAGGCCTCCTTCTGCGCCGTGGTGCCGGAGCCCCAGGTCTTCGTCATGGTCAGCGCCACGCCGCCCGCGCTGTTGTCGTCGGCGAGCAGATCGACCTCCTCCTTCCACTGCGACTCCGTCTCGTAGGACGTGGCCGAAGCCGCCGGGGCCTTCAGCCAGGCCTCGGCGGTCGAGCCGACGGCGCCCGTGAGCAGCACCTTCGAGGGCGCTGCGGCGTCGAAATACCGCGGGCCGTTGCCGAAGCCGTTGCCGAGCACGGGCTTGCCGACATACGCCGACACCTTCCCGGCCAGCGTTGCGGTCGCCCCCAGCCACTCCGCCTTCGTCCAAACCCGGCCCGTGGCCGGGTTCACCGGCAGCCCGGTGTTGTAGCCGGGCATCGTCGGGGCGCTGCCCAGCATGTCCATGTAGCACCCGTCCGCGCCGGTCGCGGCGATGGCGCTCTGGCACTCCTTCTGCTTGTAGGCGATCCACCCCGCGTTCGACGGCGTCCCGAGGTAGTTGCCGAAGTTGTTGGACTGGATCAGCGCGCCGCTCGAGGTGTGGGCGAGGATCGACGGCGAGACCTGCGAGCGGTTCGCCTTGTAGAGATAGGTGCCGTTGATGTAGACGTAGATCCGGAGCTTCGGGTTGGCCGCCCGCATGGCGGCCGTGTAGCTACCCAGCTGCCCGATCCGGATCGTCATCAGGTCGTAGCGGCGTGCGGCGGCGACGGCGTCGGCCTGGCTGGCGAACCTGCCGCCCGGCTCGTGGATCGGCGCCCACAGGTGGATGCCCGCGGTGGTGTCGGCGAAGCCCGCGGACGTCGCGGTGGAGCTGCTCGCGAACGCGGCGGGAACGGCCGCGGCAAGCGCGCATGCCGCAGCGGCGGCGGCGATGAAGCGTCTCATTGGTGGAACCCCCTGGTGTGTTTTGCAAGGGGATCCCGGTCGCCGCCAGGCCGTCGGATCCCCCCGGACCCGAACGGGGTCATCGGCATGCCCGAAGCGATCTTCAGCATCGCGCCCGGGCGGGGGCACGCGTACACTGGAGGCACCGTGAGCGCGGACGCAGCCAAGCCGGAGACCACCGCGCTCGTCCAGCGATCGGCCTTCAACTTCGTCGGCCTCGCCGCCGCGAACACCCTGCAGTTCGCGCTGGTGCTGATGATCGGCCGGGCGCTCGACCAGCGCGCGGCCGGCATCTTCTTCGAGGGCTTCGCGGCCGTGCGACTGTTGTCCGTGTTGGCAGTGCTCGGGCTGGACGTGACGGCGGTGCGCTACGTCGCGGTCCACCGGGCGCGCGGCGAGTTCGGCCACGCGCGCGGCGCGGTGGCGCTCTCGGCGCTGCTCGCGGGCGGCGCGTCGGTCGTGATCGCCGCCGTCGTCTTCGGGGTTGCGCCGCAGGTCGCCACGCTGTTCGGCGCGGACGACCTGGCCTTCGTGCTGCGGGTGATGGTGCTGTCGCTCCCGGCCGTCGTGCTGCAGATGGTGCTGATCGGAGCCACCCGCGGCACCGGGCGCATGAAGGCATACGTGCTCGTCGACCAGATCACCGACGGGGTGGTTCGCGTGGTGCTCGTCGCCGGTGCGCTGGCGCTAGGCACCGGCCTGAACGGCACTGCCGTCGCCTTCACCGTCGCCTCGTACCTGACGCTGGCCGCAGCCGTGCTCGCCGCGCGCGGCGTGACGGGGAGCTACCGGCAGGCGAGAGCGGTCGACTCACGGGACCTGATCCGCTTCAGCGCCAACCAGTGGGGTGCCTCGCTGGCCGGGGTCGGGCTGCTGTGGGCGGACACGCTGCTGCTCGGCCTCTGGCGTCCCCCGGCCGACGTGGCCGTCTACTCGATCGCGACGCGCACCGTGCTCTTCGGCATGATGTTCATCCTGCCGATCGGGATCGCGTTCCAGCCGCAGATCGGCCGCATGTATGCGCTCTCCGACCGGGCCGGCCTTGCGCGGATGTACGCCTTCGCGACCAAGTGGTCGACGATCGCGGGATGTCCGCCGCTCCTGTTCCTGGCGCTGTTCGCCACGCCGATCGTGACGCTGCTCTACGCGCCGTCATACGTCCGCGGCGCGTGGCCAATGGCGCTGCTCGCGATCGGCCAGACGGTGAACGCCGCGACGGGCCCCTGCGGCCACGTCGTGACGATGATCGGGCGCTCTGACCTGGTGCTCAAGAACAGCGTCGCCGCGCTCGTGCTGAACGTCGTGCTCAACCTGGTGCTGATCCCGCCCTACGGGATGGTCGGCGCCGGGCTCGCCTGGGGCGTCTCGATCGTGGCCTGGAACGTCTACCGGCTCTGGCAGGTGTGGGACGTGCTGCACATGCAGCCGTTCGGCCGGTGGGCGCAGCCGGTCAGCGTTGCGCTCATGGTCTTCGTCGTCGTGGCCGGCCTGCTGCGGGTTGCACTGGACGGCGCGCCGGCCGCGCTTGCCATCCTCGGCGGCGCGGCCGGCGCAACGCTCGCGTACGCAGCGGCCCTGGTGATGACCTCGGCGTTCGACGACGAGGACGGCTTCCTGCCCGGGCCGCTGGCGCGGCTCGCCCGCAGCTCGCGGGCTACTTCGTGAAGATCGCCCCCGTGTGACCGCCGAGCGTCGCTGACGTCACGGCCCGGCCCCCGCTGTCGGTGTAGCTCGCCCCGAGCGACGTGCTGGCCGCCGCCCCGGTCGGGTTGACCACCACCGCGCCGTTCTGGAAATACCGCACCCACAGGGAGCCGGACTGCTTCAGCGCAGACGTCGGCGTGCCAAGGGCGGGGAAGCCGGTGTTCGTCGTCGACAGGGCGTCCTGCGCCTTCGAGCCCATGAACATGAAATCGGCGCTCGACCCCTTCGCCAGCAGGTAGGAGCTGAGCGCGAAGCGCAGCCACTGCGACCGCTGCGCGTCGGTGGCCGAGACCCACAGCTTCGTGAAGCACAGCGCGATCTTGCCCTTCGACTGCATGTCCTGGATCGCCTTGATCTGGTTCTCCCAGTCGGTCAGCGAGGGCCAGGCGTTGACGCCGTCCGTGGCATCGCGGAAGCACTCCTCGAACAGGCCGCCCTGGCCGACCGCACCCAGCGGGCTCATGTTGGCGAAGTACCGAGTGCCGTTGTTCAGCCCGTTGTCGATCACCGGGATCGTGACCGCCGCATCGACAGCCTGCGCGAGGCCGGTGGTCGCGTTCAGCCACTCGGTCATCGTGAACGGCTTCTTGGTCTGCGGGTTGATGGGGGTCGCCGGGAACCCGTAGAAGGCCATGCTGCCCATCGAGTCCATGTAGACGCCGGTCCAGCCGGCGGCCTGCTGCTGCTGGGCGTAGCTGGCCTCCCACTGGCGGACGGCAGCGAGCTGGGGGTTGATCAGGTAGCCGCCCCAGCTGCTCTTCAGCACCTGGCCGTTCGAACCACGGAGCAGCCAGTCGGGGTGATTGGCCGCGACCCAGGGGTACTCGTCCTTGACGGTCGTGCCCTTGTGGTACTCGGCGATGATGATGCCCGGATGGGCGCTCTTCATCGCGGCGAGGAACTGACCGTAGCGTGCGACGCCCACGATCACGTCATTGCGCTGGGCCACCGTGACGGCCTCCGCACTGGTGTCGACGACGGTGTTTGCGCCGTCGAACAGCCAGGTATGCACGCCCGAGTCGGACGAGATCGCCGCGTTTCCGGCGGGCGCGCCGGCCAGCACGATCGTGCCGGCGGCCACGACAGTGAGCAGAGCGAGCTTGACGCGCGTGGGACGTCTCATGCAGACGACACCTCCAGGTCGGGGTCAGGGGACGAAGTCGTCGGTTGGGCAGGATCGCCCCGACCTGTTCGAGACCTGTAAGCCCCGGCTCAGGGTTCTGTTGAGTTTTTCCGAGCGTGTCCGCAACGTGCGGGACGACGCCCCACGGGCAGCAGCGTCTACGGCAGGAGCTCGACCAGATCCCGCTTGTTCAGGTCGTCCAGGAAGTCGGACACCTCCTGGTCGGTCTGCTCGGGCGCGTCCTCGACCTCGGCCCGAACGCCCGCGACCACGTCGGCGAAGCTTGTCTCGTTCTCGATCAGGCGCCAGATCAGCGAGCCCATGTCGTTCAGGCCGTGGTACTCGCCCGACTGCAGGTGCAGGAGCACGCCCCCCTGCTCCTCCTCCAGCTTGCGGAAGACGACGTCCGGGTTCCGGCGGATCCTGGTTGCCTGGTCGATCATCGACGCTCCTTGCGAGGGATCAGTACAGCCCGAGGGTACCGAGCCGGCGCTCGCGGCGCATGGCAAGCCGGAACGCCAGCAGCCCGAGCAGCAGCGTGATGCCCGACATCGGGATCAGCTTGGCCAGCACCGTGAGCGCATCGTCCCAGCCGGCACCCCCGATCAGCTGCTCTCGCATCCCGGTGATGGTGACGGCGATCGGGTTGATCTTCGCGAGCTGCCCGACCCAGGACGGGAAGAGCGAGACCGGGAAGTAGGCGCCGGAGGTGAAGGTGAGCACGAACGTCGCGAATCCGAGCACACCCGTGCCGCGCCGGAAGGTGAGCACGCATGCGGATGCAATCGACCCGATCCCCCACACGAAGGGCATGAACGCGGCGAGGATGACGAGCGCGGGGACGTACCCCGAGGCGACGAAGCTGACGTTGAACCCGATCGACACGATCACCAGGAAGATGACGGTGCGGAACGGGACGTAGATGAGGTCGTAGACCACCGAGCCGAGCAGGATCACGCTGGCGGTCGTGGGCGTGACCATCAGCGACTCCAGGGTGCCCATGAACTGCTCCTGGCGGATCACGTTGACCAGCCGGGCAAGGCCGATGGCGAGCAGCCCGCTGACCGCGATGCCGACGGTGACGTAGGCGATGTACGTCGTGCGCTGGCCGCCGCTGTTCGGGATCCTGGCCGGGTTCACGACCTTGGATACGTAATAGAAGATGAGCGCCTGGGAGAACAGGCTGAACAGGTCGGCCAGGATGGCGGTGCGGTAGCTGAGGCGCGTCAGCAAATCGCGACGCAGGAACGCGCTCAGCTTCGCCAGCTCGGCGATCGGGTTGGCCTGTGCCCCGGTCACGTTCGCGGGGTGGTCAGCCGGAGAAAGGACTGCTCCAGCTCGGAGCGCTGCTGCGCCACGTCGAGCACGGTCAGGCCCGCGCCCGAGACAGCCGCGAGCGCCTCTCCCAGCACAGCGCCCTCGGTCAGGTCGAGCCGGACGTGCTCGCGATCCCCGCCGGCACGCGAGAGCGTCCCCAGGGCTCCGAGCGCCTCGTTCGCCCGCTGCAGCTCCGCATCCCCCGGGGCGTCGCCAACGCCTCGCAGGCGCACGAAGTACGCGCGCGAGGTGGCCTGCAGCATCAGATCCTCGACCGTCCCCGCGAACGTCGTGCGACCGCGATCGAGCACCGTCACCGCGTCCGCGAACCCACGGATCTCGTCCAGGCGCTGGGTCGTCCAGACCACGGCGGCGCCGGTGTCGGTGATCCCCCGCACCAGATCCTGGATGCGGCGGGCCCCCTCCGGATCGAGCCCGTCGGTCGCCTCGTCCACCACCAGGAGCTCCGGGTTCATGAGCAGCGCGCGCGCCATCGACAGCCGCTTTTGCATGCCATGCGAATACAACCCCGCGCGCTGGGCTCCTGCGTCGGCGAGGCCGACGTCGGCCAGCCGCTGCTCGGCCCGGGCGAGCGCCTCACGGCGTGAGAGGCCGTAGAGCCGCCCGAAGAACGCCAGGTTCTCGAGCCCTGAGATGCGCATGTAGAACGTTCGGTCCCCGGACGGGACGACGCCGATGTGCCGGCGAGCGCCCATCGGATCGGCCGCCACGTCGATGCCCGCGACGCGCACGCTCCCCGACTCGGGGAGCAGCAGCCCGGTGACGATGCGCAGGAAGGTGGTCTTCCCCGCCCCGTTCGGGCCAAGCAACGCAGAAATGCGTCCGGCGCCGACCCGAAGGTCGACGCCGGACAACACCGTGTTCGTTCCGAAGGAACGTGTGACGTCTCGAGCGTCCAGGACGCCCGGGGGTTCAGCGTCCCCGGACGGAGACGTCAGCTGGTTCAGCTGCGACGCCTAGGAGTCCACCGAGCCGCCGTGCCCACCGCACGAGAACTCGCCGAACTTGTCCGTCTCGCAGGTGATGTGGTCCTTATGGACGACATGACCCTGGGAGTTGGTGTGATGGAACGTGTGGTCCGAGATGGAACCGAAGTCCACCACGACCGGCGATGCGTACTTCATCCCGCTCTACCCCCTCATCGATCAAAAAACTACGAAGCCAAGGCAACTATACCCGCGCATGGTGGAGTGTCAACCCTGGAATTGACCGGTTATGGCCATGTTTCTGCCCTGGACACGGCTGACCCTGTCACTACACTGAGGGTGAATGGCCTCCCTCGCAGCACGACTGGTCCGCACCGGTCCGGCCGAGCCCGAGCGGGTTCGCCGGATGCTCGAGGCTGCGCCCCATCGCGGCTCCCTGCTGGACACGCGTGAGGTCGGATCCGTCGCCCTCGGCGTGAGCCGCCACGCGGACCGTCACGATGCGTCGATCTCGGCACGAAACGGCCTGGTTGCGGCGCTCGCCGGCCGCCTCGACAACGAGGCCGACCTGCGGCGGGAGCTCTCGCCGAACGAGCAGCTGGGGCCCGGCGCATCACAGGCCGACGTGCTGGCGGCGGCGTTTCGCAGGTGGGGGGCCGCGGCACCGGCGCGGCTGCGCGGACAGTTCGCCGCGGCCGTCACCGACGGGGACCAGCTCTGGCTGTTCCGCGACCCGGTCGGCTTCCGAGCGGTCTACTACCGCGACGATGCGGACGGGTTCCACGCCGCCAGCGAGGCCAAGCAGGTGGTCGCCGGCGCAGGCCTGAGCCGCGAGCCCGACCTCGAGGCGGTGGAGCACATCTTCTACGGCCAGGGTGGCGGACCGGACGCCCCGGCCGCGCTGAAGGGGGCGAGGCGCCTGTCCGCGGCGACCGTGATGACGGCCCGCCGGTCCGGCGGCCATACCACGCACCGCTACTGGGAGCCCGAGCGCCTGGTCGAGACCGGCAGATACACCGAGGAGCAGGCGATCGAGCGATTCGTCGAGCTGTTCGGCCAGGCGGTCGACCGCTGCATGACCGGCGAGGACGGCGTCTCCCTTTCCGGCGGCATCGATTCGCCGGCGGTGGCGGCGTTCGCGGCGCCCGGTCACGTCGAGCGGTACGGGACGCCCGTGAAGGCGCTGTCGGCGGTGTTCCCGGATCTCCCGAGCGTGGACGAGCGGATGTGGATCGAGATGGTCGCGGGGTACCTCGACATGCCGCTGCAGACCTACCGCCCGCAGGCGAAGGGGCTGGACGACGTCCAGCGATGGTGCGCGCTGCTCGACTCGCCCACGCCGATCGTGTCGCTGCCGGAGCTCGACGAGAACTACGGGCTCGCGAGGTCGATCGGCATCCGCACGCTGCTGACCGGCGAGCTGGCCGAGTACGTCATCGACAACAGGGGCCACCTGGCGGGGCACCTGCTCGTCCACGGCAGGCTGGGCGCCGTTGCATCGCTCGTTCGGACACAGCGCAGCCGCGGGGCGGGCTGGCCCTTCATCATCAAGCAGTTCGTGCCGGCCATCGCGCCCGGCCGCCTCACGAACCGCTATCTGCACTGGCGGGGCGTGCAGCGTTCCGTGCCACCGCCGGACTGGATCACCAAGCGCGAGGTGACGACCATCCCGCGCCCGGACCTGCTCTCACCGGCCCGGCAGCGCTGGACAGATCTGCAGACCGCGTCCTTCGGAGGTTCATCCGAGACGCTGGCCGCCGACGAGCTGGTCGCCGACATGCACGGGGTCGACGTCCGGCGGCCCTTCGTCGACGTCGACCTGTGGGAGTTCTTCCTCAGCCTGCGCGCCGAGGTGAAGTTTCCCGACACACGCCGAAAGACGCTCGTCAAGCGGGCACTGCGAGGGCGGCTGCCCGACGAGATCCTCGACCGCAGGGACAAGACCGTGTTCGGCGAGCACCTGCTGTCGCACGCCGACTACGACCTGATGCGTCGCTACGTCAAGGACCCGGCCTACCGGATCCCGGGCGTCGACTACCGGCGGCTGTCCGAGCGCCTCGACCAGCGCAACTTCTCGCTCTGGGAATACTGCTGGGCGCGCGACCTGACCTCGGCCCACGCCTTCCTGGCGGCGTGGTGAGCGACGCCGCACCGCAGAGCTGCTTCGGATTCTCGATCGCCAGCGAGATCGACCTGCAGTTCACGCGGCCGGGAACGAGCCCCGACGAGCTGGCCGTGGCGGAGATGCGCGGCGACCAGCCACATCACGAGGAACCGCACCTGCTCGACTGGCTGACGCCGAACGGGGTGGCCGGCCGGCTGTTCGGCGGCGGGCACATCTACGACTTCTGGGCCGACGGGGTGGGGTGGTTTCGGATCGCACCCTTCGACCGCACGATCGAGGTGCCGGTCACCGACCAGAGCGTCAGGCGCGAGGTGCACCTCTGGGGCGTGCCGATGATGGTGACGTTCACACGCCTGGGCGATCTCTCGATTCACGGCGCCGCCGTCGAGCACGCGGGCAGGGCGGTGATCGTGGCCGCCCCCGGCCAGCACGGCAAGACAACGCTGGCGCTGGCGCTTCACTCCGCCGGCTACCGGCTGCTGACGGAGGACATCTCCCGCGTCAGCTTCCAGCCGGATCCGGTCGTGATGCCCGGCCCGGCGGTGGTTCGCATGCGGGCGGGAGGGCTGCGGGAGATCCCTGCGGGGATGAGCAAGGCGGCCTCGACCGCGACCCGCATCAACCTCGCCATTGATCCCGATCGCCGGGGTGATGCCGCGCCGGTGCCGATCGCAGCGGTCGTCCTGCTGCGGATCGGCACGGACGACGACGTGCGGCTCGAGCGCGCAGCTCCCATGGTGGCGCTCCGCGACCTGTGGGCGCTCGCCTTCCGGATCCCGCAGTCCGACGACCGCGCGCGGGCGTTCGAGCAGCTGGGCGACCTCGTTCGCGCGGTGCCGGTCTACGACCTGACCCGCCCCCTGACCTTCGAGACGCTTCCCGACGTTGTGTCTCGGGTGGTGGAGCTGTGCGAGAGCTGAGGTCGTCCGCACCGATGCCGCCGCTGCGCCGGGTGCGGCTCGCGCTGCGCATCCTGCGCACGTACGCGGCCGTGCGCCGCCGGCTGGCGCGGGAGCCGCTCCCCAACCTGGCCGCACGCTTCGGCGATGTGGCGCCGCACCCCGGCGACCGCATACCGCCCCGCCAGCTGGCGTGGGCGATCGACCGCACGCTTCGGGTCGGCTCCCACCGCCCGCGCTGCATCTTCAATGCGCTGGTGATGTACCGGCTGCTGCGCGAGCAGGGGGATCCGGCGGTGCTGGTGATCGGCCTGCCGAAGGAGGCGATGACGAAGGACGCCCATGCATGGGTCGAGATCGACGGCACGGACGTGGGCCCGCCGCCGGGGCGCGCGGGGCATGAGGAGATGGCGCGCTTCTCATGAAGCAGTCCGAGGTCTTCGAGCTGCTTCGCCGGTGCGCGGTCGAGCACGACTGGACGCGACCGCCGGACGGCATCCGTGAGCTGGTGCGCCGCGCCGGCGCGTCCCAGGTGGGCAACGCAGCGGCGGAGCACGGCGTGACCAACATCCTCTACCTGGCCACCCGCGGGCTGGAGGAGCTGGACGCGGAGCTCCGCTCGCTGCTGGGCACGGTCTACCACCTCAACCTCACGCACCACATGAAGGTGATCGGTGAGCTGACGGCGATGAGCGCCGCCCTCGACGAAGCCCGCATCCCGTTCATGGTCGTGAAGGGGCCGGTGCTGGCCGAGGTCGTCTATCCGCGCAACGACCTGCGCGCCTACGGCGATCTCGACCTCGTCATCCCGCGCGCGTCGTTCGGCGACGCGATCACCGTGCTGCTCGAGAGCGGGTGCGACATGGTCGACCGCAACTGGCGCGTCATCCGGCGGGAGATGCGCGGCCAGCTGCACATGACCGCCCGCTTCGGCACCTCCGTCGACGTCCACTGGCACCTGCTCAACCGGTCCGCCGTGCGCCGGAGCTTCGACGTCGACATGGACGCGCTCTTCGCCCGTGCGCGCAGCGTCTCGCTGGACGGCCCCACGGTGCTGACGCTCGACTCGCCCGACACGCTGCTGCAGCTGGCGCTGCACGCCGCCCTGTCCGGTGGGTCGAAGCTCGCCTGGCTGAAGGACATCGACCGTGCCGCGGCGGATCCCGGCCTCGACTGGGACGAGGTGGTACGGCGCGCCGAGACCTGGCGCGTCGGCCCGGTGGCCGCGGTCAGCCTGCGCCGAAGCGCCCAGCTCCTGAATGCGCCCGTGCCCGAGGAGGTGCTCGAACGGCTCGCCGCGAGCAGGGTGTGGCAGGGCATCATCCGCGGCAGTGAACGGCTTTCCCCCGCCGGGCGTCCGCCGAATCAGCCCAGCCTGTCCCGGTCGGTGACGCGGGCGACGCGCGACAGCCTCGCGACGAGCCTGCGGGCGCTCACAGGGCGCTTCGCAATCGACGTCCGAGACCGGCTGGGAGGCATCGTCGGGCGGCGGCGCGCGATCGTCGCCTCCGGTGGCGACGACTCCGACCGCATGGCCTACTTCGAGGCCGTTCGTGGTGGAGGCAGGGCGGCAGCCGAGGCGTGAAGCGCAGCGGGCTGACCCGTCTCGACCTGGCGTTGATGGGCCTGTTCACGGCGGCGGGTGGACTCATCCGCGGATGGCACCTGACGCGGCCGCCGAGCTACTTCGACGAGGGCATCTATGGCCCGGACGCCTGCTGGCTCCTGCACCGCTCGGCATCGCTGTGCGGTCAGGCGCACGAGGTGGCGCCCGAGCATCCGCCGCTCGCGAAGTGGCTGATCGCGTCGGGGATCGAGGTGCTCGGGTTCCACAGCAGCGGCTGGCGGATCGCGTCGCTGATCGCCGGCACGCTGATGATCCCGATGCTCTACCTGCTCGGCCGGCGGCTGATCGGCTCGACCGTCGGCGCGGCCGCGGCCTCCGGCCTGCTGGCCATCGACTTCCTCCACTTCCTGCACTCGCGCCTGGCGATGCTGGACATCTTCGTCGCCTTCTTCGTGCTCGCGGCGGTGCTGTGCGCCGTCATCGACCGCGACCGCCTGCGCGAGGGGGCGCTGCGTGACGGCCGCCTGGCGCGTCCCTGGCGCCTGGCGGCCGGCGCATGCGCGGGGGCGGCGATTGCCTGCAAGTGGTCAGGGCTCGGCGTGCTGCTCGCGATCCTGATCCTGACCGTCGTCTGGGAGGTGGCCCGGCCGGATGGGCGCCGGAGCCTGCGGTCGCAGGTGGCGCCAATCGCCGGCGCCCTGCTGGCCGCCCCGCTGGCCGTGTACATGGCCTCCTACATCCACGTCCTCCACGGCACGCTGCTGACCGAGCCCTGGAAGGGCGACTTCTGGCTCCGCGCCTTCCTGCGGCGGCAGCACCTGATGCTGACGAAGCAGTCCGGGCTGACGGGGTCCCAGCCCTACGAGTCCCCGCCGTGGTCGTGGCCGCTGATCCGCCGGCCGGTCGTCTACTACTTCCGGGAGACGCCGACCGGCGCCTACCGCGAGGTGCTGGGGATGGGCAGCCCACTCGTCTGGTGGGCCTCGATCCCCGCCGTCGGCTACGCGGTGTGGGCCTGGGCGCGCCGGCGCGATCCATGGTCGGCCGAGGCGGTGATCGTGACCGTGATCGCCTGCCTGTACCTGCCCTGGTTCATCGTCGCCATCAACCGCGAGCAGCTCTACCTCTTCTACATGCTGCCGATCGTGCCGTTCATGTGCCTGGCGCTCGCGCTGGTCGCCGACCGGCTGTGGAACCGGACGGCCGGACGGGTCGCGGTGGCGGTGTTCTGCTGCGCCGCGCTGGCGCTGTTCGGCGTCTACTACCCGCTGCTTTCGGCCCGGCCGATCTCGCCCGCGCAGTGGCGCGAACGCCTCATCTTCAAGGACGGCTGCAGGAGCAAGCTGCCGGTGCTCTACACCTCCGAGCGCCCACCCCCCGGCTTCTGCTGGATCTAGACGATCGAGATATCTAGCCGGTCACCTGGAACACGTCGACGTGGCGGGCGTTGTCGCTGACGTACATCAGCCCGTTCGAGTCGAACTCCACGAAGTTCGGGCCCAGGAAGCCGACGCTCGCAGGCACATCGGCCGGCGTGACGACCACCTGGCAGGCGTTCGTGACCGGGTTCCAGCGCACGACCCTGACGTTCTTGACGTCGCCGATGTAGAGCCACGTCTTGGAGGGGTCCCACGTGATCCCCCACGGCTGCGCGAGGGCCTTTCCGCCGCAGACCGGCTTGACGGTCGTCGCCGAGTTCGTCGCCAGGTTCCAGACGCTGATCCGGTTGTTGCCTGTCTCGGCGACGTAGACGGTGTTCCCGTCGGGCGACACGGCGATGCCCCGCGGCGCCATCATCTGGTTCACCCCGGGCCCGCAGGCGCCGAGGTTCTCGAGCAGCGTGCCTGCCGGCGCGGTGGCGATGCTGCTGGCCGTGAGCAGCTTCGACTCGTCGAACACCTGCAGCCGGCAGCCGGCGACATCGGTCGCGTAGACCTTGCCGTTCTCCACGTTGATGCCCTGGACGCCGCCCTTGAACATCCCGGGCGACGGGCCCTGTGAGCCGTAGCGATGCACGAAGCTGCCGTCGGGATTGAAGGCGATCACAGCGTTGTTGTTGTCGCCCACCCAGACGCGACCGTCGTCGCCGAAGGTGAGCGCCCTCGGATACCCGAAGCCGTCTGAGGCAGGACTCGCGGGCTGACGGGAGCCCCACTGCAGCAGCCACGCGGGGCAGCTGCCCGACGAGGTGCACGTCGAGGACGTGTCGAACTTCTGGACGCGCTGCTCGAACGTGTCCACGACGAACAGCGAGTTGTCGCTGGGGTTGATGGCGATGCCGTTCTGCTGGTTGAACCCGCCGCGCGGCGGCGGCTGCGGCCCGGTCGCCCATGCATCGCGCGTGGCACCGGCGCACGTGGACTGCGCCATGGGAGCGGTCGTCACGGTGCAGCTCGGGTGGGTGGTGATGTCACCGGGCGTGTACTTCTCGACGCCGTAGCCGTACGGGGAGCCCGTGCACCCGGCGTCGCACCCCCACGTCTCGCCGACATAGACGTTGCCCTGACCGTCAACAGCCGGGAACCGGACCGAGTCGAGCGGCTGCGGCCCGTTGGAGTTGCTGCCGTCCATGTTGCGCCACTCGTTGACGAACGTGCCGACGATGCTCGAGGCGCCGGTGCCGGCGGCCACCTTCGCCGGGTCGAAGGAGAACTCATACACGCGGTTCCAGTAGGCGCCCACGGTGTAGATCAGGTGGTTGGCCTGATCGATGTCGAGCCCCCGGACGTCGTTCTCGTCGCTCTGGGGGCCGATCGAGCCGATGATCTTCTTCGTCGAGGGGTCGAACACGAAGATGCGGCGCGAGTTGTACTCCGCCACGTAGATGTACCCCTGCGCGTCCTCGGCCAGGCCGCGCGGGATCGGCGTGCCCACGCCCGACCCGGTCCAGTCGAGCTGGCCGTGGAAGCCGCCCTGGTGATCGTAGATGTAGACGTTTCGGCAGCGCGGGTCGGAGACGTAGATGTAATGGGTGCTGAACACCGTGTCGACGAGGATGTGCGTCGGGATCTGCTCCGCGCCACCGCCGCATCCCTGCGCGTAGCTAGCCCCCGGATGCTGCGCGTCCGTGCCGGTCGCCTGCCCCGGGGCGGTGCTGCCGATCGTCTGCAGCCACCTGCCCGAATGGCTGAACTCGACGAAGCGCGAGCTGCCCTGATCCGCCACCCACAGCGCCGCGTTGCCGTTTGCGTCGAGGTCGGTGGGGTCCGCCTCGACGTCGTAGGGCGCGGTGATGCCCCCGGACATGCCGCCCAGTGCATGCTGGGACACGAGCCCGATCAGGTTGCCGTTGGTGTCGTACCGCCAGACCCTGTAGTTCCAGTAGTCGCCGACCAGGATGGTGTTGTCCGTGGGATCCCAGTCCATCCCGTAGGCGTACAGCCCAGCCGGCCCGCTGAAGCCGATCGCCTTCTGGAACGTGACGAGGCCGGAACCCGACGTGTCGGCGCCCGGGTAGCTGGCCTGGACCGTGTAGTTCGCGGTGCCCGTGACCGCCTTGACGCCGATCTTGTACGTGCCGCTCGTCGTCGCCGGGAAGGAGATGGTCTTCGGCTTCGCCGTGGTCGTCACCGAGGCCACCTGCGTGTTCGTGGGATCGGTGAGGAACAGCGTCAGATTCGCCGAGCTGTCATCCCAGTCAAGGGTGAGCGAGATCGTCCCCGGATCGACCACGCTGATGGTGTGGGTGCGGTACTTCGTCCCCGATGTCGACACGGTGCCGTTGAAGGTGGTGGTGATGGTCGCGGTCAGCGCGCTGGGCGCCGATGCGAGCGCGCCCACGACGACCAGCATCGCGGCCGCAAGCGTGCGCGTGCCGCGCACGCGGCCACGTCGATTCCGGGTAAGCGTTGGCACTGCGGAGGGGTCCCCCCACCTCGTCGAAGTCTCGGTTCCGGACGGCCGTGCCGCCGCCCGATGCACCGAGTGTACGGGCGTTCCGGCAACCGCGCCAGACGGAGTGGGCATGCCGAAGCTGGCCGCGGCAGTCGGTCGCCGCCCGCCCTGGCGGGCTCAGAGCCCGACTCGGGCCGCGACACAGCGCTGTGATACTTCCGTGACAGGCGTCACGGGTGTCGTGACGGCATTGCCGCGTAACCAGGCCGTTCGCGGCCGTATGGGGCTCAGAGCCCGACACGGTGGCCGTGAACGTCTCGTGACATCTTCGCGACAGTTCGTGACGCTCTCGCGCACGCGCCGTCCGGGTGCCTACGCGGCGCTGCGCCGATGGCGCCGCGCCAGCGTGCGCTCGTAGACGGCCTCCACCTGCCCGGCGACGTCCGCCCAGGTCGGCCAGTCGAGCTCGCCGTGGGTAGCCACGGCGCCTGGCCATGGCAGGGCCTCGATCGCCCCACGCAGCGCGTTCACATCGCCCGGCGGTACGCGGGTCAGCCGGTTCTCGGGCACCGCGCCGTCCACCTCGTGCACCGCCGGGATATCGCTCGCGATCACGGGCATCCCGTACCAGAGCATCTCGAGCAGCGCGAGCGGCAGCCCCTCCTGCCGCGAAGGCATGACGTACGCGCCGGCGTTGGTGCGGAGCTCGTCGAGGGCGTCGCCCGACTGGAATCCGAGAAACACGATGCGTGGGTCGTCACCCGCCAGCCTGCGCAGCTCCTCGGCGTGCTCGTCGGAGTAGCTCGCACCCCCGACGATGGCGAGGCGGTAGGGCGTCGAGCTCTCTCGCACCGCGCGGATCAGCACGTCGCAACCCTTCTCGGGCACGAGCCGGGCGAGGAACAGCAGATAGTTCCCGGCCTCCAGCCCGTGCTCGGCCAGCGCCCGCCCCGGCGGCAGCACATGCAGCGGGTCGTTGCCGTTGGGGATGTACTCCGCGGTGCAGCCGTAGGCAAGCTGCAGGTGCTGGCGGATGTACTTCGCCACGGTGATCACCTGGTCGGAACGGCGGCAGGCGCTGGCCTCGCCGGCGCGCAGCATCCGGCGCGCAAAGGGCGACCACTTGTCCTTGTTGTAGTCCTGGTCGTGCACCGTGGCGATCACCGCCGCATGGCGCGTCAGCTTTGCGAACGGGATCGCCAGGCTCGGCCCGACACCGTGGAAGTGCACGACGTCGTACCCGCGCAGCCCGGATTCGAGCGAGCACAACGTGGAGTGCGTGATCGCCTCCAGGTGCTTGCTCGGCACGCACGGCCGGCGCACCAGCGAGACGCCGGCCGACGGCCTGACCGGCTCGCCGTAGCGGTTGCGCGTGAAGACGGTCACCTGGTGCCCGCGCTCGGCCAGCCTGTCCGAGAGCAGGCCGACATGGCGCTCGATCCCGCCGAAGCGGGTCACGTTCGTCTTCTGACCGACCATCGCGATCTTCACGGGAGCGCCTTTCGGGTTTCCGCCGCGAGCCGATAGGCACCGGCGACCGCACGGTAGTGCGGATCTGCGTCGTAGTGTGTTTCAACACGTGCACGGCCGGCCCGCCCCATGCGCTCGGCGAGCGCTGGATCCTCCTGCAGGCGGAGCATTGCGGCCCCCAGCGCCCGCGGGTCGCCGTGGGGCACGAGCAGGCCTTCCTCACCGTCGCGCACCAGCTCGGGGATACCGCCGACACGGCTCCCGATCACCGGCTTGCCCCACGCCATCGCCTCGATCACCGCCAGCGGGCAGTTGTCGTGGCAGATCGACGGCATCACGACCGCCGAAGCCGCCTGCACCGCGGCCGAAAGCTCCTCTCCGCTGCGGAACCCGAGCAGCTCGACGTCGGCGCCGGACTCGGCGATCATCCGCTCCAGCGCGGGCCGCAACGGCCCGTCGCCGACCATCTTGACCTTCGCTCCCGTCTGCGCGGCGGCATGCACCAGCACCTCCACGCCCTTCTCGCGTGACAGCCGCCCGACGTAGAGCGTGTGATCGCCGGGCTGGTACAGCGGGTGGTAGTCCTCGGCGACGACGCAGTTGGGCACGACGACGATCCGGTCGGAGGGGTAGCCGCCCTGGACGAGCTTGTCCCGGGCGAACGCCGACGGCGTGACGAACACGTCCACGCCGTCGCGGTAGAGGCGCAGGCGCCTGTGCGCCCACGTCTCGCCGGCGACCAGCAGGCTCCCTGACAGCGAGCTGCGGTTGCAGCGGCGCCGCACCGCGGGCCCGAAGCCGTTGCCGACGCAGCGCTCGCAGATCTCACCGTGCGACAGGAGGCTGTAGACGGGGCACACCAGCTTGAAGTCGTGCACGGTCATGACCACCGGCACGCCGCGCCTGCGCAGGGGAGCGAGCAGCGAGGGCGACAGCTGGTGATAGATGTTATGCACGTGGGCGAGGCCCGGCGGCCGGTCGGCAAGCAGGCGCCCGATCTTCCTCCGCGCCTCCAGCGAGTAGACCATCCGGCCGGCCATACCGATCCGCCCGCGCACCCCCTCCGGCGGCTGCTCGAAGCTGACCTCCGAGACGAAGTAGCGGTCGGTCGGGCACGGCAGGTTTCTCGCATCCTGCATCGCGAAATAGTCGACCTGGGTGCCCCGCTGCTCGAGCAGGCCCGCCAGCCTGAACATGTAGTGCTCGGCTCCGCCGCGCGGGTAGTGAAACTTGTTCACCATCAGCACGCGGGCCGGCGCGGCCGTCTCAGCGTTCACCGATCGTCTGGCCAGGCAAGCTCGACGCGTCCCGCGGCATGGCCGACCGCCGCCACGGTCCAGAAGGTGCCGGAGACGGCCACCTGCGTCATCAGGTTGGAATCGAAGCTCATCAGGATGTAGGCCGACGCCGCCACCAGCGAGCCCAGCGCGAGCGCGGCAAGCACCTGGTCGCCGGCCTCGCGGGCCCGACGGTAGGACCGGCGGCATGCGGCCCACATGCCGAACAGCAGCCAGCAGAAGAAGACGAAGCCGGGCACGCCGAGCTCGACGATCGCGCGCACGAAGTCGCTGTGAGAGTGCGCGCCCTGCTGCACGTTCACGCCAACTCCGCGGGTTGCGGTGGTGTCCTCGACGATCGCCTTGAACCCGTTGCCGAGCACCGGGTCATGCTCCACGCGGGGCAGGTTCTGCCGCCAGAGGTCGAGGCGGGCTCGCAGCGAGTTGCCGGGGCCGTAGTGCGTGCGGCCGGAGGTGAGGTCGCCGAACCGATGCACGGTGCTCGGCACGGCGGCCGCCATCACGATCAGCAGGATCGGGCCGAGGACGAGCATCCAGCGATACCTCACCACCGCCAGCACGAACATGCCGAACAGGAACCCCACCCAGCCGGTGCGGGTGTAGCTCGCGATCAGGGCACCGAGAACGAACGGCGCGGCAAGCAGCACCGCCCACCGCAGGCGCAGGCGCGAGCAGAGCGCAAGCGGGACCAGGAACGCCGCCATGAACCCCATGAAGATGCCGAACGGGTCAGGCTGCAGGAACGTGCCGGCCGAGCGGCCGACTTCACCGATCACCGTCGAGCCGCCGTGCGCGAACTGCCACAGCGCGAGCGCGGTCGGCACGATCAGGGATGCGAGCAGCGCGATCGCCATGCGCTTCAGCCCTTCGCGGTCGCGTATCACCGTCCAGGCTGCCATGTACAGCACGGCCACGGAGATCAGGCGAAGCGTCTCGGTGATGGCGCCGCCCTTGGAGGGCGCGACCGCGATGCTCAACGTCGCCATGCATGCCAGTCCCAGGTAGGGGACGGTGCTCGGGGCCTGCCGTACGAGGTGCCGGTTCTCGATCAGATAGGCGCCGCCCACCGCGATGAAGAGCAGCGCCAGCGCCGATGCGGGGTTGACCGAAACGCTGCCTGTGCTGGCGAGCGACCGGTCCGCCCAGAGATCCATGCTCGGGCGCACGATGATGACGGCGTAGACACCCCACGCCGGGCGGATGGCGAACAGGATGACGAACGGGATGACCGCCGCCGTGGCCAGGAACTCCGTGCCGCTGCCGAGAACGATGGCTGCGAGCAGCGCGCCCGCGGACACCGCTGCCGCCGCGATCCAGGTGAGGTCGCCGCCGGGTCGCGGGCCGGTAACGCGCGGCCGGAGCAGTCGCAGGTCGCCGGGTGCGATGTAGACGCCCACCCGCTACTCCAGGTAGCCGAGGGCCCGGAGCGACTCCTCGAGCGTCGCCTCCTCCTCGGCGGTCAGCGCGGCATCCCCCGCGTCCTCCCGGTCACGCGCCGTGGCGTCGCCGGTGCGGACGGCCGCGGCGTCCTCGAGTGCGGCATCCATCACCGATCCGTCCGCATCGGCGGGAACCGGTCGCCCGAGCAGGGCCAGCAGCGTCGGCGCCACGTCGAGGATGCTGCGCGTGCCGAGGTCGACGCCCTCCCGGATGCCGCGCCCGGCCGCGGCGAAGATGCCCTCCATCGCGTGCACGCCCGAGTACTCCTCCAGGATCTGGCCGGGGACGGCCTCGAACAGCTCGTCGAGCCCGGACGCTCCCTTGTAGGCGGGATGGAACAGCACCACGACGTCCGGCGCCTCGTCGACGTGATCGCCGGCGAACACCTCCTCCCGGCGCCGCGCCCACTGAACCACCCGCTCCCCGGTGTGCGGGTCGCGCAGCTCCTGCATCGTCGCGATGATGTGGTCGCGGACGTGCTCGTACTCCGCTCCCGGTTCCACCGAGCCCTGCTCCTGCCGCCCACGCAGGTTGACGACGATCCCCTCCGCCGGCGGATAGAGCGGGATCCGGTAGGCCTGGCTCCGCGACCAGTCGACCCGGCTGGCTCCGGTCGCACGCGCGGCGATACGGTCGCGTGCACCGCCGGGCAGCCGTCCCAGCAGGCGCCGCAGCGCCCGGCGCAGCGCCGGCGCCCGGCGCAGCGCCCGCGTGATGCTCTCGCCGCCGCCCGCGCCGCCCGACGCGTGCAGCAGGCCGGCGTCCGCCAGCACGCGATCGGTACGTACGAGCGTCCTCGGGTGCGGCCCGAAGCCGTGATCCGAGACGACCACCACGGCCCCCTCGGAGGCGAGCAGCTCGCGGGCCTCGCCGACAAGGCCGTCGATCGACCGGTACATCTGCAGCAGCGCGTCGCGCATCGGATGGCCGGGCTGGTCGAGGTACTTCCACAGCCGGTGCTGCGCGAAGTCGGTGCTCTGGAAGACCACCACCACCACCTCGTGCTCGTCCTCCCGCAGCCAGCGAAGGACGATGTCGCGCTGGCGCTCCACCAGAGCCTGGCAGCGGTCGGCGAGCTCGCGGTCGGAGAGCTTTCCGATGCGGTCGGCGAAGTCGAGCAGCGGCGGCAGATCATCCGCGAGCTCCGGCGGCTGCGTGTGGTTGCGGTCGTAGTCCGGGAGCGGGAACCCGGAGACCATGCATCCGTCGATCGGCCAGGCCGGATAGGTCATCGGCACCGACAGCACCGCGGCGGATCCCTCGATCTGATCCCAGAACGCCGCCCCCGACCACCGGCTGGAGGTGACGAAATCGCGGCCATCCTCGAACGAGGCGGAGTGGCCGGCACCCCACAGCCGGCTGTAGCGCTCGATGCCGAGCGTGCGGAAGTCGTACATGCCATGGCGGCCGGGATTCCAGCCGGTCATCATCGACGGCCATGCGGCCGCCGTGATCGGCGGCACCGTCGACGTCAGCGTGGCGGATGCGCCGCCGGTGCGAACCGCCGCGATGTTCGGGAGGTTGGCGTCGGGGAGCCCGATGACGGAGTCCGTTCCGCCGTCGAGCCCGACCAGGAGCAGCCGGGTCATGAGCCGGCCGGGACCTCGATCGCCTGGGGAACGCGCTCAGCCACCTCCGACCGGCGGGCGGCCGCAACGGGAACAGAGCTGGACTCCTCGGCACGGTCGTAGCAGATGTGAAGCGGGCGCTTCGCGACGCGCTGGATCAGCGCCACGGCGGATCCGAGCGGGTTCCAGCGCGTCCGGCTGGGCCGCACGGTGAGGAGCACGAGATCCGCGGATGCGAGCAGCGGCAGCGTCTCGGAGTCCTCGAGCACGGCGGGAGCGTCGACGACGATCACGTCGGCCTGGTCGCGGAGCTCACGGATGATCCGCTCGACCCGCGGGGCGGAGAACAGCGTCTCGGGCAGGGCGGTGCTGTTCCCCTCGGGGAGCCAGACCAGATTCGACTCGAGCGGTATCAGCGGAAGGGTGCTGACGCTGCCGTCGAGCAGCCCGGAGAGCCCGTTTTCCGCACGCACCTTGCGCGCTCGCAGGTCGGCGCTGACAAGCACGGTGGGAGTGCCCACACTGGCGAACGTCCGTGCCAGCGCAAGGGCAAGGCCGCTCGATCCCTCAGCCCGCGTGGCGCGCGTCACCGCAATCACCGCGAGGCGGGTGCCCATGCCGGCCAGCTCCAGCTCCGAGCGGAGCAGCTGCACGGAGGCGGCATCGGCATCCGAATCGATGTCGATCACGGGCACGCCCGACACCTCGATGTCGTCCGGCCTGCGGACGCGCTTGTCGAATCGGCCAAGCAACAGCGCGACCAGCGCACCCAGGGCGGCGCCGGCAAGCAAGCCGCCGACGATGATCAGCGGGGTGGGCGGGCCCCCTGGGCTCTTCTTGTTCGCCGTTCCCTGCGGGTTCGAATCGAAGCCCGTGCTGAAGGTCGAGGCAAGCGTGCCCTGCTGCTGCAGGATGGTCGCCGAATCGGAGCGGAGCTGCTTCAGCGCGGCACCCGGGGGGTGATTCTGGATCTGGTTCTGGAGCGCGACCTGCGCCTGCGAGAGCTGGGCGAGCTGCTGCTTCACCCGGAGGTTGATCAACGCCGTCGAGTACTTGCGAAGGACGTCGATGGTCGCTCCCTCGTTCGACGATCCCTGGTATTCGAGCCTGATCGTGGAGTTCGTCAGAGGCGTGACCGTGAGATTCGCCAGGATCTGCGAAGCGGACGGATGGCCTCCCATCAGGCCGGACGCGGTCTGTGCCGCCGTCGGGTTGTAGAACCCATCCGGCAACCAGTCGGAGGGGAACTTCGGAAGCGTCGATGCCACGACGACGCCCTGACCGAACGGGTTGGGCTGCACGCCGACGTCGTTGAGCGTCAGGACGGTCGATGCCACGTAGGAGGGGCTTCTCGTCGCCGTGACGGCGAGCGCAAGCAGGCCCACGACCACCCCACCCACCAACAGCAGCCACCATCGTTTCGCGATCATGCGCAGCGATCGCCGGAAGGTCATCTCAGGCTTCACGACTCACCCACACTCCTGTGCCATCTGGAGGACAATGACGCCCCACCTGCCCGGAGGACGCCCTTACGTCAGTGTACGTTCGGGACCCGGGATGACAAGCCCTGCGTCCAATGTGTGAGATCCCACCCACTCATCCACGCCCGCTCGAGCGGCTCCCGGGAGCCAACTTGACGCCTACCCGAACGGGGGGTACGGTCGATGAAGCGAGGCAGTGGGAAGGAGAGGGCACTGGCTGTGAATGATCAGAGGCGGGACGATCGCCGAACAGCCGTCGACGGGGAGGAAGCGTACACCTCCCCGGAGCCGGAAGGCGACGTCGGCCAGATCGTGGAGGCGTTCGGGCGCGCTGGGGTGATCACGCCCACAGATCGACATAGCCGCCGCACGCTCGTGCGCCGCGCCCTCATCGTCGCCGACGTCTGGTCGCTCGGCTTCACGTTTCTCGCCGTCCACCTGATCATGGGCACGTCACCGAACGGGTTCACCGCCGGGAAGGAGCTGATCCTGTTCCTCGTGTCGGTCCCGTGCTGGCTCGCGCTGGCCGGCCTCTACGGCCTCTACGAGGGTGACCGGCTGCGCGCGGACACGACCACGCTTGACGATTTCTGGCCTCTCTTCCATGCGATCACCGTCGGCGTCTGGATCACGTTCGTCGCGATCCGGCTGACCGACGCCGTACGAGCCAGCGAGCGGCGCCTGATCCTCTTCTGGTTCCTCGCGCTCATCATCCTGCCGCTCGGCCGCGCCATCATCCGCGTCTTCATCCGCAGCCGCGTCGCCTTCCTGCAGCGCACGCTGATCGTCGGTGCGGGCCTCGTCGGGCAGGAGATCGCGCGCAAGATCCTCCGCAACCCCGGCTACGGGCTGGAGCTGGCGGGATTCGTCGACAACGACCCGCTGCCGATGCACCACGAGCTGACGGACGTCCCTGTGCTCGGTGCGACCGACGAGCTGCCGCGGATCGTCCGCGAGTACGGCATCGAGCACGTGATGCTCGCCTTCACCGGCGACGGCCACGATGCCGGCCTGGACATCGTGCGGGCCTGCAACGACCTGGACGTGGAGCTCGACATCGTGCCGCGGCTGTTCGAGGTGGTGGGCAGCAAGGCGCAGTTCCACTCCCTGCAGGGCACCCCGCTGCTCGGCTTGACACCGCCCGTCCTGTCAGCGAGCCACCGCATCGCGAAGCGCTCTGTCGACCTGATCGGCGCGACGCTCGGCCTGATCGTGCTCGCTCCGCTGTTCCTGGTCGTGGCGATCGCGATCAGGCTGAACAGCAAGGGGCCGGTGCTCTTCAAGCAGACCCGCATCGGCCGTGGCCAGCAGCCGTTCACGATCCTCAAGTTCCGCACCATGGTCGCGGACGCGGAGGAGCGCAAGGGCGAGGTGGCCCACCTGAACGTCCACCTCGGCACCGACGCGCGCATGTTCAAGATCCCCGACGACCCGCGCGTGACCTCCGTGGGGCGGGTGCTGCGCAAGTACTCGATCGACGAGCTGCCCCAGCTGATCAACGTCGTCCGAGGCCAGATGAGCCTGGTCGGGCCGCGGCCGCTGATCCCGCACGAGCATCAGTACGTCAACGACTGGGGCCTTCGGCGCCTCGACCTGACGCCCGGCCTGACAGGGCTCTGGCAGGTCTTCGGCCGCAGCGAGATCCCCTTCTCCGAGATGCTGGTGCTCGACTACCTGTACGTCACCAACTGGACGCTCTGGGGCGACGTCAAGCTGGTGGCACGGACGATCCCGGCCCTCATGGGCAAGACGCGCGGCGCGTCGTAGCGACCGCTATCCCGCGTTCTGCGCCTGGATGAGACGGCCCAGCTGCACCGCGGCAGGCGTCAGCTGCCCGTCGCGCTGCAGCAGGCCGAGCCGCTCGGTGCGGTCGAGGCTCCAGCGCGCCCAGCTGAGCCCCTCCTTCGCGAACAGCCGCACCATCTGCTGCTGGTAGGCGCCCACGCCAGGCTCGCTCGGGAACGCCCCCCACTCGCCCACGATCAGCGGCACCGACCAGGCCTTGGCCTGCGAGACGTA
>DASQYY010000120.1:0-15741 GCA_035638975.1 Gaiellales bacterium
CGGCTCGATCGGCTACGTCGCGGTGTCCTACATCGCCGCGGACTCGCTCGACGAGGCGCTGATCCAGAACGCCGCCGGCAACTACCCGGAGCCGAGCACGACCGCGATCAGCGCAGCGGCTGCGGCGGTGACCAGCATCCAGCCCGACGGCTCGATCCCGCTGGTGAACCCGCCGGCGTCGGCTGCGAACGCCTATCCGCTGTCCACCTACTCGTATGCGATCGTGCCGAAGCAGTCCCCGAAGGCGGAGGCGCTGAAGAAGTTCTTCACCTACGCCATCACCGACGGGCAGAGCTTCGGGCCCGATCTCGGCTTCCCCGCCCTGCCGAGCTCTGTCGTCTCGCACGACAAGCAGGTGATAGCGTCGATTCACTCCTAGCGGAGACATGGCCGGCCGGTGCCCCACCGGGCGCCGGCCGGTCGTCGTTCTGAACCATGGCAACCGAGACTCCGACCCAGCGCCTCCCGCTCTCCGGCCACCGCCGCACCCGCTACGGCGATCTCGCGCTGCGCGGCATCACCGGGCTGGCCGCGGTCGTGCTCGGCCTGCTGATGGTCGCGCTGGTCTACGAGGTGGCCCGCGAAGCCTGGCCCAGCATCCAGGAGTTCGGGGCCTCCTTCCTCACCGGCACCGAGTGGAACGCTGTCACCGACGTCTACGGCGCCCGCGACCTGATCTGGGGCACGCTGATCACCTCGCTGGGCGCATTGCTGATCGCGGTGCCGATGTCGATCGCGATCGGCGTGTTCCTGAGCGAGCTGGCGCCGCGTGCGATCCGGACGCCCGTGACCATGCTGGTCGAGCTGCTCGCCGCCATCCCGAGCGTGGTGCTCGGCCTCTGGGGCATCCTCGTCATGGGCCCGTTCGTCGCCCAGCACATCGAGCCGTTCATCATCGACCACTTCGGCTGGATCCCCTTCCTCGATGGGTATCCGTCGAACCAGGGCCTGTTCATGGCCATCCTCGTGCTGACGATCATGGTCGTGCCGATCGTGGCCAGCGTCAGCCGCGAGCTGTTCACCAACGTGCCAAGCGATCTCAAGCAGGGGTCGCTGGCGCTGGGCGCGACCCGCTGGGAGATGGTGCGCTCGGTGATGATCCCGCAGGTCGGCGGCGGCCTTGTGGCGGCCGTCATGCTCGGGTTCGGCCGTGCGATCGGCGAGGCGATCGCCGTCACCCAGGTGATCGGCGGGTCGAACAGCCGGCCCGACAGCATCTGGGGCCCGGCCGACACGATGGCGAGCCGCATCGCCGCGCAGTACGCCGGCACCGCGACGCACCTGCAGCGCGCGTCGCTGGCCTACCTGGCGGTGCTCCTGCTCGCCTTCAGCCTGATCGTCAACCTCACCGCCCAGCTGATCGCCGGGCGGATGCAGCGGCGCATGCGGGGGGCGGCGTGAGCACCGCGTCCTACCAGCCGCTCGCCGGCTCCTCCGGCCGGGCTGCACGCCGGCGCCGGTGGGGCAAGGTGATGGAGGGGCTGGCGACGCTGGCTGCGATCGTTGCCATCGCCGTCCTGGCGATCGTGATCATCTCCGTCGCGAAGAAGGGCCTGCCCGCGCTCAACGTGGATCTGTTCACCCAGGTGACGAGCACCTTCGGGATCCCGGGGCAGGGCGGCGGCATCAAGAACGCCATCATCGGCACCGTGATCATGACCGCGATCGCGACGGCGATATCGGTGCCCCTGGGTGTCCTGCTGGCGATCTTCAGCAGCGAGTTCGCACCGGCGCGGCTTGCGCTGATCATCCGCATCACGCTGAACGTGCTCGCCGGCGTGCCCACCATCGTCATCGGCGTCTTCGTCTTCGGGCTGCTCGTCGTCGGCAACGGCTACAGCGCGTACGCGGCAGGCGTCGCGTTGTCGATCGTGCAGCTCCCCGTCGTGGCCCGATCGACCGAGGAGGTGCTGCTGCTGGTGCCGCACAGCCTGCGGGAGGCCGGTATGGCCCTCGGCGCGAGCCGCGCGCGGACGGTGCTCACGGTCATCCTCCCGACCGCGGTGGGCGGCATCGTCACCGCCACGATCGTCGCCGTCGCGCGGGCGGCCGGCGAGACGGCGCCGCTGCTCTTCACCACGGGGATCTTCGCCAACGCGGTGGTCACCGACCCCACCAAGCCGATGGCATCGATTCCGCTCGTCATCTTCCAGGGCTCGGAGTCGCCCAGCGCCCATGATCAGGAGGTCGCCTGGGCGGCAGCGCTCGTCCTGCTGGTCGGCGTCCTGATCGGCAGCAGCGTGGGCCGGCTGCTCTCGCTGCGCAGCCGCCGCCGGATCGAGCAGACGCGATGAACCGGCTGTTTGCTACCAGGACGCGCGATGTCTGAGACCATTCGTCCCGAAGGGACACCACCGATGACCGACCAGCCAGACCAGACCGCAGCGGGAAATTCGCCCGATCCACCGCCCGAGGTGGCTTCTGCACGGCCGACCACGCAGCTGGGTGAGCTGGCAGGCGGCCACGACGACGATCCGACCGTCGGGCACCCGACCGTCTTCGAGCTGGAGAACGTCAGCGTCTCCTACAGCGGCATGGTTGCGATACGCGACGTCGACATGGACATCCACTGCAACCTGGTGACCGCGTTCATCGGCCCGTCCGGCTGTGGCAAGACCACGCTGCTGCGCAGCCTCAACCGGCTGAACGACCTCATCCCCGGCGCTGCCGTTGAGGGGCGGGTGAGCTACCGGAGTGAAGATCTGTATGGCGCGGACATCGACGCCGTCGAGGTGCGCCGGCGGATCGGCATGGTGTTCCAGCGGCCCAATCCGTTTCCCAAGTCGATCTACGACAACGTCGCCTACGGCCTTCGCCTGCACGGCATGAAGGACGACCTCGACGGCAGGGTGGAGCGCGCGCTGCGCCACGCCGTCCTGTGGGACGAGGTCAAGGACCGGCTCAAGGCGAGCGGCCTGTCCCTGTCTGGCGGCCAGCAGCAGCGTCTGTGCATCGCCCGGGCGCTCGCGATCGAGCCCGACGTCATCCTCATGGACGAGCCCGCCTCGGCGCTCGACCCGATCTCGACGCAGAGCATCGAGGACCTGGTCGAGCAGCTCAAGGCCGAGTACTCGATCATCATCGTCACGCACAACATGCAGCAGGCGGCCCGCGTCGCCGACGTGACCGCGTTCTTCAGCGTCGACGTCGCCGAGGACGGCTCTCGCAGCGGCGTGCTGGTGGAGCAGGGCCCGACCTCGAAGCTGTTCATCCGCCCGTCTGACCCGCGCACGGAGGCGTACGTCACGGGGCGTTTCGGCTAGGCGTTCGCCCGGGGCTCTCGCGGCGGCGCACTGGTACCATCAGGTCTCGTGAGCAGCGAGGCAGTCCCGCCCGTCGCGACACCGCTCGGCGATCCCGACGCTGAGCTCACGGCGGCGGTGCTCGCCGCCCTCGACGGCGCCGATGACCGTCTGACCGCATTTGCGCGGTCGTACGCCAGGCGTTTTGGCATCGACCAGGTCGAGCGCCCTGCCCCGGCTGCGCTGGCCGCGCAGGTCCGCAGCCTGTTCGCCTTCATCGACGGCAGGCGCGAGGAGATCGCCGTGCGGGCGTTCAACCCGACGGCGGCCGACGACGGGTACGTCACCGCCGGCACCGTGGTCGAGGCGAACCTGCCCGACTCGCCGTTCCTGATCGACAGCGTCGGTGAGGAGCTGCGCAGCCGGGGCCTCGAGGTGCGGGCCGTCGTCCACCCCGTGATGGGCGTCGAGCGGGATGCGAGCGGGTCGATCACCTCGGTCGGCCCCGCGCGGGGAGCGCTCCACCGTGAGTCGGTGATGCACTTCGAGGTCGCCCGCCGCGTGCCCGAGGATCAGCTCGCCTCCATCGAGGAGGGCGTGGCCAGGGTGCTCGCCGACGTGCGGCTGGTCGTCCGTGACTTCCACCCGATGGTCGACCGCGTCGACCGGATGGTCGAGTTCGCACACGAGGCGGGGGCGCGATATCCGAAGGACGACATCGGCGAGGCGATTGCCTTCTTGCACTGGCTCAAGGCCGACAACTTCGTGTTCCTCGGCTACCGCGAGTACGACTTCCGCGGAGCGGGCGATGAGGAGACCGTGCAGGTCGTCCCGGGCTCGGGCCTCGGCATCCTGTCCGATGCATCCATGTCGACCTACGACAGCCCCGTGCCGCTCTCGGCGCTGAAGCCGACGCTCCGCGAGCGGATCGTCGGCGGTCCGCTCGTGATCGTCTCCAAGACCAACCGCCAGGCCACCGTTCACCGCCGGGTCAAGATGGACTACATCGGCGTCAAGCACGTCGACGACTCCGGCGCGGTGATCGGCGAGCTGCGCGTGCTCGGGCTGTTCACGAGCAAGGCGCTGATGGAGCCGGCTCGCGACATCCCGCTGATCCGCCAGAAGCTCGACTACATCATGGAGTCGGAGGACCTGTTCCCCGGCTCGCACGACTACAAGGCCGTCGTCACGATCTTCGACAGCTTCCCGAAGGACGAGCTGTTCGCCGCCTCCGCCGACGACCTGCGGCAGACCGTGATGGCCCTGCTGGGCCTGCAGGAGAAGCGGCGGGTGCAGCTGTTCGTGCGGCCGGATCTGAACGGCCGGTTCGTGTCCGCAACGGTGGCGCTGCCGCGCGACCACGTCTCCACGGAGCTGCGCATACGGCTGCAGAACCTGCTCGAGGAGCGGTTCAACGGCGACTCCGTCGACTACCACCTCGCGCTCGGCGAGAGCGAGCCCGCGCGGTTCCACTTCATCGTGCACGTGCCCGAGGGCGAGGTGCCCGAGGTCTCCTACGCGGAGCTCGAGCGCGAGGTGATGGAGGCCGCACGCACCTGGGACGACGCGCTGTCGGATGCGCTCGTCGCACGCCACGGCGAGGTGCAGGGCCACGCGCTTGCCCGCCGCTACGCCGGGCTGTTCCCGGAGTACTACAAGTCGGCCGCTCCCATCTTCATGGCGGAGTTCGACGTCGACCAGTTCGAGCAGCTGGGCGCCGAGCGGCCGTACACGGTCGCCCTCCAGAACGAGGAGGGGACGGCCGAGCCGCTCACGCGGCTGAAGCTCTACAAGACGGGCGGCAAGGCGCCGCTCTCGGACCTGCTGCCGGTGCTCGAGGCGCTCGGCCTGACCGTTGTCGAGGAGGTGCCGACCCGCCTGCAGGAGCACGAGGGCAGCGGGCGGTACCTGCACGACTTCGGGGTGCTCGACGCGAACGGCTGGCCGCTCGACCTCGACCGCGTGGGCGGCTACGTGGCGGACACCGTGCGCGCGGTCTGGGACGGTCGGGCCGAGTCGGACTCGCTCAACCGCCTGGTACCGGCGGCCTGCCTCAGCTGGCGGCAGGTCGCGATCCTGCGCGCGTACCGGCAGTACCGCCAGGTGCTCGGCGGCGGGTTCACCAAGCGGTACATCAACGACGCCTTCGTCCGGAACTCCGGCATCGCCCGCAAGCTGGTGGAGCTGTTCGAGCTGCGGCTGGATCCGGCTCGCGACGGCACCGTCGATTCGGCGCCGCTCGAGTCCGAGATCCTGGCGGGGCTCGACGAGATCGCCAGCCTGGACGACGACCGCATCCTGCGCAGCTTCCTGGGGATGATCCTGGCGACGGTGCGGACGAACGCGTTCAAGGACGGCGGATCGCTGCCCTACCTGTCGTTCAAGCTGCGCTGCGAGGACGTGCCGGGGATGCCGAAGCCCGTGCCGCGCTGGGAGATCTTCGTCTACTCGACGGCAATGGAGGGCGTGCATCTGCGCGGCGGATACGTTGCCCGGGGTGGCATCAGGTGGTCGGACCGGCTGGAGGACTACCGCACGGAGATCCTGGGCCTGATGAAGGCGCAGATGGTCAAGAACGCCGTGATCGTCCCCACGGGGGCCAAGGGTGGCTTCGTGCTCAAGCGCCCGCCCCCCGACCCGGGCGACCTGATGGACGAGGAGCGGCGCCAGTACGTCGTGCTGATGCGAGGGATGCTCGACCTGACCGACAACATCGTCGGCGGCGAGGTGCGACGGCCGCCGGGCGTGCGGGTGCTCGACCCCGAATCGGACGCCTACCTGGTTGTCGCTGCTGACAAGGGCACCGCGCACCTGTCCGACACGGCAAACGAGGTGAGCGCCGAGTACGGCTTCTGGCTGGGTGATGCCTACGCCTCCGGAGGCTCCGCGGGCTACGACCACAAGGAGCTCGGGATCACCGCGAAGGGCGCCTGGGAGAGCGTGAAGCGCCATTTCGCCGAGCTCGGCCACGACGTGCTGACGGAGCCGTTCACCGTCGTTGGCATCGGCGACATGTCCGGTGACGTGTTCGGGAACGGGATGCTGCTTTCGCCGGCGATCAGGCTGGTCGCCGCGTTCGACCACCGGCACGTGTTCATCGACCCGGATCCCGACCCCGCCCGGTCGATCGAGGAGCGCCGCAGGCTGTTCGAGCTCCCCGCCAGCTCCTGGGACGACTACGACCGGTCGCTGATCTCGGAGGGCGGTGGCGTCTGGCCGCGCAGCGCGAAGGCCGTTCCGTTGTCCGAGCAGGCGCGGGGCGTGCTCGGCGTGCAGGCGCAGAGCCTTTCGCCGATGGAGCTGTGCCAGGCGATCCTGCGGGCCCCGGTCGACCTGTTCTGGAACGGTGGGATCGGGACGTTCGTCAAGGCGTCCACCGAGTCGCACGAGGACGCCGGCGACAGGGCGAACGACCCGCTGCGGGTCAACGGCGGCGATCTACGTTGCCGCGTCGTCGCCGAGGGAGGGAACCTCGGTTTCACCCAGCGCGGCCGCATCGAGTACGCGATGGCTGGCGGCCGTATCAATACCGACGCGATCGACAACTCGGCGGGCGTCGACTGCTCGGACCACGAGGTCAACCTCAAGATCCTGCTCGCCCAGGCGGTCGAGTCAGGCGAACTCACCATCGAGCAGCGAAACGCCCTGCTGGAATCGGTGGTCGACCACGTCGTCGACCACGTGCTCTACGACAACTACCTGCAGGTGCAGATCCTGTCGCAGGAGTCGGCGGTCTCCGCGACACGGATGGAGGCGTATGAGGCGCTGATGGAGGAGCTCGAGCGCGCGAACCTGCTCGACCGCCAGCTGGAGTCGCTGCCGAGCTCCGACCGGATGGCCGAGCGCGAGTCGGCGGGCGCCGGGATGGTGAGGCCGGAGCTGTGCGTGCTGCTCGCCTACGCCAAGCGCCTGCTGCGCGACCAGATCCAGCCCTCGTCCCTGCCGGACGATCCGCACCTGGAGGCCGACCTGGCAGCGTACTTCCCCCAGCCGGTCGTGGACCGGTTCACACCGCTGCTCTCGACCCACCCGCTGCGACGGGAGATCATCGCCACCATCGTCACCAACGACGTGATCAACTCGATGGGCAGCACGTTCGTCGCCCGGATGGCGGCCGAGACGGGCGCCGGCCCCGACGAGATCTGCCGCGCCTTCCTGATCGCGCGCGAGGTGACGGACGCCCGAGCCCATTGGGGGCGCGTGGAGGCGCTGCGAAGCGACGTCCCGGTGGGCACGGCTGAAGAGCTGATGGCCGGCGTCGACTCGATGGTGGAGCAGTTCGCGCGCTGGTACCTCCGCTACGACGCCGACCTCGACCTGCGCACTGCAATCGAGCGCGACCAGCCCGGGTTTCGCGACCTGCTCGCGCACCTGCAGGAGGCGGCCACCAGCTCCTGGCGGCTCGAGTACGAGGAACGGCTGGAGGGCTACCTCGGACAGCACGTGCCCGAGGAGACCGCACGCTTTGGCGCGACGGTTCCCGACCTGGTGTATGCGCCGGACGTGATCGCGGTCGCGCGCGAGACGGGCCGGTCGATCGCAGAGGTGGCTCACGCGTTCTTCGTGGTCGGTGAGCGGCTGTATCTCAACGTGGTGGAGGAGCGGGTGGCGCACATGCCCGCGAAGACGCGGTGGCAGCGGCTGGCGTGGGGAGCGCAGCTGGACGACCTCCGGCTGCTGCGCCGCCAGATCGTGGCGCGGGTGATCGAGCAGTGCAGCGGCGCGGACATCGACACGGCTGTCGACGAGTACCTGGCGGCCCGCGTGGACCCCTACCAGCGGCTGGCGACGCTGATGGGCAGCACGTCCGGCGCGCAGGTCGACGACGCCTCGGCGGTGATGGTGATGGTGCACCAGATCCGCCAGGTCGTGGCCTGAACCGCTGTCACGGGCACGCAACGAGACGTTCCAGTCAGCGCCCGATCGCGACACGCCGGCCGACCCCGGGTTTGACACCGCCGACGGGGCGAGGCCGGGGTCATGCGGGCAACCGTGTCGATCCCGTGCCAAACCTGCGCCGGCGCCCGCCGGCCTAGTTTGACACCGGGTTCGGCCTGCGACCGGCCTGCGGGTACCCTGTCCCCCGTCATGAACCGCCTCGCCGGAGAGACCAGCCCGTACCTGCTCCAGCACGCCGACAACCCTGTCGACTGGTATCCCTGGGGCGAGGCGGCGCTGGAGCGCGCGCGCCGTGAGAACCGCCCCATCCTGCTCTCGATCGGCTACGCCGCCTGCCATTGGTGCCACGTCATGGAGCACGAGTCCTTCGAGGATCCCGAGACCGCGGAGCTGATGAACAGCCTGTTCGTCAACATCAAGGTCGACCGCGAGCAGCGACCCGACCTCGACGCCATCTACATGAATGCCGTCGTCGCCTTCACGCAGGGCCATGGCGGCTGGCCGATGACGGTCTTCCTCACCCCCGAGGGTGAGCCGTTCCACGGCGGCACCTACTACCCCCCGCAGCCGCGGATGGGAATGCCGGCCTTCCGCCAGGTGCTCGAGGCGACGGCGGAGGCCTACCGGGAGCGGCCCGACGACGTCGCCCGGGTCGCAGAATCCGTGACCGGCTACCTGCGCTCGGCCGGCCGGCTCGAGCCCACGGACGAGGAGCTCCGCCCGCAGTTGCTCGAAGAGGCAACGCGCGTTCTGGAGCGCGGCGTCGACCGCACCTGGGGAGGCTTCGGAACCGCGCCCAAGTTCCCGCCGGCCTCGGCCGTGGAGTTCCTGCTTCGGATGAGCCGCCGCGGCGTGGGCGACGACCCGCTCGGCGCGGCCACGCTCACGCTCGACGGCATGGCGCTCGGCGGCATGTACGACGTGCTCGGCGGCGGCTTCGCCCGCTACTCGGTCGACGCCGCCTGGCTCGTCCCGCACTTCGAGAAGATGCTCTACGACAACGCCCTCCTCGCCGGCTGCTACCTCCACGGTTGGGCGGTCACGGGCGATGCGCGTTACCGGGAGGTCTGCCAGCGGACGATCGACTTCATGCTCCGGGAGCTGGCCGTGGACGGCGGCGGCTTCGCCTCGGCCCTCGACGCGGACACCGACGGTGAAGAGGGGCTGACCTACGTCTGGACGCCCGACCAGGTGCGGGCGGCCCTCGGCCGTGAGGATGCCGAGGCGGCGATCGCCCACCTGGGCGTCACCGACGGCGGCAACTTCGAGGGCGCCACCGTGCTGCGGCCGCAAGGCGAGCCTCCCGCGCAGTGGCCCCGCATTCGCGACCAGCTGCTCGCGGCCCGCATGCGCCGCCCCCAGCCGGCTCGCGACGACAAGGTCGTGGCCAGCTGGAACGGCCTCGCCCTGTCGGCCCTCGCGGAGGCCGGCCGGCGCCTGCGGCGCGCCGAGTACCTCGACGCGGCGCGGCGGTGCGCCGGCTTCCTGCTCACCGGCATGCGCGGCCCGGACGGGCGCCTTCGGCGGACGGCGATGAACGGCCGCGCGTCCGAGATCACCGCCTACCTGGACGACTACGGAGCCGTCTCGCTCGGCCTGCTCGGCCTCTACCGGGCCACCGGCGAGCAGCGCTGGCTGCGCGAGGCCGAGGCGCTGGTCGCGATCGTGCGTGAGCAGTTCACGGACCGGGAGCTCGGCGGCTTCTACTACACCCCCGCCGACGGTGAGCGTCTGATCGCCCGCCACAAGGAGCTCGACGACAATCCCACCCCGTCCGGCCAGTCGCTGATGGCGACCGTGCTCCTTCAGCTGGCCAGGCTGCACGGCGACGACGCCCTGGAGTCGGAGGCGGCGGGCGTGCTGCGCCTCGCCGCCCCCTACATGGAGCGGTCGCCGCACGGACTCGGCCAGGCGCTCTGCGCGCTCGACATGTACCTGTCCCCTCCGCAGGAGATCGCGATCGTCGGCCCGGGCGGTAATCCCTCCACCGAGGCCCTGGCCGATGTGGTCGCGGACAGCTATCTGCCCAACGCCGTCGTCGCCTACGGCGGCCGCCCGGACGACCCTCCTCTCCCCGTGCTCGAGGGCAAGGGCCTGGTGGACGGCTGCCCCGCGGCGTACGTCTGCGAGCGGTTCGCCTGCCGGGCGCCGGTCACCGACCCCGACGCGCTGGCAGCGTCGCTGCGCGCATGAGCGACCCGGCTGCCGGCCTCAAGCGGGACGCCGCCGAGGCCGCGATCGACGCCGAGGTGCAAAGCGGCATGACGCTCGGGCTGGGCACGGGCTCGACCGCTGCCTTCCTGCTGGACGGCCTCGCCGCGCGCCTCGAGGACGGAGCGCTCGCGGAGATCACCGGCGTGCCCACCTCGGAGGCCACCGCCGAGCGATGCCGGGAGCTCGGCATCCCGCTCGCGACGCTGGAGCAGCGGCCCCGCCTCGATCTCGCCATCGACGGGGCCGACGAGATCACGGCTGGGCTCGACCTGATCAAGGGCCTGGGTGGCGCCCACCTGCGGGAGAAGGTGGTGGCCGCGTCGGCCACCCGGTTCGTCGTGGTCGCCGATGAGTCGAAGCTGGTGGCCCGGCTGGGGGACCGCGCTCCGCTGCCGGTTGAGATCATCCCGTTCGCCTATCCGCTCTGTGAGCGGCTGCTGGACGATGCCGGCTGGACGCCGCAGCTGCGCGGCGGCGCCGAGTCCCCGTTCCTCACCGACGAGGGCAACCACATCGCCGACTGCCGTCGCGGAGACTGGGGTGATCCGCCGCTGCTGGCCGCCGAGCTGGACGCGATGCCCGGGGTGGTCGCCCACGGCCTGTTCCTCGGCATGGCCGCCGCCGCCTACGTTGCCACGCCTGGCGGCGTCCGCGTCCTTCCCTAGGTGCCCAGCCGGCGCCGCATCACCTCGACCGCCTCCGGGTTGGAGTCGATCAGGACGTAGTGGCGTCCCAGCGACCGGGCCACCGCGCCCAGCGTGCCCGAGCCGGCGAAGAAGTCGAGCACCACGTCCCCCGGCCGCGTGGACGCCTGCACCATCCGCCGTACGATGCCCTCGGGCTTTTGCGTCGGGTAGCCGGTCTTCTCGCGGCCGTTGGTCGGCACGATCGTGTGCCACCAGACGGAGGTCGGCAGCTTCCCGCGCGCTCGCTTCTCGGGCGTCACCAGCCCCGGGGCCATGTACGGCTCGCGGTCGACCTGCTGGGAGTCGAAGTGGTAGCGGCGCGGATCGCGGACGTAGACGAGGATCGTGTCGTGCTTCGTGGGCCACCGTCGCCGGCTCTTCGCACCGTAGTCGTACGCCCAGATCAGCTCGTTCAGGAAGCAGTCGCGCCCGAAGATCCCGTCCAGCAGCACCTTCACGTAGTGCGCCTCGCGCGGGTCGAGGTGCACGTAGAGCGTCCCGGTCTCGTCGAGCAGCCGGCGCGCCTCGACGAGCCGAGGCTCCAGGAACCCGGCGTAGTCGTCGAATGCGTCCTCGTAGCCCGCCCGGCCCAGCTCCTCGCTGCGGTACCGGCGCCCCGCGAACCCGGTGCGGTCACCGGCCGCATCGGCCACCGTGGCCAGCGTGCGCCGCTCCTGCCGGCGGCCGGTGTTGAACGGGGGGTCGATGTAGATCAGCTGGAAGGCGCCGTCCGGCAGCGCCGGCAGCAGCTCCATGTTGTCGCCCAGCAGGATCCGGTCGAGCTCCACGCCCGCCAGTCTACGAACGGCCTCGGCTACGCGGGATCGACGGAGGAGCGGTTCAGCTTGCGGACGATCTGCTCGCTGCTCGGCCGGCGCACGTCGGTCACCCAGCCGAGCTTCTCCCAGCCACGGATGACCAGCCCCGAGACGTCGATCTGCGTCCGTCCCAGCCCGTGGAACGCGGAGGTGGGGAAGACGTGGTGGTTGTGGTGCCACGACTCGCCCAGCGACGGCAGCGCCAGCACCCAGTTGTTCGTGGAGAGGTCGTACGCCGTGAACGGACGCCGGCCGAAGTAGTGGCAGATCGAGTTGACGCTCCATGTCACGTGGTGGTTCAGGAACAGCCGTACCAGGCCGCCCCAGAGCAGGCCCGTGAACGCGCCGCGCCAGGTGCCGCCGGTCAGCAGGTACCCCAGCACGAACGGGAGCACGAATCCCATCACCGCCCAGACCACGAACGTCCGGTCGACGAACCGGACCAGCCTGTCCTCCACCAGGTCGCGCCCCATCCGCGCCCGCTCGAGCGCCTGGCGGTGGGTGAACATCCAGCCCATGTGGGCGTGCAGGAGGCCGCGCAGCTGGCCGCCGATGCCGCCTCCGAACCCATGGTGCGGGCTGTGCGGATCGCCCTCCTTGTCGGAGTGGGCGTGGTGCGTGCGGTGGTCGACCGCCCAGGTGATCGCCGGCCCCTGGATCGCCATCGACCCGAACACCAGCAGCGCCGCCTTCAGCGGCTTCACCGCCTTGAAGGCCTGGTGCGTGAGCATGCGGTGGAACCCGATGGTGATGCCGAAGCCGCAGAGGACGTAGAGCACCGCCAGCAGCAGCAGGTCGGTCCACCCGACGAACGTGTTCCAAAGCAGCATGATCGCCGCGATGAACCCGAGGAAGGGGATGATGGTCACGACCAGCATCGTCGTCTTCTGTCCCCACCCCGCGGTTGCGACTGGCGGGTGTTCGGTCATCTGCACGTTGGTCATCCTGTTCGTGATTGTTCCGCGCGCACCTTCGCTTTATGCGCGCGTTTGGCGGCCTGGTACTCGGCCAGGGCCTGGGGGGAGTCTACGTCGCCGAGCGTGGGGTGGCTCGGCAGCACGGCTTCCCAGCCGTCCGGCCGCACGCCGAACTGCTTGACCAGGGTGGCGACGAGGCTGCGCACCTTCATGTCGCCGATGCCTGGGAGCTGCCCGAGCCGGTCGACCAGGTCCGCCGCGCTGGCCGCCTCCGTCCACACCCGGGAGCCGTTTCCGCCGTAGCGCTCGGCGATGACCCCACACAGCGTCTGCACCCTGCCCGCCATCGCGCCGGGGAAGCGGTGGATCGCCGGCTTCTCCCGGAATGCCGCCTCGAGTGCGTCCGGCGGCATCGCCGCGATCCGCCCGGGGTCGAGGTGCCCGAGCCGCTGCTTGAGGACGAGCGGACCGGCAAAGGCCTTCTGGACGGTCACCTGCTGGTCGAGCGCGAACCCGATCAGCATCGCGTTGGGGTCGCTTGCCAGCAGCCGGTTGGCCTCGTCGTCCTCTGTCCAGGGCAGCGTGGCGGGGGCGGTGACGCTCGGCATCCGCAGCAAGGTTACCTGTATCCGGCGGTCGCGGATCCGGACTCCAATGCATCGACAACCCAGCGTGCGACCTTCTCGGGCGGGTCGCCGCCGGTGCGGTGCGTGGATCCACGGGCGACCGCCGAGAACTCGGTGTCGGTCAGCGCCGGCTTGATGTTGACGACGTGGATGCCGTGGTCGCGCAGCTCCCGGTACCCGGTCCGCGAGAGCAGGTCGACCGCGGCCTTCGACGCGGCGTACGCGCCGCTGCCCGGATCCGGGAACTCGCCGACGATCGACGAGATGTTCACGATGCCGCCGCCCTGGCGCTGTCGCACCAGCTGCTCGCCCGCGGCTCGCATCCCGTAGATCACGCCCAGCACGTTGGTGCGGATCATCCCCTCCACGCGCTCGGCGTCGATCTCGTGCAGGGGCCCGAACACCCCATAGCCGGCGTTGTTGACCATCACCGTCAGCTTGCCGCCCCAGTCCACCGCCGCCGCCACCAGCGCCTGCACCTGGCGGTAGTCGCCGACGTCGCAGGTCACCGCCAGCCCATCCAGCTCCTTCGCCACCGGCTCCAATAGCTCCATCCGCCGCGACGACACCACCACCCGAGCGCCGGCGTCCCGGAGCGCCCGCGCCACCGCCAGCCCGATGCCGCTGGATGCGCCGGTGACGACCGCGACGGCGCCGTCGAGTGACACGGTGGCCCCGCGCGGGCCTGGGATCTCCTGTGTGCTCATGCTGACCTCGCTACCCTGCGTCGTGATGCTCAATCGCCTGAAGACCGCACCGCGCGCGCTCGAGCAGCGGCTCGCGCGGGTCGGCCTGCGCATGATACGGCCGTGGGAGCGCCTCCCGGTAGCAGCGCAGGTGGCCATCGCCTTCCCGACGTGGGCCGTGCTGCTGTTCCTGTTCCATCTCGGCCCGCTTCACCAGCCGCCGGTGCGTGCGGCGTTCTACGGCGTGTTCTGGTCGCTGGTGTTCACGCCGGTGGGTGTGCTGGCGACCCAGAACGAGCTTCGCAAGCGACGCGAGCGGGAGCGCACGTCCGCGGGCGATGCCGCCGCGCAGGACAGGGCGCAGAGCCACTCAGCTTCGTGAGGCGCCCAGGGCGAGGCCCTGGCGCAGCGCCGCAACCACCTCGTCGTGTGTCCACGGCGACGGCGCCACCGAGATGAAGTAGTCCTTCAGCGCGTTTGCGGCCAGCTCGTCGAGGTCCTCCTCGCGCACGCCGACCGACTCCAGCGTCTCGAAGTCGAGGTCCTCCAGGATCCGCCGCACCGCGCGCACGGCACGCGATCCGTCCTCGGAGCCGTCGTCCTCCTCGCCCAGGGCGTCCGCGACGCGCTCGAACTGGCCGGGCACGAAGGCGCGATCGCGATCCATGGTCTCGGCCAGGACGAGGCCGATGGTGAGCCCGTGCGGCAGACCGTACTTGCCGCCGATCGCCTGCGCGATCGAGTGCTCGGCGCCGCAGTCGCTGATGTTCATGGCGAGGCCGCCGAGCAGGCTCGCGCACATCATGTCGCTGCGCGCATCCGCGTCAGAGCCGTCGCGCACGGCGCGAACAAGCGCGCCGCCCGCGAGGCGCGTGCCCTCGAGGCCGATCGCATCGCCGACCGGCGTGCGGGCGGTGACGATGAGGGCCGCGATCGACTGCGCCAGCGCGTCGATCCCCGTGTAGGCGGTCAGCTTCGCCGGCAGGCCGTGAGTCAGCGTGGGGTCGACGAGCGCGTGCTGGGCCCGAAGCAGCGGGCTTGCGATGCCGGCCTTGATATGGGTCTGCTCGTCGGTGATGACGGCGCCCCCGGACACCTCCGAGCCGGTGCCGGCGGTCGTCGGCACGCACACCAGCGGGATGCGCGGCGGCTCGTAGGCGGCCTCTCCGCGGGCGAACCGCATGTATGGGCCGCCCTGGCCGGCGACCAGGCGCGCCGCCTTGGCGGTGTCCATCGACGAGCCGCCTCCCAGCGCGACCACCGCATCGCACCCGGAGTCGTTCAGTGCGGCGGCCGCCTCCTCGACCAGCCCGACCGTCGGCTCGCCGGCGTCCTTCTCGAACCTGACCGCGCCGTCGAGCGGCGCGATCGCAGCGGCAATGCCGGGCACGAACCCGTCCAGCCCCCGATCCATCACGAGGAACGGCCTGGCCGCGCCCTCCTCGGCCAGCACGGCGGCCAGCTGCCCGGCAACGCCGTCGCCGAAGCGGATCTTCACGGGGAGGTGGTTTCGGAAGGGGGCGATCATTGCGCTCCTTTCAGATCGGCTCGACGGGATCTCCGACCGCCACGTCGCCGGGCTCGACGACGTCCGCGTAGACGCCGAAGCAGACCTCGCCGTCGTCCTGCCGCCGGTACGACGCGAGGACGCGG
>DASQYY010000121.1:0-9400 GCA_035638975.1 Gaiellales bacterium
GCCCTACTGTCCTTCCTGCGCCGCTCAGGGCAGCCGAGTAGGTTGAACCCGGCCGGACGGATCGTAGAGGCGACTCGAACGTTCGTTTGGCCGGTGGACGAAAGGCAAGCCGGGGCGGCGAATCTTTGGTCCCAGGCGGGGCAGCCTCCAGGCTGACCCCCGGTCCTCGGCCCGCAACGCACAACGGCCCCGCCGCACGCAGGTGCGACGGGGCCGTGCGCGGTTTCGAGGTCAGTCCCCGGCGGGTGTCGGGGCGGCAACCGACGTTTCGTCGGGTAGGTCGATCGTCCGGATCGGCCCGGTGAACCAGTTCTTCGCCCAGAGCGACCATGACAGCCACGCATACAGCGCGACCGCGCCGACGATGATCGGGCAGTAGTTGATCAGGCCGTTGTCCCACGCGAAGCCCGGCTGCCCGGGGATGCCGCCCGGAGACGTCGGCATGAACGCGATGATGCAGACGACGATCACCTCGACCACCGCCACCGGGCACATCCACCTGTACCGGCTCCCCAGTGTCCACGGCCCGGCAACGAAGGAGTCGCCCATCCGCCATCTCAGGTAGACGGGGATGATGTAGGCGATGTAGAGACCGACCACCGTCACCGAGGCCAGTGCATAGAACGCGACCGGCACCCGGGCGGCGTTGCCGTAGAGCGCCGGCAGGGTGACGATGGCGGCGATGGTGGCCATGGCGAGCGTGGCGTTTCGAGGAGCGCGGTTCGACGCGACCTTCGACCAGATCTGATGCCCCGGGACGGCCCGGTCACGGCTGAAGGCGTACATCATGCGCGATGCGCTCGTCAGCCCCGAGCCGCCGCAGAAGAACTGGCCGATCGTCGATATCACCATCACCGTCTTGAACCCGGCAAGGCCGAGCGCGCTCGCGAAGATGCCGATCGACGAGCCGGCGCCGTAGGGGCTGGTGGAGATGTAGTTCACGTGAGTGGCTGCGAACAGGAAGCAGAGCAGCAGGATCCAGCCGCCGATGGCCGAGTAGAACACCGACCGCCACATCCCCTGGGCGGCTGCCTTGGCCGCACCGGTCGTCTCCTCGGAAAGGTGCGCCGAGGCGTCGAATCCGGTGATCGTGTACTGCGTCAGGATCACACCCAGCGGCACGACGTATAGGAAGAACTTGAGCGAGCTGGTGCTGCCGCCAGAGAAGCCGGAGTTGTTGATCCAGTGCGTGAAGACGAACGAGGCGCTCTGATGGCTCGTGGGACCGAAGATCAGCACCAGCACGATGATCGCCGCGCCGACGATGTGCCAGTACGCCGACGTGTTGTTCCAGTAGGACAGGACGTGCGATGGGAACAGGTTCAGCAGCACGTGGATGCACAGGATGACGAGGAAGATGAGGAAGATGTACTTCAGGTTGAACGCGTCGTAGCTCGGCTTGAACAACCCGAACGTGTAGGACGCGAAGGAGGCGCACGCGTAGTCGACCGAGGCGACCACGGCGACCAGGCCGATCAGGTTGAACCACCCGGTGAACCAGCTCCAGCTGGGGCCACCCAGCTTGGCCGACCAGTAGTAGATGCCTCCAGCGGTGGGCATCGACGACACGATCTCCGCCATGCACAGCGCGACCACGAGGATCAATGCTGCGACCACCGGCCAGCCGATCGAGATCATGACCGGGCCGCCGTTGTTCCACGCTGCGAAGAAGTTCGTGAAGCAGCCCGCGAGGATGGAGATGATGGAGAACGAGATCGCGAAGTTGGTGAACCCACCCCATGACCGTTCGAGCTCCTGCTTGTACCCCAGCTCTGCAAGCAGCCGCTCGTCATCGTTCATGGGGCGCGTCCCTGGCGACGGATCGCTCATGCGAATCCTCCTGACCGTTGGTGGGAATGCAGCGAGGCGCCGATCATACGACGTGTGCAGGCCGTTTTCGACCCTGCAGGACGGAACTCCTTGACGGCGAACCACCGGGCGGTGGGCATGCAGCCGCACTTCGTCGCCATGCGCCTCGCAGGCCTGACCGCGCTGTTCGTGGCGTCGGCGAGCCTGCTCGCGGCCGAGCGGTCGCTGACGACGCACCAGCTGGGTGCCGTTGCGGTGCTGCTCGCCGGTGGCCTGCTGTGTGGGCATGTCGTCTGGATGCGCACCTCGCCGCCCGGCCGGCCGTCGCCCGAGGCGCGGCTGTCCGCCCTGTTCGGCATCGCCCTGCTGGCCCCGGGCCTGGTGCTCCTGTTCTGGGAGCGCGCGGGGCTGAACGCGACGATCGTCCTGTTCGTCGAGGTGTCGAACGACGGGGCGTCGCGGGCGTTGTTCGCCCTCGCCGCCGCCGCGTGCGGGCTCTACGCCGCCGGCAGGCACCCCCGCTGGCTGCTGGTTGCGGCGCTGTCGCTGGTCGCGGCAATCCAGTTCGCCATCTCGAGCGGGCGCAGCGAGGTCTCGCTCGGCGGCGGCAGCTGGACGCGCTTCCTGGTCCTGCTCGTGGCAACCGGCGCCCTCGCCGGTGCCGGCCGACTGGCCGGCGGGGCGGTCGAGCGCAACCTGCTGATCGCCGCGGCGGTGCTCGCGCCGTTCATGTTCGAGGCCGTCCCGGGGCGGAACGGCTCGCTGACAGCCGGCCTGATCGGCGCCGCCATGCTCGCTGGGCTCGTCGCCGTGCTACGCGGGCGGATCACGGTCGGCACGGGAACGGGCCTGGTGGCGCTGGCACTGGTCGTGGTGTCATCGCTTGCGGCTGAGGGGCGGTCGAAGACCCCCGCGCTGCTGTTCGCGCTCGCCGGCGCGGCGCTGCTGGTGGCGACGTATGTCCGGCGGGCGCCGGATCAGGCCAGGGCCTGATCGAGGTCGTCGACCAGGTCGTCCGCCGACTCGATGCCGACCGACAGCCGCACGAGGTTCGGCGGCGTGGCGAACGGGGCGTCCGCGGTGGAGGCGTGCGTCATCTGGGCCGGCGTCTCGATCAGGCTCTCGACGCCGCCCAGGCTTTCGGCCAGCGACCACACCCGCGTGCGCGCCACCAGCCGGACGGCGTGCTCTGGCGTGTCGACCAGGAACGAGATCATCCCGCCGTAGTCGCGCATCTGCTGGGTCGCGATCTCGTGGCCCGGGTGGGTCGGGATGCCGGGGAAGAGCACCCGCTCGACGCTGGGGTGGCCCCCGAGGAAGCCGGCGACGGCGCGGGCGTTCTCGCAGTGCTGGCGCATGCGGACGGGAAGCGTCTTCAATCCGCGCAACACCAGCCAGGAGTCGAAGGGGCCGGCGATGGCGCCGAGCGAGTTCTGGAGGAAGCCGAGCCGCTCGGCCAGGCCATCGTCGGACGTGACGGCGATGCCGGAGACGAGGTCGGAGTGCCCGCCCAGGTACTTGGTCGCCGAGTGCACGACGATGTCCGCACCGAGCTCGAGCGGCCGCTGCAGGTAGGGCGAGGCGAACGTGTTGTCGACGACGAGCAGCGCACCGGCGGCGTGCGCGGCGTCGGCCGCCGCCCGGATGTCGATCACGTTCAGGAGCGGGTTGGTCGGTGACTCCAGCCAGACCAGCCTGGCACCCTCGAGCAGTGGCCCGACGTCGCCGGCGAAGTCGTCGGCCGAGACGTAGCGAAAGCGCACGCCCTTCGGCTCGTAGACCTTGGAGAAGAGCCGGTAGGTGCCGCCGTAGACGTCGTTCACCGACACCACCGTGTCGCCCGGGTCGACAAGGTGCATGACCGTCGTGGTCGCCGCCATCCCGCTGGCGAACGCGAACCCGTGCGAGCCGCCCTCGAGCGACGCCATGCAGCGCTCGAGCGCGCGGCGGGTCGGGTTCGCAGTGCGGGAGTAGTCATAGCCGTCCTTCAGCTTGCCGACCTCCTCCTGCACGTAGGTGGAGGTCTGGTAGATGGGGACGGTCACCGCGCCGGTGGAGGGATCGGGCTCCTGGCCGTCGTGGATGGCGCGCGTGTCGAACTGCATCGGGCCAGGATACCGGCTGCTCACGGCGCGTCCGCCCGCTCGACGCGATCGAGGCCGGCGGTGGCGGCGAGCCGCGCGAGCGCCTTCTCGAGTCCCGCGTCGTGTCGCTTCCCCCAGCGCACCCGCGGCTCCGGGTGGCGAGCGAGCACCCGCAGCACGCCCGCCGAGCGGTCGCTTCGCACGTCGAGCCGTGCGACCAGCCGGTCGCCGAGCAGGTACGGGAGCACGTAGTAGCCGTAGCGGCGCTCGTGCTCGCGCTTGTAGACCTCGATCAGGTGGCTGAAGCCGAGCACCCGCTCCGCGAATGGCCGGTCCCAGAGCAGGTTGTCGAACGGTGAGAGCAGCACCGCCGAGGTGGTCGAGCCGTTGGGTGCCTCGCCGGCGGGCAGCAGCACGTCGGCACCCCCGTCGTCGACGCGGCGCCGGGCCAGCCGGCCCTCGGCCACCAGCGCGTCGACGTGCGGCCGTATGCGCGCGGTGCCGCCGCGGAGACGGTTGTGCTCGACGATCCCGTACTCGGTCAGCGAGCCTCGGGCGCGCACCGCTCGCAGGGCGAGCGCGCGCAGGTACTCGCCCTCGGTCGGCACCGGCGCGTTCAGCAGCTCGGCCGGCAGCACCCGCTCGGGCAGGTCGTACAGGCGCTGGAAGTTGACGCGGCCGCGGATGACGAGCAGCCCGGCGGTCCACAGGGCGTCGAGCATGCGCTTCGCCGGCTTCCAGTTCCACATGCCGCCGCTGCCGGCGCCCTCGAAGTGGCGCGACCCGAGCGGGCCGCGCTCGCGGATCTCCGACAGCACGCGCTCGGCCAGCTCGGGGTCGGAGTCGATCACCGGCCCGTACCAGTGGTGCGCCCGCCGCGCCTCCATCCTGCGGCGCCACACCGGCCAGTCTGCCGCCGGGATCAGGCAGGCCTCGTGCGCCCAGTACTCGAACACGCGGCCGGCTCCGAGCAGCTTCGACACCGTGCCGCGCGGGTACGCGCCGACGCGCCCGCCGATGGTGATCCGGTGGCTGCGTTCCACGGCGGAGATGGAGTCGAGCTGCACGCAGCCCAGACGGTCGATTGCCGCCTCGACCTCCGCGGGGCTGCCGCGCCGGGCGCGGGACGCGTAGCCCTGCGCGGCAACGGCACGATGCCGTACCTCGGCGATCGTGATCGGCGGCGTCACACCGCGGAGCGCCGGTCGGCCAGGTACTCGAGCAGATCTGACCGGGTCAGCATGCCCGACGGGCGGCCGTTCTGCGCGACCACCACCGCCGGGCTGCCCGCCGTCAGGTCGGCGAACACACGGTCGACCGACTCACGCGAATCGACCACGTGCAGGGGCGGCTGCATCGCCTGGGCGACGCCCTCGTTCAGCGCATCCGGGTTCTTGAACACGCGGTCGAGCAGGCCCCGTTCCTGCAACGAGCCGACCACGTCGGAGAGCGACTCGGCCGGGCTGGTGCGGACGACGGGCAGCTGCGAGATCGAGTAGCGCTGCATCAGGTCGATCGCCTCGCCCACCTTGTGGCTGGCCTCGATGGTGACCAGCTGGGGCAGCTCGGTGTGCTCCCGGCGCGTGTGCCGCAGCACCTCCTCGACCGTGGGCGATGGCGCGCTGCGCTCGAGGAAGCCGTACTCGAGCATGTAGTTGTCGTCGTAGAACTTGGAGAGGTAGGCGCGGCCGCCGTCGGGGATGATCGTGAGGATGGTGGCGTCGGGGCCGTACTTCCGGGCGGTCTCGAGGGTCGCCCACACCGCCGTGCCGCCGGAGCCGCCGACCAGCAGCCCCTCCTCGCGCGCCATCCGGCGCGCCGTGATGAACGAGTCGCGGTCGCTGACGGTGACGTACTCGTCGATCAGCGACAGGTCCATGGTGGCCGGGTAGAAGTCCTCGCCGATGCCTTCGACCATGTAGGGGTGGACGTCGTCAGGCTGCGAGTAGATCGAGCCCTCCGGGTCCGCGCCGACGACCACCAGGTCGGGCTTGCGCTCCTTCAGGTAGCGGGCGACGCCGGAGACCGTGCCCCCGGTGCCGAGCGAGATCACCACGGCGTCCAGCTCGCCGCCGGTCTGCTCCCAGATCTCCGGGCCGGTCGTCTCGTAGTGGGCCTGCGGGTTGGCCATGTTCGCGTACTGGTTCGGCTTGAAGCCGCCGGGGATCTCCTCCGCGAGGCGATCCGACACGCTGTAGTAGCTCTCCGGCGACTCCGGCTCGACGGCGGTTGGGCAGATCACGACCTCGGCGCCGTACGCGCGCAGAAGCGAGATCTTTTCCTGGCTCATCTTGTCCGGCATGACGAAGATGCAGCGGTAGCCGCGGATCGCGGCGGCGATGGCGAGCCCGACACCGGTGTTGCCGGAGGTCGGTTCGACGATCGTGCCACCGGGCCGCAGCTTCCCCTCGCGCTCGGCGGCCTCGATCATGCGCAGTCCGATGCGGTCCTTGACCGACCCGCCCGGGTTCAGGTACTCGAGCTTGGCCAGGATGGTCGGCGCCAGCCCCTGGGACATGCGCTGCAACCGCACGACCGGGGTGTTGCCGACGAGGTCGAGGACGGTCGGGTAGTCGCGCGGCATCGGGGCAAACTGTACCTGCCGTGACGCCCAGGGGAACCGTCACGGCGGGGTGACGAGCGCCAACGAATCAGGCACGGTCCGGCAACGCCGCCCGACGGCCTGGTTTGACACCGCCGGCTGCCGTTCGGGTCAACCATCCCGGGAAGCGCAACGAAGTGCCGTCGAAACGGTCGAACGCCCGGTGTGTCGGGTTTGACACCGACCGGCCGGCCGCAGGCCGGCCGGTCCGCCCGCCCTGTGCTCAGGCCAGGCGAGCCAGCACGCGGCCGGTGCCGTCCACCGCGACCGCCGTCGGCACCACGCCCACGCCGTACTTGCGTGCCAGCTCCGGGCTTCGCCGGACGTCGACCGCCACCACCCGCCGGCCGCTCTCCCGCAGCTTCCGCTCCAGCCTGTGGCAGTCCGAGCAGAGCGGGTGCGTGAACTGCACCACGGTGTTCTCGCCCAGGTCGCCGCCGAAATCGCTCGGCTCCACACGCTCGATGTGCCCATGTCCTCTGCCCAGCCCGCGCAGCCTGGCGTAGACCTTGTAGATCTGACAGCCGGTGCAGAAGCCGGTGAATGCCGAGAGCAGGGCGAGCGCCGCGACCAGCAGGCCGAGCACCGCCCCCACGACCTCGGCCCCGGCGAGGTAGGCGACGCTGGCCGCGCCCAGCACGGCGACGCCCATCACGTTGGCGAAGCGCGGCGGCCGCGCGTCCTCGAGCGGCCCCTCGCCCATTCGCGGCTGGATCAGCTCGAAGTAGGCGACGCATGCCAGGCACCAGCGGCGTCCGAGCGTCAGGCCGAGCGCGAGCTGCACGGCAACCAGGGCGAGCAGCCACCACAGGCCGGTCGCCACGCCGATCAGGGACACCAGCCCGACGGCGAGCTGGTTGGCGCGCGGCCCGCGGGCGTCGATCACGTCCGTGTCGCGGTAGGGGTCGGCGGTGCGGTACGAGCGGTCGGCCATTGGTTTGGATCCAAAGTGTAGACCGAACATGGCCGTGCGCTACACGCCGACGACGGCGTCGCGCTCGACCAGCGCGGCGTAGCGGCCGCCGTGCGCGACCAGGTCTTCGTGCGTGCCGCGCTCCACGATCCGCCCCTCGTCGAGGACGAGGATCTGGTCGGAGTCCCGGATGGTCGACAGCCGGTGCGCGATCGTGACCGTGGTGCGGCCGCGCGACAGCTGCTCCAGCGCCTCCTGCACGGCCCGCTCGGTCTCCACGTCAAGTGCGCTCGTTGCCTCGTCCAGCACCATCACCGGCGCGTCGCGGAGGATCGCGCGGGCGATCGCCAGACGCTGCTTCTCCCCGCCGGAGAACCGGTACCCGCGCTCGCCGACGACCGTGTCGTACCCGTCCGGCAGCGATGCCAGATGCTCGTGGATCTGGGCGGCCCGAGCCGCCTGCTCGAGCTCCCCGTCGGTGGCCGTGGGCTTCGCGAAGCGGAGGTTGTCCCGCACCGTGCCGTGGAACAGGTAGGTCTCCTGCGAGACCACGCCCACGGTCGCGCGCAGGTCGTCGAAACTGAGATCGCGGATGTCCACCCCGTCGATCAGCACGGCTCCCTCCGTCACGTCGTAGAGCCGCGCCGTCAGGTAGCCGAGCGTGGTCTTGCCGGAACCGGTCTCGCCGACCACCGCCACCCGGCTGCCGGCCGGGGCCGTGAAGCTGATGTCCTGCAGGGTCGGCCGGCCGACGTCCTCGTAGCGGAAGCCGACGTCGCGAAACTCCACGCGTCCCGGGGCATGGGCCGGGTCGAACGGCACCGGGTCGGCGGGCTCCTCGATCTCCACCGGCAGGTCGAGGTACTCGAACACCCGATCAAACAGCGCGGTCGACGTCTGCAGGTCGGCCTGCACGTTCAGCAGCGAGCCGATCGGGAACAGCAGCCGCGTCTGCAGCGTGGTGAAGGCCACGAGCGTGCCGATCGAGATCGCCCCGTGGCCGCGGGCCATCGTCAGCCCGGCGATGCCGTACATCAGCGCCGGCATGATCGCGAAGGTGGACTGCACCGTTGCCATCATCCAGCGGCCGGCCATCCGCTGTCTGAGCTCCAGGTCGGCCAGCCGCCTGCTCTCGTCCGTGAAGCGGTTCGTCAGATCGCCGGTCTGCCCCATCGTCTTCGCCAGCAGCACCCCGGACACCGACAGCGACTCCTCGACCAGCGTCGAGATGTCCGCGAGCGACCCCTGCATGGTCGCGGCGAGCGCCTTTCGCACCCGGCCGACCCGACGGGTCATCCAGACGAACAGCGGCAGGATGGCGAACGAGGCGATGGTCAGCCGCCAGTCCAGCAGCGCCATCGCAACCGTCGTCGCCAGCACGGTCGTCACGTTGGAGACGATCGACGTCGCGGTCGTCGTCACCACGGTCTGCACGCCGCCGATGTCGTTTGCGATCCGCGACTGCACCTCGCCGGTACGGGTGCGGGTGAAGAAGGCCAGCGACAGCCGCTGGAGGTGGCTGTAGACCGACGCCCGCAGGTCGTGCATCACCTGCTGGCCGATCAGGTTCGATTGCCACGTCTGGGCGACCCCGATCGCACCGGTGATGATCGGGATCGCAACCATCCCGCCGACCAGCACGGCGAGCCGGGTGGTATCCAGGTGCGCGCCCTTGCTGAGCACGTTGTCGAGCAGGTCGCGAAGCAGGAACGGCGAGATCAGGCTGATGCCGGCCGAGACGGCGATCATCGCCAGGACGCCTGCGAGCCGCGTGCGGTAGGGGCGGAACAGCGCCATGATGCGGCGCGTCTGCGGGGCGATCACGCCTGGTGCTCCAGCGCCCTCGCCAGGATCTCGCGCAGGGCGCGCTGATCCTGCTCGGACAGCCGTGCGATCGGCTCGGGCGCCTGCGACAGCCGTTTCAGGATTCGCCTGCGCATCACGAGGCCGTCATCCGTGACGACCAGCATCCGCACGCGCCGGTCGGCCGGC
>DASQYY010000122.1:0-18040 GCA_035638975.1 Gaiellales bacterium
CATCCCAGCTGCTCCCAGACCTCGGCAGGCAGCGGCTCGGTCGCGATCATCAGCGAATAGAGCGGCAGGTAGCGCAGTGATTCCCCGGGCAGCTGCGTGGTGTAGGACTCGGTCGCACGCAGCACCGTCTCGGCCCGAACGGTGCCGCCCTGACATCGCACCCGGCCCGGCTCGATCTCGAGGGCGGCCGTGCGCTCGTGGATCGTCACCCCCAGCCGTTCACATGCCTCGGCCAGTCCGCGGACCAGCTGCGCGGGGTTCACGCGGGCCGCGTGGGGGGAGTAGGAGGCGGCCATGCATCCGGCGACACGCGCATATTCCGCGCTCTGCACCGGCGTCAGGATGCGCACGTCCTCCTCGGTCGCTCCCAGCTCGCTCTCGGCGCGCGCGGACGCGAGCAGCCGGTCGCGCTGTGGCGGCGTGGTCGCGACGATCAGGTCGCCCGCCTTCAAGAACCCGCAGTCGATGCCCTCCGCCGAGACCACGCGGCCGATCTCATCGACGGTGCGCTCGGTCTCGCGCTCGGCGCGGCGCACGGCGTCCCACCCGCCGCGCTTCCGATAGACCGCGGCGCTGCCGGAGATGCCGGACGACACCCAGCCGCCGTTGCGGCCGGACGGGCCGTAGCCCGCGATCTCTCGCTCGACGACCACGACGCGGATGTCCGGCTGGTGCTGCTTGAGGTAGTACGCGGCCCAGAGACCGGTGAACCCGGCGCCGACGACGACCACATCGCACTCCACGTCCCCGGGCAGCGGCGCGCGCGGCTTCAGCGGCTCGCTGAGGCCGTCGAGCCAGAGGCTGCGCTCCCTGTAGCGGCGCTCCAGCGCTGAGGAGGGCGAGGGCACGGCGCGGGACTCTAGGACACGGCGCGGGGCTCGTGTCCCGGTTAGGGGCCGCCCTCGCCGGGTAGGCCTCTGGGCGTCCACTGGAACACACTGGGGAGGATGCATGGGCATCATTGCGTTTCTCATCCTCGGCCTCCTGGCCGGGGCGATCGCGAAGGCGATCATGCCGGGTGACGATCCCGGCGGCATCATCGTCACGATGATCATCGGCGTGGTGGGCGCGCTGCTGGGCGGGTTCCTGGCATCGGCGCTGTTCAACGCCCACCCGCTCGACAACTTCTTCGACATCTCGACCTGGATCACGGCCATCATCGGGTCGCTCGTCCTGCTCGCGGTCTACCGGCTGGTCACCGGTGGCAGCAGGCACGGCCGCCTGATCTGATCCGCACAGCACCGTGCCCGGGGCCACGCGGCCCTGGGCACGGCCCGCAGCGCGCCGGTAGCATCGCCGCGTGGGATTCCCGGACGGCTACAGCGTGCGACCGCCGGAGGTGCGGGAGGGCCCGGCGATCGTCGACATGATCAACCGGGAATCGCAGGCCCTCTCCGGCGTCGCGTTCACCTCGCTGGACTGGGTCGCGGGTCGGTGGACGGCGCCGGGCGTCGACATCGAGCGCGACTTCGGCGTGGTGGTCGGCCCGGCCGGCGACCTCGCCGGGTACTTCTTCATCCAGTCCGATCCGCCCCACACGTCAGTATTCTCGGTCGGCGCCGTCGCGTTGGAGCACCACAGCCGCGGCGTCGGCGGTGCGATCGTGGCGGAGCTGGAGCGCCGGGCCTCCGGCTACGCGGCCGCTGCCCCTCCCGGAGAGCAGGTGATCTGGCGCATGGGCGCGCTGGTCGACGAGCCGGGCGTGGCGCGCCTGCTGACCGACCACGGGTTCGAGGAGCGCCGCATCTTCTGGGTGATGAAACGGTGGTTCGACGGGCCGCCGCAGCGTCCGGATGACGTGCCCGGAATCGAGTTCGGCGGCATCGCCCCGGGCCACGAGGGCGATGTGTACGACTGCCTGGCCGAGGCATTCGAGGATCACTACGGCGATGGGCTGCCGCCTCGAGACGTCTGGCTGCACACCCACGTCACCGTCGTCGAGCGCCACGACCCCTCGCTATGGCTCGTCGCCCGCCGCGACGGGGTGGAGGTCGGGGCGCTGCTCGGGCTCCCGGTCGCCGATGAGGATCCGACGCTCGGGTACGTCGAGCTGTTCGGCGTGCGCCGCGCGGAGCGCGGGCGCGGCATCGGTCAGTCGCTGCTGCTGCGGAGCTTTGCCCAGTTCTATGAGCGGGGGCGCGCGGGCGTCATGCTCTACGTCGACAGCGAGTCGACGACGGGAGCCACACGCGTCTACCAGCGAGCTGGAATGGAGAGCCAGCCGCGCTTCGCGAACTGGGAGCGCATCATCCGCGACGCGTGAGGCTGATCCCGCTTCCAGGGCGCGATTGCGGTGCCGGCGGTACCCAAAACGGGGTCGGCCGGGGTGCCCTGATGGGGGATGAGACGAACCACCTCGCGGGGGATGGGCCGCCTCCCTGACGACCGATGTACCCCCTCAGGCCGGGGTCGGCCGCTTGAGGGAAGGGGTCTTCAATGCTCACTCGACGCATCTGCGTTGTGCTCTTCGCGCTCGTCGCCTGGGGAGCCGTCACCGCCTCCGCAACGGCTGGCACGCTTCCGCCGGCGGGCATCTACCAGGTTTGGGGCAAGGATTCCGGGGCCACTGCGCCGTACGTGCGTGGCGGCCAGATCACGCTGGACTGGGCGACCATCGAGCCCAAGCGCCGGACGTTCAACTGGTCGTCGCTTGACTCCGAGCTGAAGTACTACGCGTCGATCGGGAAGGTCGCGACCGTCCAGGTGAACTCCACTCAGACCAAGCCGTCGTGGCTCTGGAACGTCGTTGCCAACTGCGGCACCGTGCACGGGCAGCCGGCGCCGCAGTACTGGGACCCGGTCTACGAGACGGTGCAGACCGAGCTCGTGTCGGCCCTGGCCGCGCACCTCAAGGCCTCGCCGTACCTGGCTCAGGTGGCGCTCGTGCGCGCCGCCCCAAACGCGATCGGTACCGAGCTCACCGACATGCCGGCGGGCTACACCTGCAAGGCAACCCCGAGCGGGCACAAGGTCTCGACCGTCTGGTCGAAGACCGTCGCAGACCAGTACTACTACGACGTGATGAACCTGTACCGGGTGCAGATGCTGCCCGAGGTGCAGGTGGCGCTGCGGGCGCAGGTCTGGACGCAGTGGCCCGGCCACTGCCCGACCACCTGGCTCGGCCCGGGTGGCGCCTGGATCATGGGCACCGCGTCGGATGTCGACCCGAACCCTGTCCGAGACGCGTTCGACCTCTACGCATACGACAACGTCAAGCTCGGCAGCACGAACGCCTACTGGGAGCCGATCAGCTACGCGGGAAAGAAGAACCTCGTCTCCTGGAACTGGTGGCGCATCCTGCTCGAGCTCGACAAGGGCGTGCGGTCGATCGCGGTGTACGGTGATGTGCTCGCGCAGGGCCAGGCCAACCCCGAGTTCCGGGCTGTGTTCGACTTCGCGAACCGGTATGCCGGGCACCAGTGGGACCCCGCCGGCTCTCCCGGCGCCTGGGTCGCGCTGCGTGAGGGCAGCGGGCGCATGGCCGGGGACTTCACCTGGTTCATGACCCAGCTCAACCCGAACACGACCTCGACCCCGGTCGACAGCAACGCCGGCGCCTCCATGATCGGGCCCGCCGCGCAGCGGTACGGCCGCTACGCGCGGCGCATCACGGGTGGCACGGCGCAGAGCACGATGAGCTTCGCTCTCGACCCGGCGTTTCGCAGCGGCATCGCCGCCGCGCAGACAACGCTGCATGTCACCTACCTGGACAACGGGACAGGCAGCTTCCAGATGGCGTGGGGCAACGGGCCGGACCAGGCGGTGACCGTCACGAAGACGAACACCGGTGCCTGGCAGACCGCTGACATCCCGGTGCCCGGCTTAGAGTTCACCGGCGGTCTGGCAGGCGGGGCCGACCTGGCCATCTCGGAGCTGGGCAGCGATGCCACGAACTTCGCGATGGTCGAGCTCACGGTGGACGGTCGCTGAAGACAGGGCGTTGCTCTCCCACATTCGTCGCGTACACTTGGCGCGATGAACGTGGGGGAGCAGCGCGAGCTGCGTCGCTGGGCGCAGCAGCTGTCGACCGTCGAGGATCCGGAGCGGCGGGCGATGGGCCGTGCCATCTCGATGCTGCTCGACCGCATCGATGAGCTCGAGCGGCAGCTGCACTTCGCCCGTCAGGCGCCGGCGCCGCTGTCCGAGCCGGCTCTCGATCCGGATGAGGAGCCCGTCCGCATGACCCTCGACCCGATCGATCGGGGGGACGTGGGGGAGGACACGCAGCAGCTCCGGCTCCGCGACCGCATCCGGCTCGCGACCGACCACCTGCGCGACCGCGACTAGCACGTCACGAGGGGCCTCCCTCAATCGGGTGAGCGCGAATCACCCGATTGGCACGTACAGTCGAGGCATGACCGTGCGTGGCTCCGTCGCGGCCGTACCTGCAGACGATGATGCGTGGGATGAGGAGGCGCAGCGCGCCTTCGAATCGGCGCTGCCCGTGATCCTCGCGGAGGTGTTCGAGGAGCCGCGACTGGCACTGCTCCCCGAGGCCATCTGCGACGGCGCGGAGGAGCTCGTGCCCGACATCGCCGCCTCGATGGACGGGTTCGACCCGCGCCGGCTGGCCGGGCGGGTGTTCGACGAGCCGATCGCCCCGCAGGACGATGACGACACGATCGCGATGCTCGACATGCGGCCGCTGGGCACCGAGGTGCGCATCCCGCTCCGCCACGCCGGCGCGCGCCTCGGCGAGCTGGTCGCGGCGCGGGTGGACGGCCGCTGGATCCGCGCCCAGGAGCGCGCCCAGCTGCGCAGCTTCGCCGATGTCGTCGCGCCGCTCGTCTACGCGCGGCTCGAGGCGGAGGAGCTGCGCCGTGCCGCGCTGACGGATCAGCTGACGGGCCTCGCGAACCGCCGTGCGCTCGACAACGAGCTCGATCGCATCTGCCGCAGCGGCGTCGACGTCTGCCTGCTGTTGCTGGACGTTGACGGTCTCAAGGAGGTCAACGACGAGCTCGGCTACCAGCAGGGCGATCACCTCATCGCGGCCCTGGCTCGCTCCATCACCGAAGCGGTGGACGAGGGGACGGTGGCCGCGCGGATGGGCGGCGACGAGTTCGTCGTGATCCTGCCCGACGTCACCGAGAAGCAGGCGCGGCGCCAGGCCAAGCGCATCCTCCGCCGGTTCGGCCGCCAGCCGCTGCATCGGCGCGTGGGCGAGATCAGCGGCGGTGTCTCGGTGGGCGTGGTGGAGGGGCGTCCGGGCGAGGGCCCGCGCGATCTCGTTCGCCGCGCGGCGCGGTCGATGCGCGGCAACAAACGGCGCCGCCGCACCGACCGCCGCTGATCCGCTCTCACGGGGCGTGCGCGGCGGCCGTTGTAGGGATGTCCCCCTGCAAGGAGCCAGTCATGACATCGCGTCGCTTCTCCCCGCTGCCGGCGGCCCTCGTGGCCGAGGCACGGGTGTCGTCGGTCGCCGACGGCACCGCCGTCTCGCCCGCGCCCGACGGCGGCTCGTTCCCCGTGCGCTGCTGCCTGACCGAGGAGCCCGCCGCCGAGCGGGTGCTTCTGCTCTCGGTGCAGCCGCCCGCCGCCGACAGCCCCTACACGGCCCGCAGCCCCGTCTACATCCATCGCGACGCGTGCCCCGGCCGCGAGCCGGGCAGTGCGGTGCCGGAGATTCTCGCACCGCGGCGGCTCTCCCTTCGCGGCTACGACGACCGCCACATGATCACGAGCACGGCGGTCATCGAGGGCCTCGAGGTCGAGCGGGAAGCGGCCGCGATGCTGGCCGACGGGCGGACGTCCTACGTGTTCGCGCACTTCGCCGGACCGGGCTGCTACGCGTGCCGCATCGACCGGGCGTGACCATGTTTGGCCGGACACCGCCCGGGTAACGGACCGGCATGAGCACCCATGATCAGCTGGATGTCCGCCGGGCCGACTCGCACAAGGGCGCGCCGATCCTGTCGGACAGCCCGCCGCGCAGGCGGCGCCGCCTGCTCACGATCCTGGCCGGCACCGTGGCCGGCCTTGTCATCGGCGGCGTCTTGGTGGCGCTGCTGCACTCCCACAAGTACACCGGGACCACCAGCGACCCGTGGGTGTGGGTGGTCGGCCTGCCCGGGCTGCTCGCCATCGCCGGCACGGTGATCGGGTGGGTGCTCGCCGGGGTGCCGAGCGCCGACGTGGTCGATGCGCCCGTGCGGCAGCGCAGCTTCGAGCAGCGCGGGGTGGCGGCCACGTCGGTCGAGGGCCAGGAGCCCGGCTCGGACGTGCCGCCGCGCTACACCGGGTGATTCACGGGCAGCCGTACCGCGACGCCGCGGTCGCGGGTCAGCGCCCGAGCTGATCCGCCCAGCAGGCGCATGCGGAAATCGAGGCCGGCCACCAGCTGGTCGAGCCGGCCGATGTCTGCCCGGACACCGGCCACCACGGCGTCGTCGCCGACGCAGACGCGCACGCACACAGGTCGCGGCCCGCAGCTCCAGTGCAGCGCATCCTGCACTGCGTGGAACACAGCGATCTCCAGCCCGCGGGGAAGGCGGTCGTCGGGGGCGGTCACGGAACCTCCGGCGCCCGTCCCCTCGAGCAGCAGCGGCAGCGTGAAGGAGAGCGGCCGGTCGAGCGGATCCATCGAGCCGAGCACGTCCCGGCGACCCGAGGCGAAGGCCGCGCGCAGGATGTCGATGCCGCGCTGGAACCTGTCGGCGCTCGCGGCGTCGGCCTGCACCGTCGCAAGCAGCAGCAGGGCTGCGGCGACGTTCTGGACGAGGCCGTCGTGCACCCGCTCCGCAAGCAGCGACCGGGCGGCACGCTCGATGTCGAAGGCGGCCAGCGCCCGGTCGTGATCCACCTCGGATGCGGTGACGGTAGCGATGCCCGGAAGCATGCTTTGGCGGGCCCGCGGACGCCATCCCCGCTTCGCGGTACGCGCGGCCACGATCGGGGGAGGAGGCGGCTCAGCACGTCCGGTCGCCGGGCCAATCGGGGTCTCACGCCGGCAGGCTATGATCGGGCGGCGATGCCCGCGCTCCGTCGACGAACGGCCTCGGCTGCGCTGCTCATCCTCGCCGTCGCCATGGGCGCGCTGGCTGTGCCCAGCGTTGCCGCGGCGCACGCCGTGGGGTCGGTCGACTACCAGTTCCCGCTCCCGCTCTGGCTCTACGTCGTGGGCGGCGCCCTCGCGGTCGCGGTCTCCGTCCCCGCGGCGACGATGTTCGATTCCTCGCTGGAGGTGCGGCCGGGCCGCAACCTGTACCACCGCCCACGGGCGTGGCTGCTGAACGGGGCCCGCGCGGTCGTGGGCGTGCTGCTGATCGAGGTGATCGTCGCCGGCCTGCTCGGGACGCAGGAGTTCAGCGTGAACCCGGCCACGCTGCTCGTGTGGGTCGACTTCTGGGTCGGCCTGGGGCTGCTCTCCGCGGCGGTCGGGCCGGTCTGGGACATGATCAACCCGCTGCGCCTGATCGGCGAGCTGATCGACCGCGCGGTTGGCGAGGCGCCGTTCGCCTACCCCGAGCGGCTGGGCCAGTGGCCGAGCGTCGCGCTGCTGCTCGTCTGGGGGTGGATGGAGCTGGCTTGGCCGAAGGGCAGCGTGCCTGACGTGCTTGCGGCCATCATCGTCCTCTACCTCGCCGGCCAGGTGGTCGGCATGGCCCTGTTCGGCTCGAGCGTCTGGCTCAGCCGCGGCGACCTGTTCACGGTCTTCTCCCGCCTGCTCGCGCGGGTGTCGCCGCTCGAGTGGTATGCGACTGCTCCGCCTGAGGGATGCCCGGGCGAGCTGCACGAGACGGGGGCGGGGGAGGTCGTGGGCTGCCCCGAGTGCTGGTTGGCCGCGCAGCCGGCGAATCGCGGGATCAGATGGCGCGGGCTCCTGGCCGGTGCCTGGCGCGACATCGCCCTGCTCCCGGGCGGAGCGGCGTTCATCCTGGTGCTGCTCACCCTCGTGCTGTTCGACGGATTCTCGGAGACCGAGCAATCGAACCGGCTGTTCCTGTGGATCGACCGCCACACCGGCGGCGGGCTCAACATCACCCAGCTCTCGACCGTGACCATGGTCGTCTGCATGGTGCCCCTGCTGCTCGCGTTCGTTGTCGTGGCATGGCTGACCGGCCGGCGGATGGGCACCTCGACATCGACCGCAGCCGACCGGTACGCGCCCACGCTGCTCCCCATCGTCGCCGTCTACTTCGCGGCGCACTACCTGCTGTACCTGGTCGCCTACGGGCAGCTCACCTGGAAGGTTGTCGTCGATCCCTTCGAGACCGACTGGGTGCCCGATATCGGCGTCTGGACGGGCTACCCGGCCGGTCTCGTGTGGGCGCTGCAGGTCGGGCTGATCGTCACAGGCCACATCGTCGCCATCCTGGCGGCGCACCGGATCGCCGTCTCGACGGCGCCCCGTCACCGCGCCGCGATCCGCGCTCAGGCCCCATTGATCGCGCTGATGATCGGCTACACGGTGCTCGGCCTCTGGATCCTGGGCCAGAGCTACAAGGTCGCGGCGTAGTTCGCCACGCATAGGGGTTCCCCGGACGCCGCCTGCCACCCTGCCGGCGCATGATCGTCCCATGCGGTACTTGACGATTCATAGCACCGATGATATATCAGGAGTGAGCGATGTCTGATCAGGGCCCCACACCCGCCCAGCTCGAGGCCGAGATCGCCCGGCTGACCGCCCGCGTCTGGACGCTGGAGCAGACGGTCGCCGCGATCGGGGCCGAGCGCGCTGCACCCGCGCCCGCGCATGAGCTGCCCGTCTACGAGCCGCCCCCGCCGGCCGTCGAGCCACCGCCCGCGGTCGCCGCGCCCCGGCCGGCCGCTGCGCAGCCCCGGCCCGTGACTCCTCCTGCCTACACCCCGCCTCCGTCGCGCGAGCCGATCGACTGGGGCAAGGTGGCCGCGCGCGTCTTCACCGCCCGCACCCTGGCCTGGGCCGGGGCGGTGGCGACGGTGCTCGGTGTCGTGCTGCTGTTCGTGCTCGCGGCCAGCCGCGGCTGGGTAACGCCGCCGATGCGCCTCGGGATCGGCGTGGTCGTCTCGGCTGCGCTGCTCGGCGTCTCGATCGAGCTCGACCGCCGCAGCTGGCGGGCGGACGCCATCCTCGCCGCGGCGGGTGCCGGCATCGCGGGGCTCTACGCAACGCTGTGGGCCGCCGCGGCGCTGTATGGCTACGTCGGCGCCGCCGGGGCCTCCGGGCTCGCCGCGGCGATTGCGGCGCTGGCCGTGATCGTCGCCATCCGGTTCGGCCAGGAGCCGCTTGCCGCCTTCGGCGTATCGGCCGCCATGCTCGCTCCCGTCCTGGTCGGCGCGGGCGGCGGCTCCATCGCACCGACCGCCGACGACTTCACCGCCTATGCGGTGCTCTACGCCGCAGTCATGCTGGGTGCCGCGCTGCCGCTGTATGTCCGGTTCCGCTGGCAGTACCTCGTGTCCAGCGCGTGGCTGATCGCCACGGCCGAGACCGGTGCGCTGCTGATCCACGAGTCGGGCAGCATCGGCTTCGGCGCGCCGGTGATGGCGACTGGCGTGGTCGTCGCGCTCTTCCTGTGCCTGCTGTTCCTGGTCGAGCTGCTGCGACCGGTCGAGGGCATCACGCCGCTTGGCTGGCTGATCGCGGCCAGCTCGTTCACGCTCTCGCTCGCGGGCACGTTCCTGTTCGCGGGCTCGCGCACGGTGGATGGGCACTCCCTCGCCGGCCTCACGCTGCTCGGCGTCGCGGCCGTGTGGGGCGGCGCCGCCGCGGTGCCCTACGCGGTACGCCGCCGTCACGCCGACCTCACCGACGTCCTGGGGGCCTTCTCGCTGACGCTGATCGCGGCCGCGACCGGGCTGCTCCTGGGCGGTGCGGCGCTTCCGTCCGTCTGGTCGGCGCAGTCCGCTCTCCTGGTAGCCGCCGCCGAGCGGATCGCACGGCGGTCGTCCGTGCGGCAGATCCGGCTGACCGTCGCCGCAGGCGTCTACCTGGTGCTGGCAACGCTGAGCGCACTTGCGGTGGTTGCGCCGTCGCCCGAGCGTCTGCCCAACCTGGGCGACGGGTCGTGGCAGGGCTCGCTGGCGATCATCGCCCTTGCCGCCGCCGGCGTCGTGTATGCCTACGGGCTTCGCCGGATCGCCGGCCCCGAGCGAGCCGCGATCTGGGGCCTGCCCGCGATCGCGCTCGCATACCTGCCGCTGTGGGCGCTCGACGGCACCTGGGCGACGGTCGCACTTGCGGCCATGGCCGCGGCGCTGTTCGCCTACCGCCGCTCGGGCTGGATGATCTCGTGGCTGCAGGATGAGGCGGCCATCGTCATCGGCTGCGGCTGGTGGCTGACGGGACTGATCGTTGCGATGCGCGTGGTCGCCCCCATCCGCGACCTGGCGCAGGCCGGTTGGGTGGGCGTCGGTGCGGGCAACGGCCTCGTGCCGCTGGCCGTGCTCACCGCCTCGGCGGGCGTGCTGGCCTGGTCGGTGCGCCGGCCGGCGCGACCCGAAATGGAGCACGCGCTGCTCCTTCCGGTGGCCATGCTCGCCTATCTGCTCGCGGAGGCCCTCGAGCCGCCGTACGTCATGTGGGCCTGGCTGGCGATGGGCGCGGTGCTGGCCGGCGCCGTGCACGTGCCGGCGCTGCGCCGGCGGCTGCGGCACCATCCGCTGCTGGCCGCTTCGGCCGGGAGTCTGGGGCTCGGACTCGTCGCCGCGTGGTCGTACGACCAGTCACTGAATGCCATCGCCCACCACGGGACGAGCGCGGGCTGGGCGAGCATCCTGATCGCATGCGTCGGCACCGGCGTCTTCGCGTCGGCGCTGCTCGATCCCACTCGCCGCTCCTACGCTCTCTGGGCGCCGTTCCTGCTCGCCGCGCAGCTGGCCTGCATGCTCCTGCCGGGGCAGTACCCGCTGGTCGCCATTGCGGCCATGTCAGCTGGCTGGAGCGCCCTCGAGCTGGCCTGGCCGCGTCCGGTGCGCAGCCGGCTGGCCCGGCAGGTCATCGCCGAGATCGCCGCTGTCAGCGCCCTCGGCATCACCGCGGTGGTGCTCGCGGCCTACGAGACGCCGCAGATGCTGTTCCGCACCGGCCACACCCCCGCGAGCGGGCTGGCCGCCGCCGTCGCTTCCACCCTCGCCCTGTTCGCCGCGGCTGCGGCAGCGCGCGACCGCTCCATGCGGGTGCGCTGGCTGGTCGGCCGCTTCCAGGCGGCGACGCTGCTCGTCTACCTGGCGGGCGCCTCGGCGCTGTGGACACTCTCGGCGGCAATCCTCGGAGCGGAGCAGCTGGTGGCGGACCCAGGCCTGGCCGAGTCCGTTCACGACCACTTCCAGCAGGGCCAGGTGCTGGTCTCGGTGGGCTGGGTGCTCGTCGGCCTGGCGCTGGTCGTCGCGTCACTTCGCGGCGAACGGCGGGCCCTGCGAGCGGGCGGCATCGCGCTGCTCTTCGTCGCGCTCGGCAAGCTGTTCCTCTACGACCTCACGTTCCTCACCGCAATGGCTCGCGCCGTCTCGTTCATCGCGACCGGGTCTGTGCTGCTGCTCGCAGCGCTCCTGCTCCAGCGGTTCGCACCGCAGGTGAAGGCCGCGCTCGGCGACGAGCATCCACGGCCGGCCGGTTGAGCGGCGAGGCCCCGGGCGCCCTGACAGGGTGCCCGGGAAGGTGTATGGTGGCGCCTCTGGCCCGGGGGGGCCGGCTCCACCAAGCGGAACGAAGGGGGATTCATGCGCAGATGGAATCTGGCGTGCGCGCTGGGGGTCGCGGCGGTGGCGATGCTGGCGGTGTCGGCAACGTCCGTGGCGGCCCGGCCGCACGCCCACATGACGGTGATCGCGTCGGGGCTCGACAACCCCCGCGATCTCGCATTCGGCGCGGGCGGCCGGCTGTTCGTGGCGGAGGCCGGCCACGGCGGCAGCCGCTGCATCCCGGGCGGCGAGCAGGGTGACACCTGCATCGGGTTCACCAGCAAGATCGGCATCGTCAACATCGCAAAGCACCGTGTCCGCACCGTGATCGACGGCCTCGTGTCGTTGGCCGGCAAGGACGGCTCCGGTGCGACCGGGGTGGACGGCATCGACGTGCTCGGCCGCTCCAGCATCTACGGGATCATCACCGGCGCTCCGCAGTTCGTGCCGTCCTCCGGGTTCACCCCGCGATTCCGGGCGCACGTCCGGTCGCAGCTGGGCCGCCTCATCCGCGGCTCGGTGAGCGGCTCGTGGCATACGGTGGCCGATGTCGGGCGCCGCAGCTTCATCTGGACGAGCCGGCACAAGAACCTCGTGCCGGGGCAGTACCCGGACGCGAACCCGTACGGCGTGTACGCCGCCTCCAACAGCCAGCAGTGGGTGGTGGACGCGGGCGCGAACACGATCAACCGCATCGACGCACGCGGCCGCGTGCACGTGGTGCAGTGGCTGCCCAACCCGCCGTCATCGGACGCCGTGCCGACCTGCATCGACCGCGGTCCTGACGGTGCGCTGTACATCGGCCAGCTGACCGGCGGCGGCAACGCTCCCGGTGCCGCGTCGGTGTGGCGGTTCGCGCCGTGGCAGAGGCATCACCGGCTGACGAAGTGGGCCACCGGGCTCACGGCCGTGACGGGCTGTGGCTTCTCGCGCGGCAGGTTCTACGCCGTGGAGCTCTCCACGCTCGGCCTCGACAACGCCGCTCCCAACACGGGCGCGCTCGTGCGGGTCCCACCGCACAGCAGCCATCCCGTGACGGTGCTCGGCGGGCTCTCGTTCCCCGGCGGCTTCGCGGCCGGCAGCGACGGGTCGCTGTACTTCTCCAACTGGAGCGTCGCGCCGGCGAGCACGGGCCTCGGCTCGGTCGTCCGGGTCACGCTCTAGCCGGATCGGTGAACGGGGCGGTGCGGCCGGCCGGCCGCACCGCCCCGTTGCGTTGGTGATGTCAACCTGAGCCGGCGATGCCTCGGCCATCGCGATGTCTCCAGCTCCTCGCCGGTACCGAGCACTCGGCGGAAACTCCCGCGAAATGGTGAGGCGGATGCTCCCATCTGAGTGACGAGCCGCTGCCCTGAAGCGCCGATGACGACGGTGGACGAATCATCGTCGTTCTTGGGGGGTCTTCTTCATGGGCAGCATCTATGTCCGCGCGGCGGGAGTTGCCGCGGCGGTCGTCGTCGCGGTGTTCGTGGCGCGTGCGAACGCTGCGAGCGACGCAGTCTCCGGCCTTACGGCCGACCGTCCGGTCACCAGCAGCGCGCCGTCCCTGCACTGGGACGCCTACGCCGGCGCCGTCGCCTACCGGGTCGTGCGCGACCGCACCTTCCTCGGCACCGTCGCCACCACGTCGTTCACCGACGCCGCGCTGAAGGCGGACGGCGTGCACACCTACCGCGTCTGGGCGGTCCGGGCCGATGGCACATGGTCGACCGTCGCGTCGACCCAGGTCACCTACGACACCGAGGCACCGGTGTCGATCACCAGCCGGCTGGGGGGAGCCCGGCTGACCAACGGCCAGCCGACGATCGTCTGGCCGACGGTCGGGGACGTGGGCCCCGCCGGCATCAAGCAGTACAACATCCGCCGCAACGGCGTGTTCATCGCGGCGGTTCCGGCGGACCGGCTCTCGTTCACGGACAGGAGCGTCGGCGAAGGGACGTACACCTACATCGTTCGCGCCGAGGATCGGGCGGGCAACAAGGCGGCCAACTTCTCACCGCAGGCCGTGATCACCGTCGACCGCACGGCGCCCGCCGCTCCGACCGGCCTGACGGCCGACACGGCGAGCGGCACGGTGCAGCTCGCCTGGCGGGCCTCGTATGACCGATCCGCAGTGCGGGGATATCGCATCCTGCGCGACGGCCAGGCGGTCGGCAGCGTCAGCGACACCACCTTCACCGATACGCCTCCGGCGGGGACGTACAGCTACACCGTCGTCGCGGTCGACGCAGCGGGCAACCCGTCGAGTCCCTCGCGGGCCGTGCGAGCGACCGTCACCGGCCACGGGACGAACGGAGGGGCGAGCGGCGTGTCTCTGGTCACCGGCAACGATCAGAGCAGCAGCATGAAGTCGCATTGGCCCGACGCGAAGATCATCTCGATCACCGTGCGGTGGAGCCAGCTCGAGCCGTCCCGCGGGCAGTTCTCGTGGGGCAACCTGGATGCGTCACTGAAGGACGCTGCCGCCCGGCACTACCGCGTGATCGTGCGCATCCTGGCCGGGTTCAACACCCCGGCCTGGGCATACACCGATCCGCAGAATCCGGTCAGCAGCGTGTACATCATCCCGACGGATGACGGCTATGGGCTGAAGACCGGAGTCCACGTACCGGTGCCGTGGGATCCCGACCTGCTCGTGCTCTACCGCCAGATGATGTCGGCCGTCGGCGATCATCTGCAGGGCTCGGACGGTCTCGGGGGCCGGCTGGCCGACCACGTGTACATGATCCCAGTGGCCATGGCGACCAGCTTCGGCTCGGAGATGGTCACGAACTTCGGCCAGGGCACCTGGGCCGGGACATACAACGGCACCTACAGCAGTTCCTGGAACCGCAACCCGGTCAACCAGGCAGCCTGGCTGAAGGTGGCGCCGAGCGGATCGACCACGGCCGAGAAGCTGGACGCCATGCGTCGGGCCGACACCCAGGCGTGGCTCGCATCGATCGACGCGCAGGAGTCGATCCTGCAGCCGACGGGGATCATGTCCTCGGTTGCGTACGGGTTTGCGTTCAACAGCTTCGAGACCGCCACCACCGTGGAGGCGACGGAGGTGCCGAAGTACGGCGGCCGGCTGCTGACCATGTTCACGAATCTGCAGCCGAAGGTGAACGCCGACGGCTCCCTGGGGCCGTGGGGCGCGTGGTGCCCGGGATGCGACGCGCTCGTCAAGGCGGCAATCGCCGACGGGGGACCGGTCGGCTTCCAGACGGCCGTGTCGATGATGAAGACGCCGGCGCGGATCGAGACGGCGACCAATGCGGCAATCACCGCATACCATCCGCGGTTCGTCGAGACCGTCGGGTGCGTTGTCGGCGCAGACTACGGATACTTCTTCACCGCGCGAGACAACGTTCAGGCGCGGCTGGCGGCATGGGCGGGCAGCTGATCGCCGCTCCCACGTCGCACAGATCACACCGGCCGGTGGGTTTCCGTCACCCACCGGCCGGGTACGTCGCCAGCATGGACGACACCCGGCAGGAGCAGCCGGGTCGGCCGCCGTCCGTGGCCATCACGACGGCCGTAACGGCTCCCGTTGAGAGCCCGATCCTCATCGGTCCCGCCGTGCGGCGGTCGCCGAAGCGTCCGGCAGCGGGCTGACAGCCGGGCGCACCGGGCACCGCGGGCTGGTTTGTGCCCGAGCCGATCGGGGCACAGGATTCGGATGGGAATCGGCATCGTCGGCCTGATCGTCCTGATCATCATCATCATCCTCATCCTGCGCGTGCTCTGAGCTTCCGCCGTGCCGGACATGGGGCTCGGGGTACAGATATCCGCGGCGCTGCCGATCGCTATGTCTATGAACGCTCCACGGCGCATCGCATTTCGGCTCTGCATGGTGTTCGTCATGCCAAACGCGCGAGCGCAGGCGCACCTCGCGGGGCTGTTCCGGCGTCAGGTCTGTGCCACGGGGCCGGCCCTGGTGGCGATGCCGCTGGTGGTGCTGCCGATCCTGCTCTGCTGGCTGCCAACGCGGCTCGTGACGGTCGTCGGATTGCGTGTTGCGGTGTCGATCGCCGCACCGGATCTCGCTGCCTGAGCCCACGCCCAATGGCAGGAAACGGCCGGCCGGCCGCGAAGCGGCGCTGCGACCCCTCTCGAAAGGAGCGTGGTATGAGCACGCGCGATCTGCGCAGCGACATCCCGCTCACCGGCTGGTCGGCATTCGCCGCCGCCTGGCTGGTGATCGCCGGAGCGTTCAACATCGTGTCCGGAGCAACGGCGGTCCACAGGAGCAACGTCTACTCAGGCGTGTTCCTGTTCTCCGGCATCAGCACCTGGGGCTGGATCCTGCTCATCATCGGCGTCGTGCAGCTGGTGGCCGGGTGGCTCGTGTTCTCCGGAAGCAGCAGCGGCTACACCCTCGGCATGGTGATCGCGATGGTCGCCGCATTCATCTGGTTCTTCTTCGTGTTCACGGCGCCGGTCGCGATGCTGGTCGGCGTGATCCTGAACGGCCTGGTCATCTACGGGCTGTCCATCGGCAGCGCTCGCGCCGAAGGCGTCTGACGCTGTCACCCCGGGCGCCCAAGGGGGCGCCCGGGGGTATCTAGCCCTCGTCGCCGACCAGCTGGACGGGGCAGGCGGCGTCGGCCCGGCAGCGCTTGGCGACCGATCCGATCCGGCCGAGCCCGTGGTGCGGCTCGCCGAGCACCAGCATCCGCGCCAGCTGCGACGCCTCGAGCAGCACCATGGCGGCGTCGCCCTCGACGACGCGCACCTCCCCACCCATTCCCGCCTGCAGCTGCTCCCGTGCCTGGGCCGCGATCTCCTCGGCGGCACGCTCCTCCTCCTCCCGGCCGCGCCCGCCCGGCACGAGCGGGGAATGGTGCCACGCGACCACGGCGATCACATGGCCGCCGTGCTCGCGCGTCTCGTTGATCGCCCATGCCAGCGCGGCCGCGCTGCGCGGCGAGCCGTCGTACCCGGCGACGACCGCATCGCTTCGCACAAGTTCGCTTCCGGGAAGCATCGTCACGCACGCTAGCCGAGGGACCGTGGCGAGGTTGCAGATTTCGTGACGCTTGATACGATCATCGTCGCAAGGTTGGCGGCGCGGTCACCGCGCCGGGAGAGGGGCACCGATGGCCGTTGCTGAGACGTCCCGCACACGCGTTCGGCAAGCTCTGGCGAGCATGCTGCTCTTGGTGGCCGTGTGGGCCGCCCCGGCGCAGGCGGGCGCCGGGCCGACCACCCTGCTGGTGACCGTCTCCCGAACGGGAGGCCCGGCGAACGGCGGCAGCTACCTCGACGCCATCACACCGGACGGGCAGTTCGTGCTGTTCGACTCACGTGCCTCGAATCTCGTCCGTGGCGACACGAACGGGGTGCAGGACGTGTTCGTCCGCAACCTGACAACGGGCCGCACCGCGCGCGTCAGCGTCGGCCCGCACCGCCGGCAAGCGAACCGCCCGTGCTTCGGCAATGCGATCAGCCCCGACGGCCGGTTTGTCGTCTTCACCTCGGCCGCAAGCGATCTGGTGCGCCACCCGGATACGAACGGCGTGTCCGACGTGTTCCTGCGAGATCGCGCCACGGGGCGCACCTTCCGTGTCAGCGTGTCGACCTCCGGCCGCCAGTTCGACCAGCCGTCCACCGGTGGCGTCGTCTCCGCGGATGGCGGGATCGTGGCCTTCACCCGACAGATCAACGTCGACACCTGGTACGTCGACATCCGCGACCGGGCCGCCCGCACGACCCACGCCATCTCGAAGAAGCAGGACACGGTGCCGGATGCGATAAGCGACGACGGGCGCTTCCTGACGTTCAGCGTGGAGGATCACCACGGCACTGCCTTCTTCATCGATGTGCGCAACCGGCTGTCCGGCCGTCAGTGGCAGGTGCCCCTGCCCCCAGCCGGGGGAGGCAGCGTGTGGGGTGTCGTGGCCACGCCGAATGCGCGCTACGTGGCCTTCTCGGGGCTCGACCAGAACGGCAGCGGGCAGGACGCGTATCTCTGGCGACGCGGGGCGTCCACCTCCACGACGATACGGAACGAGCCCAACGGATCAATCGGCGTGCACGGCATCTCCGCCGATGGGCGCTACGTCGCGGCGATGGACGGCTCAGCCCTGGTCGCCGGCGACACGAACGTGACCGGTGACCTCTACCGGATCGACATGACGGGCGGGGCCGCCGTCCGGGCCAGCGTCTCCGACGGCGGCGTGCAGCTGCCACATGGGGCCTGGGACATCGACGGAGCGGTGGCCATGACGGGAGACGGGACGAAGATCGCATTCACGACCCGGGATCCCGCAGTCGCGACGGACACGAACACGCTGAACGATGTCTATCTGCGAACCGGTCTCTAGGCCGGGCTCAGCGGTGCCGCGACGAGCGCGCCGGGATGGAGGAGCGCGAGCGGAGCGCGGAGCGTAGGGCGAGCGCGGGCGCCAGCGCCACGGCGAGGGTCGCGAGCACGAGGGGGGCGACGTCGTTC